>NC_007899.1:600000-900000 GCF_000009945.1 Chlamydia felis Fe/C-56 | reverse complement strand
CACATGTTCCTTTTAGAAGTTTTTTTAAGGTAATCTGTGTGCGAGATATTGCTAAATAAATCATCTCTTTCTATAGGTTGTGGATACCATGGGAAGACTGTTACGTTATTGCTGCTGTTTTTGCAGTGTAGTATTTATTTGCTATTTTTCATCTTGTTTAAGTACGGGGGCTCAAGAAGTTCTTCGTTGTCCTGATTGCGAGAACTTTAGTAAGGCTGTTAATCGCTCGGATCAATTACCTGAAAACATTCAAGAATCTGAAAATGGTTGTTATCTTACGGGGTATGTACAAGCTCTCGTCGATATGCATTTTTTAGACAGTTGTACACAGGTTGTAGTTGAGGATAACGTTGCTTATATATTCTCTCTTCCTGTAGATGCTCTTCTCTCTACTGCGATTGTAGATTTCATTAAAGATTTACCTTTCATTACTTCTGTAGAGATTTGTGAGTGTTCGTATCAAGAATGCCGCAATCGCTATAGAGATAACTGTCCCATTTTACCAAAGCAAAAAGCGTTGGGAACGGAAATTGTTTGCGGTAAGGAGGGAGTATGGTTGCCACAAAATACTATACTTTTTGCTCCGTTAATTGCAGATCCTCGCCAGGTAACTAATAGCGCGGGTATTCGTTTTAATGAAAAGGTGATAGGAAATCGCGTAGGCTCTGCTATTTTTGGCGGGGATTTTATTCTTCTACGTCTTTTTGATATTTCTCGGTTCCATGGTGATTTAGATATCGGTATTCAAGGAGGAGTCTTTTCTGTTTTTGATTTAGATCATCCCGATTCGTGCATGGTAAACTCAGATTTTTTTGTCTCAGGCTTGCTGGGCTTTGCTGTGAATAAATGGAGTTTCCGTTTGCGTCTGTGGCATCTCTCCTCGCATTTAGGAGATGAGTTCCTTTTAACACACCCCAGCTTCCCAAGGTTTAACCTTAGTGATGAAGGGATCGATTTCTTTGTCTCTTTGCATCACAATCCCCAACTACGTGTTTACGGGGGCTTAGGCTATATCATTAGTAGGGACCTTACATTCCCAGAACGGCCTTTGTACATAGAAGCAGGGGCGGAGTTACGTCCTTTCGGATTGCGAGAAGGAAACTTACACGCTCAACCGATTTTTGCTATGCATTTTCGCTTTTGGGAAGAGCAGCATTTTGGAATAGATCAAACCTATATCCTGGGTATGGAATGGTCTAAATTTCGCGATGTAGGAAGAAAAATTCGCGCATTTGTTGAGTATCATCAGGGATTTTCTAAAGAAGGGCAATTTGTGCGAGAGCCGTGTAATTACTACGGCTTTCGCTTATCCTACGGTTTTTAGTTATACTTCTATAAATCCATCGGGATAGGGAGGATGCTCCGGACCTATAGGTAGGGTGTTGTTCATGTACCTCCTGAAAATTTCTATTCCTGCTTTCGGAGAGGATATACAGAATACGCAGTTGCTTACCCACTCTGAACCTCGGTTCGTTCCCGCTGTACAGTTGCTTTGATATAAGGGGGTAATCTTGTCTTTCCAATAGGAAGCAGGGCCTATTAAAAAGATAGGAACAGGAGGTTTTTTCCCTGTTTTTATACTGACAAGCTCTAGAGAAAGTTCAAAGTCAGTTCCCAGGCCTCCAGTAACAAATAGGGCCAGATCCACATGGAAGTGTTCCTGTCGTTGAATTAAAGAAGAAATCCTGTAGGTCATTTTTGCTTGTGTATAGGGATTTGCAGCTTGGGGTGCTCCCGGAGATTGCTCAAAGTCTACAGTGTTGCCACAGGAGAGGAGATTGAGTTCTGTGGCAACCTCATTACCTATGGACATAGCTCCTGGGCCACCTCCGGTCATAATTGCTAAAGGTGTGTTGGGAGGAAATCCAGGAATAGGCATTTCTTGAGTCAGACTATGGATTCCTTGTAGAAACTCACGTAGATCTTCTTTATAACCTTCAGAGACGATCCCAGAGCCGTGAATTCCGATAAAGTAGGCAGAGCGAAACTCTTGAACGCGTTTTACAGGAACAAACATTCCTGAATCTTGACCACGACGTTTTACATACTGCAAAACGCGTTTAGAGGCTCTGTCTACCCAGAATGTTGGGATTCCGGAGAAGTATAAGTCCATAAGTAATGAACGGTCATGTTCCGAGAAATATTCTCCGTAGTTATAGGAGGGGATCTGGAAATAGATCTGTTGCAGGTAGTAATTTACATGGTAGGAAAGCAGCATGCCTTTAAGACACGAAGAAGGGAAATAACGTGAGAAAAGTACTCCCTGGCTGGTAATGTGGCCCGTTTCCATAGCTTGTAGGAAAGGAAAACAGGGTTGTTCTTCTATGTATTCGTGAAGATTCTCAGGATAGGGGTTCCTTTTATCGTATAGAGATTTTGCTGATCCTACTAACCAGGAATTTGGTGATAGCTCGGGAATTTCACTGCCCTTAGAGATGTATGTTGCTGCTTTTTCTTGAGTTCCCTGAGCAGTTTCAAAAATGTCAAAAATACATTTTTCAGATTCTAAAGAGGATTTCAATGAATCACGATAACAGAAGAAAGAATGTTCCTTATAGGGTTCTATGGTGAAGAATTCTAAAGGAATGATCTCTACAGGAACTGAACTTGTTCCATAAAATTCGTAAATATCCCCAGACTCTTGTGTAGTCGGCTCTAAAATATTGGCTGCAGTATGCTTTACTCCTTCAGGGAGGAGAGAGTCTACAACACGAGCAAATACAGTGCGGATATGCAAAGGTTCGGTTTTTATCAGTAGAATACGATTGCGATAAGGGATCTTTTCCCGTTCTACTTTATATTGATAGAGAGCAAGGAAATTTCTCACTCTCATGTTAGGTTGCCCTAAGGCTTTCCCAATGAGAGGAAGCAAACCATAGATTTTATGATCGTATTGAACTACCCCAGGAAGAGTGGGAAGAGAGACAACAAGACGATCATCAATCACATCTAAAGAAATGAGGTGTTCTAATTTCTTGCCAAAACACAGCAAAGGCATTCCTGCCTTGTCGGTATGTTTTAGCATTCTTTCTAGGTATTGAAGAGAACGTACTAACCTTCGGTCATCAGCTGCAAATAACTTTGCAACATAATCTCCAGGCTCTAATAAGGTGAGCATAACAGAAGCAATAGGATCATGACTGCTCATTTGCACTAGTAGTCGTGCTCGAGAGCATTCCTTACTTAATTCAGCTTCTTTAATTTTTGCATCTACACCTAATTGTGCAAGTGAGCTTTTTAGATTGAGATGTAAGCAGTGCTTAGGTAAATGGAAACCCAAGAAGTACTCGGGGATATTTAGTATTTCTATTTCTCCCTCATAGATATTTGGCGATAGCATACGTAGGGAAGAAGTAAGATACCCATCAGGAGAAGTTGCGTCGTGGTTCCTGTGGAATAAGTTAAACATGTACCCTCCAAAAAAGTCGGATTTTATAGCTCGAACGCTTTGTTTTAGATGAAAAAGATTTTTAAGAAAATGGAAAGAAGCTTCTTTGCGATTGAGAATTATTTTTCTCTGGATACAATGGAGGGTTTTTAAAAAGGATGGGAAATATGCGAATTCCAAGAAGCGTTGGTACTCACGACGGTTCTTTTCATGCTGATGAGGTTACAGCGTGTGCGTTGCTTATTTTGTTCGGTCTTGTTGATGAAGGCAAAATCATCCGTACGCGAAATCCCGAAAAGCTCGCAGAATGCGAATATGTCTGCGATGTGGGCGGCGTATATTCTGTAGAACAGAAAAGATTTGATCATCATCAAGTGTCCTACGAGGGGCCTTGGAGTAGTGCAGGAATGATATTGGATTATCTTAAGGAGCAAAGGCTTATCGATTTAGAAGAATATCATTTTCTAAACCATACGTTAATTCATGGCGTTGATGAACAAGATAATGGCAGGTTCTTTTCAAAAGAAGGCTTCTGTTCTTTTTCTGATATCATTAAAATATACAATCCTGAAGAAGGTCGGAATGCTACGGATGCGGATTTCTTTTTTGCTTTAAAATTTACTATAGATTTACTGAAGCGTTTGAGAAATAAGTTCCGTTATGATCGCATGTGTAGAGATGTTGTAAGATCTGCCATGGAAAAGGATGACTTTTGTTTGTTTTTTGATCGTCCGTTAGCGTGGCAGGAAAATTTCTTTTTCTTAGGAGGAGAACGTCATCCTGCAGCGTTTGTGTGTTTCCCCGCGTGTGATCAATGGATCCTTAGAGGCATTCCCCCGACTTTAGATAGACGTATGGAAGTGCGTGTGCCCTTCCCAGAAAATTGGGCAGGACTTCTTGGCAAAGATCTGGAAGATGTCTGTGGTATTCCCGGAGCTATTTTCTGCCATAAGGGATTATTTTTATCCGTTTGGGATAGCAAAGAACATTGTCAACGAGCCCTGCAGTTGGTTTTGGAGAATCGAGGATTAGTATGACAACCATTTTTGAAAAAATTATCGAAGGCTCAATAGAGTGCGAAAAAGTTTTTGAAAATGAGAATTTTATAGCGATTAAAGATCGCTTTCCTCAGGCTGCTGTTCATTTATTAATTATTCCTAAGAAGCACATAGAAAGAATGCAAGATATGCAAGATGAGGATTTTTCCCTGCTTGCTGAAGCTGGAAAGATTATTCAGCAATTAGCTGAAGCTTTTGGTATTGCTGATGGATATCGTGTCGTAATCAATAATGGCATTGAGGGGGGACAAAGCGTATTCCATTTACATATTCATCTTCTAGGTGGAAGCTCATTAGGGGCTATAGCCTAATTTTCTTTTGTACATTGGCTAGTGTTTGTCAAGGATCTTCATCTTTGCGTCAACATTTGCTTATTCAAGATTTCCCAGCAGCTATCAAGGAAGCTAGGGCTCTTTTGTCCTCGTCTGAATGTTCGTTGGCACAAGCGCGACTTGCCCTTCAGGCTTTAGCACAAGGTAAAGATTATGAAGCATGGAGTAGGGAGTTTAATAAAGCACGACAGCGTTATCCGGAACTTGCTAAGGATCGCGATGCTTTGGAAAACTTTGCTCAACAAATTCTTTCCGACGGTATTCATCATCCGTCAATAACGGTTCGAGCTGTCAGCATTCTTGCTATAGGTTTAGCTAGAGACTTTCGTTTAACCCCCTTAGTTTTATCCTGTCTTTCCGATGATAGTGTCATCGTGCGTACTCTAGCTTTGCAAGTGGTTTTGCAATACGGATCTCAAAATTTAAAGGATGCTGTGTGTAAGATCGCACGTCATGATGATTCTATGCAGGTGCGCATTATGGCATATCAAATTGCCGCAATTTTAGATATTGAAGAACTTCTTCCTTATCTTCAGGAACGGGCAAATAATAAGCTTGTGGATGGAGAAGAACGTAGGGAAGCGTGGAAAGCCTCTTTGATGCTTACCCCCCAGTTTTTGATGGGATCTAGAGTGAAGGAAGATATGGACCAGGCGTTATTCGCTTGTGAGCTTTTACGTCACGTAGGAGAAGAAAAAGACGAGGGTGTTCTTTTAGATTTGTTGTCCATTCAATATCCTGAAGTCCAAGAGACTGCTTTGCGAGCGGTTTTAGCTTGTGGGCGTGGGGTAAGCTGCGAATCAGCACAAATTGCTGCTCAGGTGCGTCATATCGCGCAAACATCCTCATTCCCCAAGGTGCGTCTACAGGCAGCAGCCCTTCTATATCTTCAAGGAGACCCTTTAGGGGAAGAACTTTTAGTCCAGGGGTTACTTTCCCCCTTTGCCTCTACGTGCGAATCTGCTTCAGCAGCGGTATGTTCATTGGGAATACGTGGAAAAAATCTCGCGGATAAGTATTTGAATGCTGTGGTTTCCAGAAAAGCTGCAGCTAATCTTGCGATTTTACTTCTTGTCAGCCGTACAAATATAGAGAAAGCCGGTGATGTTATCGCTAGTTTTATCAGTGACCCTGAAATGTGCTGGGCTATAGAGCAGTTTCTTTGGGATTCACAGTGGAATCCTAAAAGTGCTTCACTTCCTCTTTATTTCGATATGATAAAAAGGGAAATCGGAAGAAAGTTAATTCGCCTACTTGCCGTATCTAAATATAGTAAGGTCAAAAAGGTAACAGGAGATTTTCTCTCCAATCGGCAACAGCAGGGATGGAGCTTTTTCTCCGGAGTATTTTGGGAAGAAGGGGATGAACAAGCTGCAGAGACGTGGACAACAGATAAGAGTTTTGCCTCTAAGCTAGAATCTACTTTGGCAACTTTGTGCCAGAAAAAAAATAACGAATCTTTGCGCAGAGCGATGGAGCTCTATCCAGAAAGTCGGTGGCAAGACAAACTCGCTATTTTAGAGGGGATAGCTTTCTCTGAAAATACCGAAGGTGTGGATTTCCTTCTAGAATGTTGCTATCATGAAACCCCCTCGCTGCGTTGCGCAGCGGCAGGGGCTTTATTTTCTTTATTTAAGTAGATCGGTTTTCGTTGTCTTGACCAGGTTATTTAGGGGATGGGAAGGATCTATAGCTACAGAGTCTAGGTTTTCTTTATATTTTTGCAGTTCTTCAATTAATAGAGTTAGCGCTTGATCACACTCTTCTTGAGAAAGCAAAGATTTACAATGTTTCTCTAGAGATTCCAAAAATTCATCCACGAGACAGACGATATTGCAAATAAATTTTTTCAAATAAATAATTGATGTGTTTTTAATGTCTTTATTTGTCATGATTAATTTAATTTGTTTGTTTGTTCTGCTTTTTAAATAAAAAAGACTTTTTTTCTATATTTTTAAATATAAGAAGAATGAAGTTTTTTATGGATTTTAAAGATCCGTTGTTTTATCCTTGTGTAGTAATCTAGAGCGCTAGGATTTTCAGATATGCGGACATCTTCTTTTTCCCTGAAAATACTTCGCGCATCCCAGTTTTCTTTAAGCTTCCGTTATTCTGGACGCTACCTCCATCAATTTTAACTGTGTTTAAGTAAAATTTTTGCTGAAGATGTTTGATGTTATTGTTCTCCCTGAGCAGTTTCTCTTCAGCTTGTGTGTTTTTTGCAGTTAAGAGTTTCAAAATGAATTTCGGATTATTTTTAGGTTGTTTGCTTGGTGTTCAAGCTTTGTGTTTATTTGTAGGGCGTAAAGGAGGTTCTACAGTTCAGGATCGCGAGGGATATTTTCTCGCAGGAAGAAGTTTAAATACCTTTTCGTTAACGATGACGTTTATCGCTACGCAAATAGGTGGAGGGGTATTGCTTGGCGCTGCTGAGGAAGCTGCTCGTTATGGTTACGGCGTGATTTTTTATCCTTTAGGAGTGGCTTTGGGTTTAATCTTTCTTGGTATGGGACCGGGAAGAAAACTTGCCTCGGGATCTATTGTTACTGTTGTGACGCTTTTTGAGAGCGTATATAAATCAAAGAAGCTACGTAAAATGGCTTTTCTTCTTTCTTCTTTGTCCTTATTTTTTATTCTTGTTGCGCAGATTATCGCTTTGGATAAGCTCTTTGGCGTCTTTGCTTATGGAAAGTACCTCACAGCAATTTTTTGGATAACTCTCGTATTTTATACATCTACCGGAGGATTTCGTGGAGTTATAAGAACGGATATTATTCAGGCGATTTTCCTTCTTATCGCTGTAATCACTTGCGCTATTTCTGTTTGGTATACTGCCTCGGAATTTACTCCAATACTATCCAATACCTCAGTTTTTGATCCCCTGCCAACAAGCAAACTGCCCGGATGGATTTTCATGCCCATGGTGTTTATGATCGTTGAGCAAGATATGGCACAACGCTGTGTTGCTGCCTCATCACCACGACGGTTGCAGTGGGCAGCTATACTTGCAGGTATTGTTGTTCTCCTGTTTAATTTCATCCCGCTATTTTTAGGTTCGCTAGGAGCAAAATTAGGACTTTCTCAAGGTTGTGTGCTTATTGATACCGTAGCCTACGTAAGCGGTCCATCACTGGCAGCAGTTATGGCAGCAGCTATTGGTGTGGCGATACTTTCTACAGCAGACTCGTTGATAAGTGCTGTTGCCCAGCTTATCAGTGAAGAGATTCCACAAATCTCCTTTATGAACTATCGCTATTTAATTGGTATTATTGCTGTATTAGCTCCCCTTGCTGCTCTAGCTTTTAGTAATATTGTTGATTTGCTGATATTAAGTTATAGTCTTTCCGTATGCTGTCTTTCAGTCCCCATAGGGGTGGCTCTTCTTACACGGTATCAAGCAAATCCTTCTGCAGCTTGGTCTGCGGTTCTCATAGGAGGAGGTGTGTATACCCTAGGGTATTTCATTACCATTCCTTTTTCTAGAGACCTAGTTGCTTGGTTCTGCTCTTTAGCAGCTTTCGTCTTTACCGAAATGTTATGCGTGTATAGCAGGAAATTCTCCGAGAAAAAGGCTTAGTTCTTTACCTCAATATAAGCCCCTGTAAAGAACCTAATGGGCTGCTATAGGAGATGATGAGGGAGGCTGAATAACATGGTGCTTGGAGAAGCGGGATGTTATCACGGATTTAATATAGAATAGCGTCTGTGCTCACCTTCTTGTTTTCCAACAAGAAGGTGAGTGTCGTTAGCTCAGTTATCTTATGTCGGGATTCGGAAGTTGTTTTAAGCTAGAAAGAAGATCTACAAGAGAGGAGAGAAAGGCTTGGAACCAAGGTTCGTCAGGATGTTCGGGGATGCCTCTGAGTATTTTTCTACAATAGTAAATTAGCCAGTATAAGGCGTAAAATAGACATTGTAAAATGTAGAGTTTGCATGTTTGTTTTACCATATACCTCCAAGAAGAAAATACTCTTATTCCTTCATTGTTATTTGGTAGATAAATATTTAAAACAAACAAAACTTTTCAATGTTTTTCAAAAAATAGAAATAAATTGTTTTAAAATTGATTTTATTTTTCTTTTAATTAAATAAAATCCGAGATTTTATGGTGTGACTCTACACATGATAAAGGATCTTGGGTTTTTTAGAATTTAATAGGGAGACAGTGGGGTTTATGCGATTTATTGATAAATCAAATCCGCGTGTTGTTCTCCTTTCTTTGATCGACTATGATTAATAATAGATGAAAATACTTCACTAAGCTCTTCTGGTGTTATGTGTTGTTTCCCATCACAAAGAGCTTTTTCTGGACATTCATGCATTTCTATTATTAATCCATCAGCTCCCACAGCCATGGCAGCTTTTGCTAATGGAGCTACCAAAGAGCGTTTTCCTGCAGCATGAGAGGGATCAACAATGACTGGAAGAGGGCTGATTTCTTTTAGCAGAGCTACGGTATTGAGATCGAGAGTGTAGCGTGTGGACATTTCAAAAGTTCGAATACCTCTTTCGCAAAGAATTACCCCAGGACATGAGGGCGAGTTTAGAAGATATTCAGCAGAAGATAGCCACTCTTCTATAGTTGCTGAGGGATGACGTTTGAGAATAATCGGACGATGACTTTGACTGGCTTCTTGCAGCAAAACAAAGTTTTGCATGTTTCTTGCGCCTATACGAAGAATATCGACGTTTTCCGCTGTGATTTCTACATCACGCACATCTAAAACTTCTGTTTCTGTCAGCAAGCCATGAATACGTTGAGCTTCTTTATGCCAGATAACGCACTCTTTTTCCCATCCCTGAAAGGAGTAGGGACTAGTTCGAGGTTTTCGTATAGATCCTCGCAACACTGTAGCGCCCGCCGCTTTAGCTGCAAGGCCGATAGCTACGGTATGCTCATAACTTTCTAAAGTGCATGGGCCTGCGATGAGGAGCGGAGACCCTCCCCCAACGGAGACTTCTGAAGATAGGGGAAGAATGGTACTGGGGTCTTCCAAAGATCGTTTTATCGAATAAGGTAGAGGATGAGTCGTCGTAAGAATAAGTAAGCCCCCCTAGTTTATTATGGATTCGATGGACTTCCTGCATTTTCTGCTTTCGAAGTATCATTAGCATCTTTCGGCAGTAAGCAGTTATAGTGATTGTTCGCACGTAAGACAAAAATTCGAGCCTGGTGTTCCGGAGTATAGTCCGTTTGGAAGAATCCTTGCGTATTTGCCAGCGGGGTGAGTTGGCTTACGCTTTGTGTTAAATTTCCATCTGCTAAATATTGACAAAGAGCTAATGAACCCAAAGCCGAAGAAATAGCGCTAATATGCTCGTCTTCAGCTTGCGTATTTACAGAGTTAAACAGATGCATAAGTTCCCGAATATCCATAGAATTCAGGTCATGAATGAGAGTCTGAGATGCCTCTGGGTGCGTATTTTCCCTACGTGCTAATGCGAATAAGAATACTCTTTGTAGAGCGTTGTAAGTCATAATTGAGTTGAGATTCGCCCAGAACAATGTTGTCCAATGGGCAATATTGTTTACAATATGAGTTTTAACACGTTCTGTTTGCTCAGAGATATACGCATGTAGACGGGGTGTCAGAGGTGTATTGTTATCCAAAATCTGTGGATGCGTATTTAAGAAGCTATAAAGCAGGACATCCTCAGGAAGAGTTTGACTAAAGGGTTTGGTAGCATTTTGAGGCGTTGCTCTATGACCTACTACATCCGTATGCTGAATAAATGTCTCCCACATTTGAGGATATGTTAGTCGTACGTCGTTAAGTAAAGCCGTGGTTCGTACGGGGTCTTCTAAATTCATGACCTGGAGGAAATCCGTACGCATACCTGGACAGAGAGAGAGCGCTGCAGGATCCCTGGCTAATAGAGATAGTGTAGATTCAATAGTTTGGGGGGTTACGTTATTTCTAAATTCGGGAGCGGTCCAACAGAAAGCTCCGAAAATGCTTTCTCCAATGGATAAGATGTTAGATGCATTCTCTTTCTTTCTCAAAGCTTGTTGTAGGAACGGGTGGTAAATCAGCATAACTTGCTTTGTAGCGTTTGCGATTGTCCGATTTTGCAATAGGGAAGGATACTGTAATAGGAAGAAGAACATCTTGACTCCCTCTAAATATACGGGATCCTGAGGGGTCGATGGGGATTTTACTTTTAATTTTGCAAATATCGGAGAAGTTGAGAATTCTCTATAGGCTGATTGTAAATTATGACTTTGTTGAATATGTGCGGTGATAGTATTCAAAGAGACTTGTAACTGATCTTTAGAAACTGTCTGTGGGGTGGATTGGAGTAATTTGGCGATGCGTTTATAGGCTTGACGTAGTTGTACAATTGTCCCCGAGGCTTTAAATCCATTACAGAGGCTTAGAGCAATCTCAATAAAACTACTAGCCTGTTTTTGAGACCAACAAGCCTGTAACTTCTCATTAAGAATTTTTGCTTTTTCTCCGTGCCACCCTAGGAAGGCTGATAGACTTTTTTCGTTGGCTAAAACTCCTTTGAGGATATTTTGTGCCTGGGTTAAAAAGGCTGCACATGGGCTGTAGTGTTCTGCACATGAAGGATGAGAAAGAATGAAGGCAAGAAGAATCAAAGGAGTGGGTAAAGCAACTCCCTGTCTTGATGCTTCTATAGATTGGAAGAACTTTTGGTAATGTCCCCGAATTTCTTTAGGGAAGTTTGATATGATTGCGACAGAGTGTTCCTCGGTTAAATCTCCAGAAACTAAGACAGCGGATAGTACGTCCATCAACTCATTTAACCATGCTTGAAATTGCGCGGCTGTTTGCTGTTGTTCCTGAGAGAGTTGTTGAAGGCTTTGTTGCTTGAGAAGAAGTTGGGGTAAGAACTCTAAGACAAGGGCCCCTTGATCTGCGGCTCCCGTTATTGGCAAGACATTACCACGGAATAGGTGTTGTAAAATAGGTCCAGATGGTTCTGTTTGGATGAGCTTTTTCAAGACATCCGCTAATACATCCGGAGCGTCTATCATTTGACCCAAGATTACTGCCCGAATGTTTTCCTCTGCTCCCAAAACCGCGAAGCGATTTTCATCCATGGTAAAGAGAGCGAGATTACGTAGGTAGGAAATTGCCGTTGATGTATATACAGGAGACAAAAGTACGTGATCGTATAGATCCTTTACATTAGTGTAGTTTTGGTACAATCTAATAATTTCGGCCATGCGTTCAGAAAGCCGGCGATTTTTTTCTGACGACTGGGCAAAGGGCATGGCTAAAATCCTTTGAGCTTCTTTTTCGCATGCCTGAGGATCTCCAGAACGTATTAAAGAACATGCCCAACCTATATGGAAGGAACGGTAGAAACAGTTTCCATCACCAGGAACATCAACAAGATAATAGTTGTTTTCAAGGTGTCGTAACTGATTTAGCAATAAATGGGCAACTTGGACCTTTTCATCCCGAGGGTTCCCTGTAAGGATAGTCTTTTCAAGATCTTGCATCACAATTCGAAAGGATGAGCGGACTCGCTTAGGGTACGTGGCTACAAATAGAGGATTAAGAATTTGTGCGGGCGTAATAGTTAAACGGGCACCATTGGGGGAAAGTCCTTGCTCATTGAAGAATGCCATAGCCTCTAAAGATTTCCGATCTACTCCCGTAGGTACGAGTCCGATACTTTGTATTTTATCGAGGATCTCTGTTAGCGTCGGTAATTTTGTTTTCGCCTGTGTAGGGGGTAGAGCAGCGGGGGGAGGCGTCGCAGCTGGTGGGGGTGTTGGTTGCGTAGCTGCAGGAAGGTCTAAAGAAGCTTTGGTTGCGGGTTGTTTTTGATCCTGTGGCCTTTTAGGGAGGAGGTCTGTAGAGACTTGTTGCGGTATGGGTTGTTGTAGAGGCTCCCTAGAGATGGGGAGGGGAAGGGGACTCGGAGAATGCACGGGTACAGTGGGCGAATAGACTTGAGGCCTTGGCTTCGGAGTCTGCGTTGGTTCTTGAGTCGGAGGTGTTACAGGAATCACGGGTACGGGTAATAAAGTCTCTTCTTCCCCGTGGTGCCTACAGTAGTGGAAAAGCAGAAGCAGACCCAGGGTAATGATGTGTAGTAGCACGTAAGCAACCAGTCTTAGTGCTCGAACACAGCAGGGATCCTGAGGATTGGTTTGTAGGTGGTACAGGTTATTTTTTCCTGGAGGAGGACAGGAAGGTGGGGGAAAAGAAGGTAGGCTCATAATTGAATTTTTTTTTATATAACCATAGGCTTACTCGCTTTCAATCGTTTAATTTAAAGCACATTCGAATTTGAAGATTTATTATTTCATCTGTAAATTGTAACATATTTTTAGTTATTATAGCACATTTTTTATGAAACAGTTTACTTTTTATTTGAAAGCCCTATTTTGTGGAATTTGTTTATTCTTAGCGGGTTGCAGCTCCTCTGTTAATAGAGACGAAATTTGGGTAGTAGGGACTAACGCTACCTACCCTCCCTTTGAGTTTATTGATGAAACAGGCAAGGTTGTGGGTTTTGATATGGATCTTGCGGAGGCCATTAGTGAAAAACTTGGCAAAAAATTGAAAGTCACAGAGTTTTCGTTTGATGCGTTGATTCTAAATTTGAAGAAACATCGCATAGATGCTATCTTGTCTGGAATGTCGATTACCCGATCGCGTCAGAAAGAGATTGCTATGATTCCCTATCACGGGGAAGGCGTTTGTGAGCTAACTATCGTATCCAAACAACCCATAAGTAAAGAGGGTATTCTTCCTTTATCTCAATACTCTTCAGTTGCTGTTCAAACAGGCACCTTCCTTGAAGATTATTTACTATCCCTTCCGGGAGTTTGTGTCCGTTCTTTCGATAGTACTTTGGAAGTGTTGATGGAAGTACGTGGTAAAAAATCCCCAATAGCTGTTCTTGAACCCGATGTGGCTCGTGTAGTATTGAAAGAGTTCTCTGATCTACATACGACCAAAGTGGATCTTCCCGAAGATTGGTGGGTTTTAGGTTGTGGCTTGGGAATAGCAAAAGATCGTCCCGAACATATAAATGAAGTGCAAAAAGCCTTGGAAGAGCTGCGGGCTGACGGAACGATTCATAAATTAGAACAAAAATGGAAATTAGATTAAGGCGCGTTGCAGCTTTTCTTTGATGTTAAGAAGAATCTTTTCTTCTAAAGATTCTTCTTAACCATCTTTTGGTCCGAGTTTTTTACCCACACCTTTGTCTCCTTGTTTTATTTCTTAAAGTTTCTTTCCTTATATAAGAATTAGTTCGTTTGTGTTTTTAATAAACTATTATAATTTGATTTTTTCTATTCCTTTTGTTATTTTTTTCTGATTGTTTTTAGCGGCTGTGTATGTTTGGTTCCTTCCCGTGCTATCCTGGTTTCAGGGATAGCGCTCAATACGCCAACACGCATTTTTATTGTTCTTCCTGCAAGGGAGTTGTGCAACCTAGTGAGGTGTCTGTTCTTGTTGTGGGGAGTGATGGCAAGCCTTGTGGAGTGGCTCCCGTTTTGCGATGTAAGAATCATCCGATAAGAGGGACACATGTTTCTGGGCCTTTGACAACATTGTGGGGTTTGCACCCTAAGGATGCCGAAGCCATTGCTGTTCGTGAGCAAATGAGGAATGTGTGTTTTCGGGTGCGTAATTTAGACATTTGCGCTTTGTTGAGCTTTATCGCTGGTGGTATCTTATTTCTTTCGGGGATTATTCTTGGGGTGATTGTTGCTTCGCCCGTGATCCCAGGTCTGCATCATTGGTGTTTTCCAGCAATTTTATTAGGTGTGGCTTTAGCCTTATGTCTGCTCGGAGGAATTTTTAATTACTTTTCACGAGTGCGGGTGCGTGAGTGGGTGAGCCTTTCAAAGGATTATACCGAGCGTTGCGAACTGGTGCCTGTTCAGGATGGTACGGAAAAATACGTTGTGCTTACAGAATTCCCCCCTTCGTGTCATTTGTTAGATCCGATCCTGGCAGGAGGAGAGCCCCTTCACTCTCCCGTTATGTCGTTGTCAATTTCTGAGCCTGTACCTTCAGAACCTTCTTCTTTTGCTTAATTTTCTAGCTAGCTACAATTCCATTTTTTATACGCGAGTCGGGGATTGTTCGTGGACAAAGGTTCTCTGGGAGATCTTTCATCGGGAAAGTTGACCTTTTTAGGATCAGGAAATCCTGAGGGGATTCCTGTTGCCTTTTGTTCCTGTGCGGTCTGCACAGGGAAACAAATACAACGTTTACGCCCTTCCGTGCTTGTTGAATGGGCCGAGAAGAAATTTCTCATAGATGTTGGTCCTGATTTCCGTCAGCAAATGTTAGAAAACAATATTCAGAAACTTGATGGAGTTTTTCTTACGCATCCCCACTATGATCATATTGGGGGTATCGATGATTTGCGAGTTTGGTATGTGCTTCATCAGCGTTCTCTTCCCGTCGTGCTTTCTGCGTTTACTTATAAATATCTCTGCAAGTCTCGTGAGCATATTGTTTTTCCTCAAGGTGGAGATTCCTCTCTTTCCGCTTCACTAGATTTTACAATTTTAAATGAAGAATATGGCGAGAGTACTTTTTTGGATCTTCCCTATACTTATGTTTCCTATTATCAAAAATCCTGCGAGGTTATGGGATACCGTTTTGGGAATCTTGCGTATCTTACCGATATGAATAGATATGATCAGGAGATTTTTAGCTATCTTTCCGGAGTAGAAACTCTTATTCTATCCGCTTCACCTAACCAGCCACCTGCAGCTTTTTCTGGACGTGGCTACGCACATTTTACTATGAGTCAGGCTGAAGATTTTGCTTCCTATGTGGGAGCAAAGAAATTAATCATCACGCATATAAGTCATAACTTGCAAAAAGAGTTGGCAGATTATTCTGATAAGTTATGTGCTTATGATGGCATGGAAGTTTCCTGGTCTTTATAAGGATAGGTAATGAAAAAAAAATCCAAAGAAGAACAAAAGAGTCGTGAAAGTGCCTTAGGCTGGCGTTTTTCTCTTCCCCGTGAGGAGCAAGATCCTTCGCAAGCTTTAGCTGTGGCTTGTTACACAGGGAAGGCAGACCAAAAGTATGTGCAGGAGCATAGCGACGAGCTAATCTCTCTTGCGGAATCATGCGATATTACTGTTTTAGAATCGCGTTCGTGGATTTTACGCATGCCTTCGTCTTCAACATATTTGAATGAGGGTAAGCTCTTAGAAATCGAAGAGATTTTAAAAATATTTCCCACAATTGGCACATTAATTGTGGACGAAGAGATTACCGCCTCACAACAGAGGAATCTAGAAAAGCGTTTGGGTCTTGTTGTTTTAGACCGTACGGAGTTAATTTTAGAGATTTTTGCAAGTCGTGCATTTACTGCGGAAGCTGGTCTTCAAGTGGAGTTAGCGCGAGCACGTTATCTTCTTCCTCGTTTAAAAAGAATGTGGGGACACTTATCTCGTCAAAAATCGGGAGGAGGTAGTGGAGGAGGATTCGTTAAGGGAGAGGGGGAGAAGCAAATTGAGCTTGACAGAAGGATGATTCGTGAAAGGATTCACAAATTAACCTCTGATCTTAAGGCTGTGGAAAAACAGAGGAAAGAGCGCCGTAAAGCTAAGGAAAAACGAGGAATTCCTTCGTTTGCTTTGATCGGTTATACTAACTCAGGGAAGAGTACGTTATTGAATTTGCTAACCTCCGCAGAAACTTATGCAGAGGATAAGCTTTTTGCTACTTTAGATCCTAAAACACGTCGGTGTGTTCTGCCTTGCGGGCAACGAGTTCTTGTTACTGATACCGTAGGATTTATTCGAAAATTACCCCACGCGCTCGTCGCGGCGTTTAAAAGTACTTTAGAAGCTGCTCTACATGAAGATGTTTTACTGCATGTTGTGGATGCCTCACACCCCTTAGCTTTTGAGCATGTAGAAACAACCAAAGGGATTTTGCAAGACTTAGGTATTGAGCATCCTAAAATTATAACAGTATTAAATAAAATCGACGAGCTCCCCGAAGGAAAAGTACCTGCGAAATTACGTTTACTATCCCCACGAGCTGTGCTTGTTTCGGCAAAAACCGGAGAGGGAATCCCCAACCTTCTGGAGGCAATGACTGAAGTCATCACTGAAGGTTGCCCAGAGGTAACATTAAAATTTTCTTATAAAGATTATGGAAAATTCACAGAGCTTTATGATGCTGGGTTGGTGTTATCTCATCGTAGTAAAGATGATATTTTAATTGTAGAAGCTTATCTACCTAAGGAGTTGGAGAAAAAGTACCAGCCATTTATTTCCCGTTCTTCTTCAAAGTGAAAAGAAGACTTAGTAGGAGGATTCACAAGCTTAAGAAAAAAGAGAATCTTTATTAGTGGGGAAAAGTAAGGATACTTTAGAATGCTGTCTTCTTATTTTTCATATCTCACTAGAAACTTATGACAGTTGTGGAAGTAAAGGGAACATTTAAGCTTGTTTGTTTAGGGTGTCGTGTAAATCAGTATGAGATTCAAAGTTACCGCGATCAATTAAATTTTTTGGGGTATCGCGAAATTATCGATCCTGAGGTTCCCTGTGACCTATGTATTGTCAATACCTGTGCTGTTACAGGATCTGCGGAAAGTTCAGGACGTCATGCCGTACGTCAAGTTTGTCGACAAAATCCCGATGCTTTTTTAGTGGTTACGGGGTGCTTAGGGGAGTCGGATAAGGAATTTTTTAATTCTTTAGGAAGGCAGTGCCTGCTTGTTTCTAATAAAGAAAAGCACCAGTTAATGGAAAAGATTTTTCCCGCTATTCAAGACCTTCCTGAATTTCGTATTCGTAGTTTTGAAGGGAAATCTCGGGCTTTTATTAAAGTGCAGGACGGGTGTAATTCTTTTTGTTCGTATTGTATTATTCCTTATTTGCGGGGAAGGTCGCGTTCGCGACCTGCACGGGAAGTTCTTGAGGAAATTTCCGGAATTGTTTCTCAGGGATATCGTGAGGTAGTGATTGCTGGGATTAATGTCGGGGATTATCAAGATGAGGGGCATTCTTTAGCTCATCTTATTCGACGGGTGGATGAGATCGAGGGGATAGAAAGAATACGGATTTCTTCTATAGATCCCGAGGATGTGCAAGAGGATCTTCGTGACGTTTTACTGTCAGGGAAACATACGTGTCATTCTTCTCATCTGGTCTTGCAATCCGGTTCTAATGCAATTTTAAAAAGGATGAATCGGAAGTACTCACGTGGGGATTTTTTAGATTGTGTGGATGCTTTGCGTTCGGGGGATCCTAAATATGCTTTCACAACAGATGTAATTGTCGGCTTCCCAGGAGAGACAGATAGTGATTTTGAAGATACCCTGCGCGTTATCGAAGATGTTGGGTTTATTAAGGTACATATTTTCCCTTTTAGTCCTCGAGAACGTACGAAGGCCTATACGTTTTCTTCTCAGCTTCCTCCATCTGTAATTAATGAAAGGAAGAAGCACCTTGCTCATGTGGCTAGGGAGGTCGCTCGTAGGGAGATGACTCGGCGTATAGGGGAGACTCTTTCTGTTCTTGTTGAGAGAATTGATGAGGGTGTGGCTTACGGCCATTCCCCATATTTTGATATGGTAGGCTTCCCCGCTACCGCTAATGTCGCCGTGAATACGCTACAAGATGTGTGTATCGAATCCGTGGAAGATGATGTTCTTAAAGGAAAACGCGTATGATTAAAATAACACAGACTTTTAAGCCTTATACGTTGATTCCCGGAACGTTTATTCCTATTCCTGGATCCGAGCTTTACGCTCAAATATTTCCTACGCTATGGCGGGTGTTTTCTTCTTCTCATGTGTTAATCAATGAGGGGTATGTAGAGGCTCAAGGGCCCTTAAAACGCTTCGCCGTTTTCCAAAATTTGCATCGTGGGGGACTGGCTGTGATTTCCGAACAGTACAAGTACTATATTCTTCCCACCGGTGCTAAGGTCGATTCTCTAAAAGGACATCTCCCTTGCGCAGATTCTGCAGAGCCACTACTCTCATTGGGAGTGCATAAACATGCGGATTTGCATAAGATTCGTCGCCGTTGTGACTTAAAAGAGATTCTTCCTTTGTGGTTAAGGCTAAGCGCCTTGGTTCCCGAATCTTCGCGAAACGAAGAATGTTTAAAAAGAGGAAGTGGAACATTATTCGTCGATGCTTACCAAAAGATTCAGGAAAGAAAAAAAACAGAGATCTACGCAGCATTATCTTCCCTATACCTTGCGGGTTTTTCAGAAAATCTCTTGCCCAGGGTGTATGATACTGAATATCAAGGGATTCTTCGTGAGCTTCCAAAAAAGGAAACTCGAGAAGAGGTTCCTTTTTCATTGCTTTGGTATAGCCTGGCCATGCTTCGAGATATCTTTATAGTTCGTGATAAAGACATTGTGGAAATTCTTCCTGCGTTACCTCCAGAATTTCCATGTGGAAGATTTGTTCATGTTTACTTTCGGGGAATAGGAAGGTTTTCTTTAGAGTGGAGTAAAAAGACAATACGCCGTGTCTGTCTCCATGCTGAGGAAACTACCCCCGTTCTTTTAGGTTTTTCTTCAGAGTTGTCTCATTGTCGTTTACGACAGTGGGAGAAGAAACAACTGACAGTTTCTTCGACAGTTTCTTTAGGAGAAAGTATGGAGATAAAAAGCGGAACTACGTATTTATGGGATTGTTTCCATAAATAAGATAGTTTCCTAATGGTTGAGAGGATTTTAAACTCTGAGGACATCTCCTTGTTGATTTCGGGAAGGCAGAGTAATCCTCATAAGTTGTTGGGGATTATTTCCGAGAATTCCTCTCAAGATAGAATTATTCTTTTTCGACCTGGAGCACATTCTGTAGCTGTAGAGCTTCAAGGAAATATAGAGCACGCTACGCATCACCATTCCGGAATATTTTCTCTAACAACTCCCAAGGGTACCCTTCTTAATGACTACCGGATCTATCATCAAAATGGTTTATTAGCTCATGACCCTTACGCATTTTCTCCTTTATGGGGAGAGATAGACTCCTTTTTATTTCACCAAGGAACACATTACAAAATTTACGAGCGCATGGGAGCAATCCCTTGTGATGTTCGGGGAATTTCTGGCGTGCTCTTTGTTGTATGGGCTCCTCATGCACAACGTGTATCTGTTATTGGAGATTTTAATTTTTGGAATGGTCTCGTTAACCCTTTGCGCAAGGTTTCAGATTCAGGGGTTTGGGAGTTATTTATTCCTGGTCTTGATGAGGGAACACTATATAAATGGGAAATTGTTAGTGCTTCCGGAGAAATTCTTATCAAAACAGATCCTTATGGGAAAGGTTTTGATGTTCCTCCGCTCGCAACATCTCGAGTTATTAACAGCGATCGCTATGTATGGCACGATGCCGAATGGATGGAAAAGCGCAGCTGTACACAAGATCAGCCTTTATCTATTTATGAGGTACATGTTGGGTCTTGGCAATGGCAAGATGGTAGACCTATAGGGTATCGGGGGCTGGCAGAGAGACTCGCTCAGTATTGCAAGGAAATGAGCTATACGCATATTGAGCTCTTGCCTATTACAGAACACCCTTTAAATGAATCTTGGGGATATCAGGTCACAGGATATTACGCGCCTACATGGCGGTATGGATCTCCCGAAGACTTTCAATTTTTTGTCGATCACCTTCACAGTGAGGGTATTGGGGTAATTTTAGATTGGGTGCCGGGGCATTTCCCAACGGATACTTTTGCTCTTGCCCATTTTGACGGGGAGGCTCTGTATGAGTCTGTAGATCATAAAGAACCCCTCCATCCCCACTGGCATACTTATACTTTTGATTATCGCTGCAATGAGGTTGTGAATTTCCTTTTAGGAAGTGCTCTCTTTTGGTTGGATAAAATGCATATAGACGGTTTGCGTGTGGATGCTGTGACCTCTATGCTGTATTTAGACTATGGTAGAAAAGAGGGAGAATGGTCGCCAAATATCCATGGAGGAAAAGAAAATCTCGATGCTATTGAGTTTCTCAAACACTTTAACTTTATAGTGCACAAGGAATTCCCCGGAGTAATGACATTTGCTGAAGAGTCTACAGATTTCCCGAAAGTTACAGAACCTATAAATTCCGGAGGCTTAGGTTTTGATTATAAATGGAACCTAGGATGGATGCACGATACCTTTCGTTATCTTAAGGTAGATCCCATATTTCGTGCTTACCATCATAACGATCTGACATTTAGCATTTGGTATGCTTTTAAAGAAAACTATCTCCTACCTCTTTCTCATGACGAGGTTGTCCATGGTAAGGGAAGCCTATTACAAAAAGTTCCCGGAGATACCTGGTCGAAATTTGCCCATATGCGTTTGTTGCTAAGCTATCAGATATGCCAGCCAGGCAAAAAACTTGTATTCATGGGAGGAGAATTTGCCCAGGGGAGGGAGTGGTCGCCAGATAGATCCCTAGATTGGCATTTATTAGACAATCCTTATCACGCTACTTTACACAAATGTGTGGCAAAAATGAACTCCTTGTATCGTGACCTTCCCTATTTTTGGCAAGGAGACGGTAAGCAAGAGTCTTTTCGTTGGATAGATTTTAAAGATACGGAAAATAACGTCATTTCTTATTACAGACTTTCCGGAAATGACTCTAATCAAGCTCTACTGTGTATTCACCATTTTAGCTCGGGATACATTCCCTCTTATGTTCTACATTGCCAAGGCATTAAGATGTGTCAATTGCTTTTCAATAGCGATGACATAGGGTTTGGGGGATCCGGAAAAGGAAACCGTCCGCCTATATTGTGCATAGATCATGGCTTCTCCTGGGGAATCGATATAGAACTCCCCCCACTGGCTACTCTGATTTTTCTTGTTCGCTTTTCAAATTAAAAAATCTCATTTTAATTTAATTTTAAATTGTTTTTGTTGATTTTGTTGCGATTTTCCTACTAATTTGACGAATGTTTGATATCTGAATTTGTGATTATAATTAATTAACAATGAATTTTTTTTTGTTTTTTAATTTATGTCAATTTCTAGAGTTCCCGGAGATGATCTTAGACAGCCAGAGGTTGTGGGATCCGGGGAGATCCCTCAAGTAACTCAGGGTAGCAGGTCTGAGGAAACTTTACTCTATTCCCCAGTGCCTCTGGAGAGATCTGCTATGGATAAGAGAATGTTTTCTCATTCCGTAGGGTTGCTCGCAGGACTCTTGGTATTCGCCTTGGCAATGATTATTGTTGTTGTTGCTCTGACATTTATTGCTCCTGGAGTGCCTCAAAGTATTGTATTGGCAATAGCCTTATCTGGAGTTTCTCTAGGTGGCTTTGCTGTGATGAAAAATATCGTCAATAAAGCTCGTGATCTTTTTGCTCCTCACATGTCTGATAGACAGAGGATAAAGAGTGCTGCAGGTATAGGACTCGGATTTACTGGGTTAGGGTTGGCTATGAAAGTAGGAGCAAGCTTTGTTCCCGGAGGGTACGGAGGTGTTGTTTCGAACTTAGGAAGCTCCGCATATTCGAAAGGTAGCCAATCAGGGTTTACAAGCATCGCACATTATTTATATATCAAGTTTGCTCGTTCTGAAAAAGCAGCTTCTGGAGAAACGTTATCGCGCGTGGAAATAATGCAGGAGGCTAGGAAGCTACACCTGATTAGCTTGAGTCTTCTGGTAGTGGGAGTGGGTTTTGCTATTTTAGGGATAGCCCTGGCTATTGTAAGAACTTTTGTTTTAGCGGGAGCTCCTGCAACAGTTTTAATCGTTCTTGCTCCTCCCTTGCTCTCTATTGGGATAGGATTAACTTTGCAGACGTTGTTACACAGTAGCATCGGAAAGTGGAAGAGCTTTTTAGAAGCTCAAAAAGGGCAGATGCTTTTTGCCGACATGGGATTAAAAAATATTCGTAATGAAGATATTGCCGAAAAAGAGATAGTCGAAGAGCCCCTGAAAGAAATCACAAAGAAAGACAAAATAGATGAAGGAGTCGCTTTTATAGAGGAGTCGGAGGGGATTTTCGAATATAAGAAGATCACTCCGGAGGAAATAGATAAACGTTTATCCTTAACGCCTAAGCAAAAAGTAATTTTTGCTCTGTCTATTCTACTTTTACTTGCGGGAGTAGCTGCTGTTGTTACCGCAGGCTTTGTGGGAATGCCTGCATTACAGGTTCTCCTTATTTCTGCCGTGGGATCATCAGTGACCTCTAGTGTTTTGCCCATGGTTTCTTCAGGGCTAGTCTACAATATATTTCAATGTAAGACGCGGTTGCAAATCAGCAAAGCTCGTTGGAAAGAAGCAAGGGAAAAATCCAAATTTAAGAAACGGCTATCTGATGCGTCATCTCTTCCGAAAGAAGACATCGATAAAGCTTGGCTTCGCGTCGGTAGAAATACGATTCTTGAAACGGATCGTGCTATCCGTGAAGAGATTGCGGATTTTGAGAAAGGCCGCGGAGTCAATAGTGTTATCGTTGCAGGAATTTTCATTACCGCTGGTATTGGAGTTATGCTTCTAACTCTTATTCCGGCTTTGGCTCCTATCACTGCAGGAATATTAGCTATTGGATCCTCTCTATTTACCATTGGATCAGCTATGTATTTACAAAAGCTCACATCATGGCTCTACGATCAGCTGTTAAGGTTAAGAAAGCGTTTGCGCACGCGCAGAGCCTATTTAAACGATATCTCAGGGAAATTGCAAATTGCTACGGAAGATCTGGTTGTTGACGCAACTATTGATGATCTGGATTTTGACGAGGTCGAAGATGGCGATGTTTTTTCTGATGCATTTGATGACTAGTCACTTGTCTCTTATGGCTTAGGACTAAAGTTCTCTGTATATCCTTTTACACCTCTAATTATCATTATAAATAAGTAATATTATAGGTTTTGCGTTTTTATTTTATAAAATATGCATTTAGATTTGTTTTGTTAATTTTTCTCTATTGATAAAATTAAAATAAAATAAGTTTATTTTTTTTGTTTTAAATAATAAAAGAGGCGCGAGTATGTCGGGGGTAAGCGGAATTGGAGGCGGTGGGCCAGGAAGAATTCCTACTCATGGGAATGATGACAAAGATTCTAAGTCGGGGAATATTGGAGACCACGATATAGTTTACGACTCTGAATCTGGCAATCGATCTCGGTCTAGTAGCTCCAGTAGCGAAGGCTCTATAGAAGAGCGAACTCGCTTGTTATTGGGACAGGGTTTCCAAGTGCGTTCTCCAGAAGAAGTAGGAGCTCAAGGAGTTTCTAGTTCTGTTTCAAAAAAAGGGGCCTCACAACCAGGATTTCTCTCCCGCATGTGGACGGCTGTTAAAGGGGTGTTCTCAAAGAACAGGGGAGAGCAAAACCAAGGATCTATAAAGATTTCTTCTCCTATAATTCCAGGTCATAAGCAAGTCGGGGTACGTCTTCCCGAGTCTCGCATGATGCAATCGCATTTTCAGCAACAAACTCTAGATGACGATTCTCTTTTAGATGTCGGAGATACAGATGTCGAATCCCCTGAACACACTCACAGATTAGAAGAAACTAGTACAACGAGTGCACCCTCTACTAGTCGAACCTTAAAAGAAAAGCTTTCTCCTAGAAATATCTTATCTCGTGTTCGTGGTTGGTGGATTTATACGAATAAGAAACAAGAAACACCTGTAGAGGGTAAGGTTGGGCTAACTCTTGCTGAACTGACAGAGATGGTGGAGACCTATAACAATATGATCGAAGGGGCTGATACTTCTGAAGAGCGCGCCTTGTTTACAGAATATCGTGATGCCTATCAGCAGCATATTAATGATTTGAATCGCTTGGCGGATTCTAAGAAGTCTGCCTCCACATTTTATCTTCTAGATGACGAAGATTTTTCAAACCCTGTCTCAGATTTCAATGCAGTTGGGGAAGCAGCGTTTTTAGATATCGATGAAGATATAACAAGCACGTCTGATAGTGAGCTTATAGATATAGCGGGCATGGGGGATAATGCCGATAATTTTCTAGGAGAAATTAGTCCTGAAGTGGCAAGAGTATTGAAGGAAGCCCATAGATTGCGTTTAGAATTTGATTCAGAAGCTTCTGCAAATGTAGAGCCCACATTAAGATCTCGTATTCAACAAGCTCTTGATAAATTGCGTGAAGGAGTTGTGAATATCCTTACGATAATTAAAAATAGCCTAATCGCTCTGGCTCGTTCAGTAAGACGAGGTCTCCAAGCTCTTGGAGAACTGGTGAGACGCCGCTGCCATTTTAATGGAAAAGGATATGAACTTCTCAATAACGAGGAAGAATTCGCATCTGAGGTAGTAGGTTTTATTCAAAAGCACACCAATGCAGAGAATCCTTACCCAGAAGGAACTCTTACTATTCCTGAGACTATAGTAGATGCGTGGGTAAATGGACAACCTGAGATAGTCTACGTTACCGAAGTCGGGGGAGAGTTTGGTAGAGAAACTGTTCGCTATAGAGGAGACAATTCAGAGGGAGTATACGAGGTTATAGGATCTAAATGGTCTCCACATGAGGAAATTTACGAAGAGATGCGTTCTGTTATACCAAGAGATCTCGGAAGTTTAGATGATCACATCCAGCAGGATGCCTCCACCTCTAACCAAGATACGTACTTGACAATGCGCTACGATACAGGAAAAACGATATACGATCAGCTCAGAAGTAGTCGAATTAAAAAAGAAGAGGATAATGCTTACGATGTCCCTTCTTTTAGGGGTTGGAATCCCTACGATACACCAACTTCACCACCTATCCAGCAGGGATCTTCTGAGGGTATCTATAACACTCCACGACCCCAACCTATTTATGATAGTCCAAGAGGTTTTATTATAAGGGGAAAAGCAGGCGAAGAACATGTTTACGATATCCCTAGATTTGCTCCTAGCTTATTCAGAAATAGTGCTGGTAATGATGAAGACGGATATTTGGTTCCAGATAATCAATCAATACCTGAGATAGGAGTAACTGTAGGATTTGCAAATGCTGTGGATGCTTCTTATTACTCAAGCAGTATTGGTGATTTCCTCGATGGGGTTCGCAACAGTAGTGCGGGAAGAGGAGCATCGGAGAGAACATATCCTATGGCCGGCCGGGCTTTGCCTGAGATTCCTTCTGAAACCCCTCCTCCTAGTCCTTATGGAGAGAATAGAATGATGGGGTTGCTAAGACGGTTGCAGGATAAAGTGCTTGGGAAGAATAGGGGGCGTAGTAAGTAGACGTCTTCAAGGCTGTAAAAGGAGACTTTTACAGCTTTGTCTTTTTTAAAAAGTAAGACCACATTCTGCCTTCAGATAGTTACAGACTGTGGAGGAGGCGAAGTCTCCTCTGTAAGATAGGGTCATTTTGAGATTGGAGAACAAGCGCGTAGAGTGATTGACATGAACGGAGAGGGATTGTCTGTCTATAGGGGTTCCTGAAGACAGCCAGCTGCCGTTGCTAGAGAGCAGTGTTGTCAATACCTGAGGATAGTGTCTGTAGATAACAGGGTGGTAGGCAAGTTGTACGTGCCAGATTATTGGGAAGATCCAATCATGCGCCCATTGCATGATCACTCCAATAGGCAATGTGATGTTTTCTAAAGGTCTATTCACTGTGAATTTCCGTGCAAAATCTCTCTGTTCTATAAAATTTGAGAGCGTAGCTCTACAGGCTAAAGCCTCTATAAATGGTGCTACAGAAAACACATTACTCATTAGGTTGAGATTTAGCATGAAATTCAGACAGGCTCCGAATGTATAGCTAGAGAAATACCCTTCGGAATCCTTGTTATCTTCTGCATAGAAATGCTTCGCGATGTGATCCCCATAATTATAGGCTAGTGATGCTGTGGAGACCAAGGCATCTCCTAACCAAGGAAAACGCAATTGTATACCTCCGAAGTAGTTTTTCGAAGAGACTTTGTTAGATGTTGTATGCTCTTTGATGTGAGAGATTTGCTGAGAAAATGCAAAGGAGATCTTGTGATTTATCTTGGTCGCAGCCGATGAGGTTGCTGCATAACCTGCGGATTCCATACGAAATCCACGAATTCCTAGGCGATCACGCTGACGAATAGTCATAATTAATCCCTGACCGCCGAGTTCAAAATATTTGGGATTAGCTTCTGGAGAAAGCAGAGTGTGCATTCCTGACAGTGTGGTGTAGACAGATCCCCAAAGAGCATTGGCGATGAGAGGAGTTTTGTACTTGGGATTAGGAATATAACCTGTAGGGGTCCAATCTACATAGAGTATACGATGTGAAGTATTTGCTGTTTCTGGTGACGCAGAATTGGCTGTTGTTGTGTATTCTTCCCAATAGGGAGACCACACTCCTTGATAACCATAGTGTTTACTCTTATTGATAGTTTGGATATCCAAATCTGTGATTGTAATTTTCTTTGTTGCGTTATCGCAAAGATATAAGAAAGGAACACGCGTAATCCCACTAGAGAGATTTAAAGAGTCATAAGGATATTCATTGTCGCTGTTAAGTAGTTGTAGAGGCCCAGAAAGAGTGATTGTTGGTTTGTCATCTTCGGTATAGGTGGTCGTATTATTAGTTGTAGAGCTTGTGGGATAGATCCAAATTTTAGGAGCTTGAGCGCCTTTTTGGATAAGAGAAGGTAGGTTAAGCGCAAGGTTTGTAATGTTAAGAGCAGAACCGTTGCTTGTTTGATCTGAGGTGTCTGTAGCTTTTACATTTGTTCTGACAACTGCGCCGTTGCCTAATCTTACAGTGCTGTTCTCTTGTGTAATTTTATAAACAGCTAATCCCGCTCGATCTTCAATAGCAAGCACGCCGTATTTGATAGTTATTGGATTTTTTATATTGCTAATGAAGTTCGCTTCGTCTTTGAAGGAGTCGGGAACGAATATCCCGGATAATAAAACCGTTCCTTCGTGATAGTCTTCATTATTAAATGTTATTAATGGAGATGGGTAATGGCATTGGATAGGATCGTAGAACTTCACACAGTAATTTTTCTTTGCCCCAACTTTTAAAGTTGTTCCCGCTGTGCAGTGCATAGTATTTCTATATAGTTGACTATATGTTCCGCAGTTATTATTAAAAATGATGTCCCCATTATCTGCAGATAGATCGCAGGTACCATCATTTTTAATGAGTAAGGCTCCTCCCCATCTAGCTCGATTCTTGATAAATTGAACGGGCCCATTATTTTTAATAGTTAATGTTTGGCACCATAAGGCGCCACCATTACGGTCTACAGTATTATTATTGAAGCAAACGGGTCCAGAATTATCCTCTATTTTTATAGTTGTTGCAGAGATCGCTCCCCCGGAGCTCACCGCTCCAATAGGGCGATCGCATACACCGGAGTTATTCGCAAAGAAAATCAAATTAGAATTATTTCTAATTTCTACGGTAGAAGTTGCGTGGCAAGCCCCTCCAATAGAAGATGAGTTAGAAGTTATATATATAGGTTCAGAATTGTTTGAAATCTCACAATTTTGGCAATAAATTGCTCCCCCTTGTTGATTCAAGGCTAAATTGTTCATTAACAAAATAGGAGCAGAATTCCCTGTTATCTTAAAACTAGCATCTGATGAGACAGCGCCACCGCGCATAATTGCTGTATTATAAGCAAAGCAAATAGCCCCACGATTCTTAGATAACTCAAGATTTCCTCCGCAACAGATAGCGCCGCCATAGTTTGTGGAGGTGCTTGCATAGGCGGGAGCATTAGACTGGTTGCCAATGTAGTACTGTTTTCCTAGATTTTGAGTAATGCTACAGTTGCCTGTAGTATGGATGACCCCACCTTTTTGCGCTGTTATGTTTAAGATAAACTTTATGTCATTCTGAATGTTTTGTACAACTACCGAAGTAGCATCCAAAACCCCGCCGTTTTTACTAGAGATTTTCTGAGAGCAGATAACATTCTTGTAGTTTTCAACAGTAATAGTGCCTGTTGAATTTGTAAGTCCTTCAAGGGTATTTTGTTCTTCAGGAATATCAGAGAAGAGTTTCTGACAAAGAAGTTGTTCATATTCAAAACTTTGAAATGGGCATGTAGCTTGTGTTGGGGAGGCGTGTAAAGAAAGTGATAAACAAGTTAATAAGAAGATCAGAAGATAAGCGCTGAAGGAAGTAGAGAACCGTATTTTCATGGGGGTACTTATTTTCTAAGTCTAAAATTTGATTTCACTCGTTACATTTAAAAAATTACACAGTGTAGATTTTGAAAAATCTCCACGATAATTAATGCTCAGACTCATTGTGTTAAGTAGAGTCGTAGTATTTTTTATTAAGATAGAGACTGCATGATGATCTACAGGTGTTCCTGAAGTGATCCATGTGCCTTTACTTATCAATCGCGTAGTGGTGATTTTAGGTTTTTGTCTGTAGATAGTTGGAGAGTAGGCAAGTTGCATTTCCCAGATGGTCTTTAAATTCACAACGTGTTCCGTGTAACAATAGATTCCCACAGGCAAAGTCACGTTAATTAGGGGATCTTTTGTTTGAAAACTGCGGATGTGCATTCCAGTTTCTGTGAAGTTTTCTTGAATAGCATGTATGCCCAAAGCTTTGATAAAAGGACGGAATTGCAAATTTGAGATTTTGCTTTCGGGGAGCATACAGCAAAGCTCACTTCCTAGAGTATGGCCTTGGAAATATCCTTGGGATAAGGTATTTGTATTTTGATTTTTTGTTTTTACACAGTTGTGTGAATAAGCGTAACCTAGAGAAGCTGACGAGAGGATATTTTCATTAAGCCAAGGTATTTGTAGTTGTGCTCCAGCAAAGTAACAGTTGGAAGAGACTTTGCTTTTCGACTCAGACTCTTTTATTTCACTATAGAACTGAGAAAAGCTTAATGCGAAATTATGATTTGTCTTCTTTATAGGACTTGATGCTTGAGTAGAGTAACCCCTAGAGAATAACTCAAACCCTGGTTTTAAGTTGCGAGTTTTTTGTGAGACATAGGCCCCTGATCCACCTCCAGCAATCCCTATACGACTTGCACGGGGGGGGG
Source organism: Chlamydia felis Fe/C-56 (assembly GCF_000009945.1). Taxonomy (NCBI): domain Bacteria; kingdom Pseudomonadati; phylum Chlamydiota; class Chlamydiia; order Chlamydiales; family Chlamydiaceae; genus Chlamydia; species Chlamydia felis. The sequence continues at coordinate 870,304 of NC_007899.1, read as the reverse complement.
GGGTAGTTAGGTTATGTAGACCAGAGATAGCGTTGTATGCAGCTTGCCAAAGGACGTTAGCAACGAGATCGCCTCGATATTCTGGATTAGGAATATAACCTGTAGGGGTCCAATCTGCATAGAGTATACGATGCGAGGTATTTGCTGTTAGTGCTGATGTAGGATTTGTTGTTGTTGTATATTCCTCCCAATAAGGAGACCACACGCCTTGATGACCATAATGTTGTTGATCATTAATGGCTTCAATATTTAGATCATCCACAGTAATTTTCTTAGTGGTTGTATCACAAAGATAGAGAAAGGGGATACGTGAAATGCTTCTAGAGAGGTTTAAAGAGTCGTAGGGATCCTCATTATCATCGTTTAACAGAGATAAATTTCCAGAAAGGGTAATCGTTGGATTCGGATCTTCGGTGTACCTATTACCATTTTCTGAGGGATAGATCCAGATTTTCGGAGCTTGAGCACCTTTAGCTAAAATAGAAGGAAGATTTAAAGCAAGTTTAGTAAAAGCAAGCGTACAGCCAACCGTTGTCGGTTGGCCAGCACTTTGCGTAGTAGTAATAACAGCGCCATTCCCTAGGCGTAAAGTTCCTTCATCTTGTGTGATTTTATAAATAGCTAGTACTGCGCTATCTTCAACAGCCAGCACACCATGAGCAATTTTTGATGTGTTTCTCATTTTGCTCCGGAGACTCTCAAGATTAGTATTATTTGGAGATACATCAGCTCCAGAAAATAATACGGTTCCTAGATGATGGTTTTCTGGATTAAATATAAGAATCTCAGGTGATGGGTGCTCATTTTCAATAGGATCATAAAACTTAACACTATGACCCTGCCTTGCTCCTATTTGTAGATTTAAGTTGGCAGTCGAGTGGAGAGCATTTCTATAACTTCCCGAAGATTTAAAAGAAAGGTTCCTTTTAAATACGATGTCTCCAGAATCAGCTGAGAGATAAAATCGTCCGCCATTATAATTTTGAATGGCAGCTCCCCATGTTGAAGAGTTGTTTATAAATAAAATGGGGCCATTATCTTTGATAGTGAGATTTTGAGCATAGATTGCGCCCGCATTACGTTTTGACGAATTACTCTGAAAAATCAAGCCTTTCGGATTATTAGTAATTGAGCAAGAAGTACAATAAATAGCACCTCCGCCAGGATTCCATCTAATTGGAGGGTCGTTTGTTTGATTTAAACTCGAGTTATTTAAGAATTTTATAATTTCGGAATTATGAGAGATCTTGCAAGTTCCTGTAACGTATACAGCTCCGGCACAACCAGCTTGATTATTTATAAAGTTTATGGGAGCGTAATTGGATGTAATAGAGCAGTTCGCACTATATATACTCCCTCCTTGACCCTTTTCTTTAAAACACTTGTTATTGCCTAAAACTATCGCGCCGTAGTTATTAGCAATATTGATGTCATTGTCAGCTGCAATTGCTCCTCCTGATAGAGAAGCTGTATTATTTAAAAATTGACAACATCCAATATTGTTAGAAATAACGAGTTGAGAACATTTAATGGCTCCACCAGAGCGAGAATCGGACGTCTCGATCATGACATTGGCCATATTGTTAATGAAACAACATTCTTGTTTATTGTATGTAATGTTGCAGTTTGGTGAGAAAATAGCACCACCGTTGTCATTAGTGATATTTTCTCTAAAAATTATGGGGCCAATGTTCTTCGTGATATTCAGAGTTCTAGCTGTAATAGCACCGCCGTTCCCTCTATAATATTGATAGTTAACACAAAAATACTTTTTATCAGTGATATCTATATCAGAATTTTGATTATGAAGATTTCCAACAGATATGGTAGGTCTTTTAAGAACTTGATCAATCCCATAGGGGTTTGATCGTGGCCAAATAAGACCGGTTCCAGTAATTTCATGGCAAGAACATGCTTCCTTTTCTTTGGCAAGACAGTCTAATTTCTGTGAGAAAATACTCAGGCTAATTAAGCATAAAAATGGATAGGTGTAGGGGTACATACGGGGATAACAAAGCTCTGAGACCACACATAGCTATCCTATACGCTAGTACACGTAAGATTGTCTAGATTTTTATAAAACAAAGATAGTTAGAGTTGATAAGTGATTTGTTTTTTAATTCTAGGCATCTATAGAATATTTAATAGTTTTATCCTGCATATTGTTTCTATGTTTCTTTAAGAAAACTCTACTTTTAAAATGCTAATGTGCTCCCAGCTTTTAGATAATTACAGAAAGTAGAAGAAGAAAGATCTCCCTGATAAGCAAATGACATTTGCAACTTAGAAAACAGCCATACGGAGTTGGCTACTCTTAAGGAGAAGGAATGTCTATCTACCGGTGTTCCCGAAGATAGCCAACTGCCATTGCTGGCGAGTAATGTTGTTAAGATTTTAGGGTAGTGTCTGTAGACCACAGGTTGGTAAGCGATTTTTAGATTCCAGGTTGTAGGGAGATGGAATGTATTATGCCACTGCCCTGTAATTCCTAAGGGCATGGAGAGGTTATACAAAGCGCTCTTTGTAGCAAATTTTCTGGGGAATTTTCCTGTTTCTTTAAAACTGGTTAGAGAGGCCTTTATTGCATGAGCTTCTATGAATGGAATCAAAGTTATGTAGGGATGGGTGAAAGGGAAGGCATGAGTGATGGAGAGTCCCCAAGTATGACTAGAGAAAGTACCTTGAGAGGTTTGGTCAGTAGCTATGTGTTTTATTTCGTGAGGAGCATAGTTGTAAGCTAGGGAAGCTGAGGTTAGGATGCGATCATAAAGCCAGGGGATATGGAATTGTAAGGTTCCTAGATAGTTTTTAGAAGCGGCCTTGTTTTCTGATCCTTTTTCTTTGAGGTGGGCAAAAGACTGAACGAATCCGAAGGATATTTTGTGATGCGTTTGTGTTTTTGCTGAGGTTCCTACAGAATACCCTCGGGATTGCATACGAAATCCCGGTTTTTTTGCATGCGAGCGTTGATTAGCGATGATCCCTAAAGCCTTTCCATAAATATTTGTTATTTGATCACTGTGTTCAGGAGGAAGTATTCCTGATAACATAGTATATACTGTTTCCCAGAGGACGTTAGCTACAAGAGCCGTTTGGTATTTAGGGTTGGGAATGTATCCCGTTGAAGTCCAGTCGGCATAGAGAGTTTTATGCGATGTATTTGCTGTTAGAGCAGAAGCCGGATTTGTTTGTGTCGTGTGTTCTTCCCAGTAGGGGGACCAGATGCCCTGATGGCCGTAATGCGACTGCGCATTTATAGCCTCAATATTCAAATTAGTGATGTTAATTTTCTTGTCGGTATTATCGCAAAGATAGAGTAGAGGAACTCGTTGCGTATTTTTGGAAAGATCGACATCATCGTAAGGGTTGTCTCCTTCTTCATTAGTTAGAGTGAGATTTCCGGATAGGGTCACAGTTGCTTGAGTATTTTCTGTGAAAGTATTGTTGTTTGCGGAAGGATAGACCCAGATTTTCGGAGCTTGAGCATTGTGTTGAAGTTGTTGAGGGAGGATAATTCCCAAGTTATTTATTGTAAGAGCGGCATCTTTTGCATTAGCGGCTTTTTCTCTTGCTGCTAGAGTTCCTCCGTTTCCTAAACATAAGGTTCCTCCTGTCTGTTGAAACTTATAGGTAGAGACACCGGCTTGATCTTCAATAGCGAGGACTCCGTTTTGTAGTTCTATAGTATTTTTTGATCTGGAGAAAAGGTTGCTCTCAGTAGCATTATTCGTTCTTGAGAAAAGATTATTTTCAGTTTTTGGGGAGCCATTTACTTTGGCTCCAGAAAAGACTACGCAGCCTAAATCTTCCGTACTGGGATTAATGATTAGGTTATGGGTTGTAGAATTTTCATGCTGTATAGGGTCATAGAAAAGAACGCAAAAATTCTTTTTTGCGCCAAATTGCACATTGGCGTTATTTCCTAGGGTGATAGAGTTTCTGTATTCTCTATTGGTATCTAGTAGGCAATTATTATTAAAAATCACATGCCCTTTATCTGCCGAGATTCTGACTTGGGAGTTGCTATTTGTAAATAGGGCCCCCCCTTGTGGAGAAGAATTGTTTGTGAAGTAGACGTGATTATTGTTGCGCAGGGTAAAGTTAGTGCATAGGCAAGCTCCGCCCTGAACAGCCGATGAATTATTATGGAAGGAGATAATTCCTGGATTATTTTCTAAGGTGATCGTTGGGGAGTGCATAGCTCCTCCACTACGACGCAGGGCTTTGTTATTTTTGAAGATAATGTTGCCCAGATTTCCTGAGAATGAGCAGTGATGGATTGCAGAAATTCCTCCACCCTCTCCCGCTAGATTGTTGGCGAATACGACAGAGCCGCGGTTATTCAGGCAGTTGAATCGTTCCAGTCGTAGAGCCCCGCCTTTACATCTATTCTGGTCGGTCAGGGTAACTGCATTATCGCAAAAAAAGCATGCGGATTGATTATCTGCTAAAAGAACATCGATAGAAGTGAAAATAGCCCCGCCTTCAGAAGCGGCAATATTTTTCACAAAGTACACGGGCTGTTTGTTGTGTGTAATATCGACATAGCGGGCATATACGGCCCCAGAAAAAATTGGATAGTCAAATATGTTCCTTACGAACGAAGCTCTTGCGAGATTGTTAGCAAAAAGGATAATTTCCTGGCTGTCTGTGATTTTTAATCTGGTATCAGCGTAAATAGCTCCCCCTGTGTTACTCGTACTATTGCCAATAAAGACAATAGGTCCTTGAGTAGCTTCCAGAGATAGAATATTATATCTGCATCTTTTTTCTCCGTTAGAAGAGATCTGGAATAAAGCATAGATATCTTTGTAATCTTTCAAAGTCATATTTATAGAGTTAGACTGAATCTGTCCCTGTAAATTTGTTTGTTCTCCAAGGGTATTGATCGAACTAGAGGTGAGAAAAGAATCTATGGAAGGTGTGGGGAGCAAGAAAGGAATATCCCGTGCCTCGCTAGAGTGGAAATAAGTTAGCCACGCTACTGAGAGAAAGAAGCTAAAAGTAAACTTATGTTTCATAAGGCGTTGTCTTAGTTCCGTAATTTATTAAAAGGCAATTTCACTTCCGCAGTTTACATAGTGTGTTATGGTTGAAGAGGCTAGATCTACTTGGTAATCTAAGAAGACGAGCATATGTTTGAATAGATACACAGAGTTTTTTCCTTCTGCATGCAAGGCGTGTCTAGCTACTGGGGTTCCTGAAGTTGTCCAGGACCCATTGCTTTGCACTAGTGTCATCAGCACTTTGGGGTTTTGTCTGTATATGGCAGGTTGGTAAGCTAGTTGTACTTCCCAAATGTTGGGTAATTTAGTTTCTGAGTGCCATGTCGTGTGCATGCCCACGGGTAGAGTCACATTAATTAATGGGTGTTGGTTAGAGGCTTTTCTGGAGAAATCCCCAGTTTCTTGAACTTTGGATTGTTCAGCGCGTACGGCATTAGCTTGTATGAAAGGTGTCAGGTAGAGTCCGAAGAAAGAGAACATTTCTGGGAAACAACACGCTAAGGAAGCGCTAAGAGCCTGGTTTCTAAAATGAGTTTCTGATTTTTTATTTTGGGGATAGAAGCTTGTCATGTGATGAGCTCCGTAACAGTAACCTAAGGAGGCTGAAGTTATGAAGTTTTCATCTAGCCAAGGGAATTGCAAAGCTAATCCGAGGGAATAGTTGTGGGACGAAACTTTGTTTTGGGATTTAAGTTCTTTGATTTTTCCTAGTACTTGAGCGAAGGATAGCGAGATGAGGTGGTGAGTTTCTGAAGAAAGTAGGCTTTGCGTGCTGTATCCGAAAGCTCTGGAAGAGAATCCGTGGAGGTCCTGTTTACTTTTTTGATGCGTGTGGAAACCTAAGCCGCTTCCCAGTAAGCCGCTATGTAGGGGTTTTCCCTCCCCCTTGGGGGGGGGGGCCTTGCTATTGATGAAGCGAGGAAAGCAGTTTGCCAGAGAGTATTGGGGAGGAGGTCATTGCGGTGTTGGGGATTGACACTGTATCCTGAGGGTCTCCAGTCAGCATAGAGGTAGCGGTGTTTGGTGTTAACAGCCTCTACCGGATTTGTTTTTGTTTGTGTTGAGAACTCTTCCCAATAGGGAGACCAGGTTCCTTGATGTCCATAATGTTTCCCCGCATTGATGGATGCGATATCGAACTGATCTGTAGTAATTTTATTTGCGTTTGTTTCAGAAAGATATAGCAGAGGCACTTTATTCATAGGGGCGGATAGGTCTATACTGTCATAGGGATCGCTATAGTTTTCATCCCATAGAGATAGAGTGCCGGATAGGGAAATTTTAGCCAGGGTATTTTCTGTATTATTGCTTTCGGGATAGATCCAGATTTTGGGCGTTTGAACATTGTCCTGTAATATTTCCGGCAGAAGAATGGCTATGTTTTTGATTTGTAAGTTACTATCTTTAGCGGAATTACTTTTTTGTAGAGTTCTAATAACAGCATTGTTTCCTAAGCACAGGTGTGTATCTTGCTCCATAGTCAGTTTATATGCTGCGAGACGCGCTCCACTTTCTATAGATAGAGTGCCGTGTTGAATAGCAAGAGTATTGGGATAGTCAGTTTGGATACATCTAAGATTGTTAACTAAATTATGCGGGATGTGTTTTGCTGAAAATACAACAGCACCCGTATGTTTGGCTTCGGGATTAATCGTAAAGGAACTGGGGGAGTGTATGATGCCAAACAGGCAGACTTTGTGTTTAGAGGTTGCCCCGAGAGATAGAGAGTGATTTTCGTGAAAAAACATAGAAGACCGTGTTTCTCCGCTCCGGTCTCTAGTAACATTATTATTGAAAATTATGTCTCCGTAATCAGCAGAAATCGTTGTGGAGCCATTTTCTAGTGCGCGACAAACGGCGCCCCAACTCGAGGTATTATTTAAAAAATAGATAGGCCCGTTGTTTTGTATGGTTAAGTGAGTATAGGCCAGGGCTCCACCAGCGTGGGGGGCAGAGTTTCTAGCAAATACAATGGGTTGGGTATTATTTTCTATAACGATGGAGGGACTACTAATGACGCCACCGTTTCCTCTGTCTGTAGTACCATAAGCCGAGTTGCAGAAAAACAAGATAGGAGCGTGATTCTCGGTAATACGTGTAGATCTTTGGGTAAAAATTGCCCCCCCTGCAGAGCTTTGATTGTTGATAAAGTGGATTGTCCCTGTATTATTTGAAAGTTCAAGGGTGGGTGCGTGAATGGCTCCACCACCACCATTCATGTTAACCGTTTGATTATTGTCAAAGAGTAGAGAGGCAGAATTATCGCAGAGCCTGCAAGAGCCTGAGGAGTAGATCGCTCCACCAGATTGTATAGCTATATTAGAAGTGAAATTTACTTCGTTATCATTGAAAGAGGCTACAAAGTTTGTTGCAGAGATAGCTCCTCCCAGATTGTTTTGATTGGAAGAGCCTGGGCTAATGGCACTATTTTGATAAAAAATCACGCGAAAGTTTTTCTCTATCGCGACATTTTCTGTAGAAAAAATGGCCCCACCGTTTCGAGCGGTTTTATTTTCTCCGAAAAAAATTGGTTTCTTATTTTTAGTAAGATTAAAAGATTTACAGGTAACCGCTCCGCCGTTGTCAGCGTTTGATTGGTATGTAAATGTTTTTGTTTGTTTATCCCGGATTAGAACGAAATCATGTCTGGGATTATGTGTTAACCCACATGGGGTATCTGAAGATTCCGGGGTTGTAAAATCTGTAGGAATCTTGGGCAATTGTATGGGAATATCTAGTGGAGATATCCAGTGCTCTTTTCCATAGGAAAGAACATGACTAGCACATAAGAATCCGACAAAAGAATAACACAAAGACTTCGGAAGCATATCTAAAAAATAGTAAGGATATGACTTGCCGATCCTATAAATAATTCTTGTATCTTTGTCTAGAGTTTAGGCGCACATAGGCAGAGAGAAAGTATAGAACTCGGAAGATCAATTTCGGGGTAGTTAACTATCCGTCTGTCGTCAGAGATAAAGCGAGGTTTTGAAAACTGCCTTTTGTTGCAAAGAGAGACAACTCCCTCTTTGCAATGGCCAAATGATTAGAAAACGAGTTTTCCACCTGCCAATATGTAATGACTGCATGTCGATGAAGATGCGTCGCATTGATAATCAAAGTTGATATGTAGGTGTTTGAATACTTGAGTTTCATTTTTTAGATTTATAGAAAAGGCGTGATAACAGACCTCTGTTGGAGAAGAAATCCAAGTACCATCATCGGCAACCAATACAGAGCCTACTAAATGTTTTTGGCGTAGGAGTGTAGGTTTATAGGAAACCTCTAATTCCCAGAGTGATGGGAAGTATCCATGAAAAGCTAACTTATTATGTAATCCAAAAGGCACGCTAATATCCACAAGACTATCAGGTGTTACAAAAGAGCGCACACGGGCTCCTTTTTCCTTAAAGTCGTTTTGTTTAGAGGCAAAGGCTTGATAGCGGAAAAATGGGATGACGGTCAGGCGGTTATTTGTTCTGGCTTTGAGAGGGAAGTAAAAGGACAGAGCACTGCCTACTGTTTGGCTTTCGAAAGAAGCATGACAAGCTCCTATGAGCTGACGATGTGTGTGGTTTAGGTTATGAAAGCCGTGAGTATAGAGGTAGTTTCCTACTACGATGAGCCTTCCTTTAAAGCCATGCACTTCCCAGAATCCCCCTAGAGATAGGTAATCGGTTGCTACTTCGTCATGACCAAGATGAGCCTTAGCATTTGTATGTTGAGAGACAAACTTAACACCAATTTTGTAAAGGGAGGGAGAGCCACAGGAAATTCCTGCATAGTACCCCGAACCGTCCATATGGAATCCTGATTTTTCTTCCATATTGTGTTGGTTGAGACAGAGACCTAAAGCTCCGCCTTCAAGATCGAAATACACAGATGTATCGCATAGAGATTCTAGAGAGATTCTAGAGGCATTCATTCCAGATGTTGTTGCATAGGTGTTTTGCCATAAGATATTTGCAACAAAATCTCCCTTGCGGTCTGTTTTTATTTTAACTTCTTGAGTTGTTTGATCTGCAGGAGGTTGTGGTTCATCATCAGCATATAAATTGCCAAATAATGCAAAGGTAAGACTTATAGATGTTAAGTATTTTGTGATTTTAGATCCCATATCATTTTCTCGGGGCTTATGTAGATTACAAACATAATCCCCGTAGTGTGTAGAGTCGTCATATAGTTGAGTCTGGGGATTTTCTCTAAATAATCTACAAAGAATCAAACATTTTGGGAATATATAGATTATATTTTGTTTCTTCTAAATGGATTCTTTTATTGTAATTTTTTAACTAGATTACTGTGTTGTTAGAAGTTATTGTTTTTTATTCACAATAGATTCTCAAGCCATTTTTCATGGATTATGAATGTCTAGGATTTTAGCGAGATTGTTGCTTTTGGATTACAAGAATTTGATGGTGTGATCGATAAAGATTTTTGGGGTGTTTTGTCTAGGACCTTTTGAAAATACGAGCTTTTACAGAAAGATCTAAGAAAAACATGCTTGTTGTGTGGGGATAGATAAGACGAGAAAAAAGAGAGAAATTCCCCTAGGGCAAAGAAAATTTCTCTCGGTAAAGGGTTTTAGAATTTTCCTTGCAATCCTGTGATTACACGATGGCTTGCATAGGATTTTTTGGTATCAAGGACGTAATCTAAGAATCCTGTGGCATATTCGGATAGTTTCACACTGTCGTGCAGCTGTAGGAAAAATCCGTTTCTGGCAAGTTGTGCTCCTTTTATAGGAATGCGTTCACCGTTGGCAAGGATAGTGACTACATTATGAGGAGTTACCCGATAAACATCAGGTTTATAAGCTATCTTCAATGTGAGCGTGGAAGGAGCTTTTTTAAATGGTGTTTGCCAATCTGAGGTCAGTCCTATAGGTAGGGAGATGTTGTGTCCGCGACCTCTGGAGAAACTTCGTACTAGGGCTCCCGTTTCTGCGAAAGCATTTTGCCAGCCACCCATAAACTCGGCAGAGATAAATCCTGAAAGATCCAAGTCACGAGCAAATTGACGTGTGAGTTGGCACCAAGTTAAGAACGGATGCTCTACAGATACCAAAGCATAGTAGGTGTTATTATGCCAGCGTCCTTTAGAATTTCGTGTGTGTTGTGTTTTGGGATTTTGGTAATTTGTTTTCATAAGGTTGACTGTGTAACCATATGAGGCTTCCCAGGAAACATTTGTTAGTGTTTTTTCTGTGGCTACGGGGAATTTTCCAAAGAAAGACACTACATTGATACGTTCTGTGCTTTGTGCATCATAAGGAGAGCTCTTTACCTGGCCGTAAAGTTGACCGAAAGCTAATCCTAGGGAAGCATCGTCAGGATAATGGACGCCAATAGAGGCTTGGTAACCTCCATATCTTCCCTTGAAGCCTTCATGCATGTTTCGTGAAGGATGACGGATATAGCTTCCTATAGCTTTTGCAGAAACAAGAACTCCCTCTTCCTCACACAGTAGGGACTCTTGTAAAGCTTCAGAGAAGGTTTGTGTCGCTAAGAAGGAGGTCCATAGTGTGTTGGAGACAAGTTCTCCACGACGTTCGGGATCTAAAACATACGGCGCTTGGTAAGCAGGATCTGGTTTCCACAAGACATAAAGAGTACGGTTGTTGGTTCCTGTAGGGATGCCGCCATCAGGTGTAGGAGCTAATGGTGGTGGTGTCCAGGACGATGACCAGAGACCTTGATAGCCGTAGTGCTCAGGTATGCTGAGATCCCCTACTGAAAAGTTATTTTTTGTTGGATCATTGTTATTACTTACAAAGGTTGCCACAGGGAATGACAATGAGCTATGCAATAGGGGATTGTCATAAAGCTCAGCATCATCTTCGGAAGCAAGATTTAAAGAACCCTCTAAAGTAATTGTTTTGCTATTAGTGGTGGTGACATTTGCTGCAGCATAACTAGGAGTTAGGTAGGATTGAGCGTCAAAGCCAAGGTTTTTAATGACAAAGTTTTCTTGAGTAGGTTGATTCCCAGTGACTGTTGCCAAACCAATTTTAGCTCCAGAACCTAAAGTTAGACGTCCTGTTTCTGCTGTTAATCCAAGGACATTTAAAGTCGCGTTATTTGTTACAATAAGCTGACCATCTCCAATCACAACTTTACCAAACAACACAGACGTAGCGTTTTCGGGATTTAATTTTTCCGATATAGTCAGAGTTTCTGCAGAGAATTTTACGGATCCCGAACACCCTGGAGTATTGATATTGATTGTATCTAAAGTTGCTGGATTTGTAGTAGCTGGTCCTTTATTTGCAATAGGATCATGAAAGATCAGACTCGATGTTCCTATAGCATTAAGAGAAGTAATTTTACCGTCTCCCTCAACACAGATAGAATTACGTATCCCTGGGCGATTGTCGATCGTATTTCCTAGAAAGATCATATCTCCGTTAGCTGACGTTAAGCTTAACGTAGATGTAGCAGGATTTGTAGAATCACCAACAGTTGAACCTACATAAATAGCTCCACCTTTTTGAGCTCTGTTATTGAAGAACATCATAGGACCGTTGGCATTTACCGTAAGGACCTTGGCGCAAATTGCCCCACCGTTTTCTTTAGCAGAGTTTTTACTCAGATATACAGGAGATCTCGTGGAAAAGTCGCATATTGTTGCGTAGATAGCCCCGCCATCTTTTTCAGCAAGGTTATAATTGATATTGCAAATACCTGTATTGTTAGCAAATGTCACAGACTTTGTTGGTGCGCAAATTGCTCCTCCACAACCTGCTCCAATAACTTTCGCAGGGTCAGGAGTTGTAGTTAACAATCCATTTGCTGCGGTATTTCCTGATAGAGTAATAGGTCCTGAGTTATTCTTAATAGAGATTGTCCCGTCATAAATTGCTCCACCACCGCATGCCGCAAAATTTTGAGAGAAGGAAATGGTAGCGGAGTTATTCTGAATAGAACATGTCGCTGCTGTGTCATTAAGAAGAGCGGCTCCGAAGTTCCCAGAGTTACTATCAAAGGTAATCTGCTTGCGAATCTTGTTAATATCTAAGCTTGTTGCTGTGTGAATCGCAGAACCAAAGAAACAGTTTACCGTAGTTGAGTTGTTAGGAGTTGTGACTGTAGTTACCACAGGAGAATAAGGAGTTCTGTTATTGGTAACTACGATAGACCTTGAAGAGGTAAGGGAGATGTTTTTCCCTGAGATAAGTCCACTTTGTCCTGTAGAGACGTTTTCATTAAGAACAAGCTTGGCAAGGTTTGTTAATGTTAGAGTTTCTGTTGCTGAGATTAATGAGGCATTATTTTGTACTGGGGCATGACATTGCGAAAATGTTAAGGAGCGCTTTTTCCCAAATATAGTGAAGTTCGTGCTTGATCCTAAGAAAGATGAGGGGAACTTAGCTCCGTAGGTATCTTCAATGAAACAATTCGAAGTAAGGTGGAAAGCTTCTCCTATGTCATACAAAGGAGGCGTAAGCTTAGCTTGATTTATGGTTTGGGCAGAAACCCACCCCGAGCTGCATAAGCAAGCCAAAAAACAAAAAGAAGAAGACCTTAAAGAAAGAGGCATGCCTCAACCCTATCGTTAATAATATTTAGAATCGAAATTTACTTCCTACGTTTATATTGTAGTTGCGTGAGGATTTGCGTAGCTCCGCACTACCATGGCTAAAAATTTCTATATGGTTGTTCACTGCAGTATGGGTAGATCCTTGTATAAGCAGACCCTGTCTATCTAGGTTTGTCGCTGGTGTTTTCCAAGTAAATCCGTTTGCAAGTAGCAAGGTATTGCATCCGGGATTTCTTCGCCATACATCAGGAATATACGCTATCGCTAGGCTGTAAAAATCCGGATGGGAGTGAGAACGCCTATCAATTTTAAGACCGCAAGGAATGGCGAGGTTAATCAAACGAGAGGAGCAGAAAGATCTTGCTTCTGTGAGTTTTTCTCTAAAGGAGCCGTGCTCAGCATAACCCATCTGAATATTCACAAAAGGGACGAACTGATTTAGATGTAATTTAGTCGTTGGTAAAATAATAGGTAAGCTTCCGCCAACTTCTCCTAGCCAGCAATTGTTATTCCAATTGCCATCTTCTTCAGGGATGAAGGTGTAGCGTGTTTTCATATCTTCATGCGTATAGCTGTAGTTTATTCTTGCTGAAAACGAAGTGAAGATCGTATTGCTTAAGGGGTGCTTGATCGATAAGTAAGCACTTCCTACTACAGCCTGTGATTTTGTCGTAGAGACTACGTAGTCTTTAGATTTTCCGAATAGTTGAGAAAAAGCCACTCCAAATACAGAGCCAGAAATTGTTTGAGAATTTGCTCCGATAACATAACCACCGCTAATACGACGGAAACCATGAGATACGTCGTTGCGATCATGGTGGAAAACATTGGAGAGACCAGCGATCCATAATCCCTTGCCATAGCCAAAGCCATCACAGCTTGCTGTGGCCAGGGAATTCATAGAGCGTAGATCTATGAAAGCTCCCCATAAACTATTAGGAACTAAAGAAGCTTCACGTTCTGGGCTGGGGATGAATCCCGTCTTTGTCCAGGTGGCCTTTAGGATTTTCTTTTTCTGATCAGCGGAGTCTTCCCAAGCAAATTGCCAAGAACCCTGATAACCATATTTCGGCTCTGTATCGCCTCTAGGGGTCATCTGGAGGCTTGTGGTGGTTATTTTGCTGGCCTCTTTTGTAGATAGAGTTAGAGCGTTAAAAGAGACGGAGTTTTGATTAAACAGAGCGTGATTCTCGTAAGTTGTTCCGGAGATATCATCTAGAGATACATATCCTTCTAAAGTAATAGTTCCCGTCGCGTTTTTTGCTTCTATTTTAGCTCCCTCGCCGGTTTGTGTAAGCGAACTCGCATTAATATGAAGATCTTTTATAGAAATAGTTCCGGTAGCATTAGCTTGAGAAGAGGGGTTACCACCGTTTGTTTGATGGGAATGTTCTGTAATTGCTAGGGTGGTTCCGTTATCCATTAAGAGGATAGAGTCTGCTTCTTGAGAAAAGGAAACAGTAGATAAGCTTGCTTTATCTGCTAAAACAAGTTTTCCGCCGCCAAGAACAACGTTTTGATAAATCGTTGATTCGAAGTTGGTAGGCTGTGCAGCGCTTTGGCTATCTACCTGAGCTCCAGAAAAAAGAACTGTTCCAATGTAATTAGTAAAGGGCGTATTGGCTGTTCTATCTTGGTTAATAGTTAATTGATTGTTATTAGGAGCTGTACCGGGAAGATTAGTCACAATAGGATCATAAAAACAGAGTTTATGATCTCCAGAAGCTGCTAACAGATTGATTTTTGCTCCCTTTTCTAGGGTAATGGCGTTTCTTGTAGTGGTAGAACCATCTTTTTTGAAATTTTCATAGAAAATCATATCGCCATAATCGGCGGCTAACGTGAGATCCCCGCTAGCAGGAATATAGATAGCACCGCCATCCTTGGCAATGTTGTTTGTAAATACTGTTTTCCCGCAGGAGGTAATGCTGACTTTCTCTCCATAAATAGCCCCGCCGGAAGTTGCAGCGAAGTTATTCGCGAAGAGGATATCGTTTTGCTTTGTGATGGTTAGTCCTGTGAAATCAGGAGGGGTAGTATTTTGCTTTGTGCAATAAATGGCTCCACCTTGTCCTAAGACCTCATTATTAGGAGCAACTTCAGGGGAAGCAGAGTTATTCTGTATGAGCAATTGTGTATTGTTGGAGAAGTTGATATTCCCCTTGGAATAAATGGCCCCACCGGATTTAGCATTGTTGGCATCAAATTGTACAGAGCCGTTTCCTGCAAAGCTAACGTTAGCATTTTTCTGGTTAGTTGTTGCTGTATCTTCCGTGTGGATAGCACCTCCAAGTTTCTCAGCAGAATTCGATCTGAAGAGAACTGTAGGACATTGCGTAACGCTCACACTTGTAGATGAGCCGATAGCTCCGCCGTTGGCTCCGACGTTGCTAAGAAATTGCATCGATTTTTTAATATTGCTAATATCAGCTTCTTTTGCCCATAAAGCCCCCCCATTATCCGCAGCGCTATTGTTCTTAAAATCCAGGTTTTGAATATCTTTTAAGAATAAGGGGCACGAGGTGTATAAAGCTCCACCTTTTGGGGAAACTGTTGAAGCTGGGGTAATGATGCGAGCTGTTAGGGCTGCGCAGTTAACGAAGGATAGGGTATTTACCCCCGTGATAGTATAGGGGCTCGTATCAGCATTTGCTGAGGGAGTTGAGCTGAGAGCAGTACCGTTTGCCGATGTGCGAAGATTTGTAAATGTAATATTGTGGTTTTTCCCCACAATTGTCATGGGGCCAATGGTGTTCGAAAAGCAACTTGAGGGTGTCGCCATCATCGAATTGTCAAGATTTAAAAGAGATAGGTTTCCTGACAATATCGCCGTTGTTCCTTCGGGATTTGATATGCTTGTATAGGGGAATATTTGTTTAAGATTGCCATCATATGTCCCATTGGGAACTATGATTTCCAAAGAAAAGGCTTGGAATGAACAAGGAATGGCTAGCGTTGTAGAAATTAGAAACTTACGAAAAGACGCTTTCATTTGCTCAAGAGGATGAAACAAGATTGATTTGGCTAATAAATAAAAGAAATTAAAATATCAACTAGATAGGGAAGCAGTGTCGTAAAAGGACTCTTGCTGAGAGTTTTGCGGATCTGTACCCGAGGAATAGAGAAGATCTTCTAGAAGGCTCATACGCTTTCTATAGGGGAAATTCAGAAAAATCTGTAGAAAAAATTTTTCTGAATTTCTGAAGAGGGAATTTTCTAAGGAAACATTAGAAGAGGAACTGACCGCCGATATCTCCTGAATAGTATTGCGAGGATTTGCGTAGTTCTGTGCAGAATTTTGAAAATAGAGTGATGTTATCTAAAATAGCGCAGTGCATAGATACTTGTGCCGATAGAGCTTGTCTTGAGAGATTTGTTCCTGAGGTTGTCCATAGGGCGAAGGGATCGTAAGTAGCAGTGATGATAGAACAGGGATTTTTGCGAAATACGTCGGCAATAAAGGCTACAGATGTTGAATAGAACACGGGCCATTGAGAAGCATGTCCTTCTAAACGTACTCCGATAGGTAGAGAAAGATTCCCTAATTGACTGCTGCTGATGTCATGTCTTTTCTCTCCCTCTTCTTGGAATTTTCGTTGGTAGGCATAGACGCCTTGAAGATTCATAAAAGGAAGGATTTGATGAAAGATATTATGTTCTTCGTAGAAATCAAAGGATAAAGAAGATCCTAATTCAGCTCCCACACAATGGGTATTCCAATACCCATGAGTAATTTCTGAAGATTGTCGAGCTACTGTCAGTTTGTTTTTACTATGGCTATATGTAGCTTGCAGATTTAAAATTAGCGGGAGATCCGCAGAAACTTTAGAAGGGAGATCTGTATGAAAAAATAGGTTCCCTAAAGACCAGTTTATCAAAGGTTTTATCGGTGTACTATGTTGAATATATACAGATCCTGCAAGGATTGCTTCGTGATTTTTCGCTAGGGAGGCATCCTTAGAAACCCCAAACATTTGAAAGAAACCTAAGTTAAAGATATTTGTGGAGGGGGTTTGTTGTGATAATCCTAAGGCATAGCCTCCGCTAGTATGGCGGAATCCTCGATCATCCTTATGATTGTCCTTATGAAAGTATCTGGAAATTTCTGAAACCCATAGGCCGTTGCGGTATAGGCTGCCATCAGAAACCGTATCCATAAGATCGTGGATTCCTCGAAGGTTCACAAAAGCATTCCACAGGCTATTAGGAACTAGAGAGTTCCCTTGAGAATCAATAAGATGAGGACGGTAATGCGAAGGTGTCCATACCAGCTGAGCAATTTTTTGAGCATCTATTGTTGATCTTGAGCTTATCTGCTGAGGCGGGGTGTCCTGCCATTCAAGATGCCAAGATCCTTGGTAGCCATAAGGTGATGAGGGCACATTGAGATGCTCTAGTTCTACGTTTACGTCAGTTAACTCTCGAGATTCGATTTTAATTAGGGGGATTTTTACAGATTTTGCTAATTCTAGATTTTCATAAAAATCTTCATCTTGGAAATCGACATTTATAGAACCCAATAGTGCAAGTTTTTTATCTCTTGATAAAAGTAAAAGTTGACCAGGTTCGCGAGATGCTAACGTTTGAAATTTGATTTTCCAATGTTTGGGTCGAATATCTAAGAGCTTCAGTTTTACTGGTACCGTGATATTTAAGAATTCCGCATTTTCCTGAATTCTTAACATGGTGCTTTGATCTAGAACAAATGTGGTATCAGGACGTTGGATAAAATTTAAAGCGGAAAGAATCGCTCCCGAATTTAAATCTAGAGTTCCTCCGACTAATATGATGTCTTGAAGAATTCTAGACATATTGGTGGACTTTAGGGAAGAACAGGAGCTAATACAATCCGTTGATGAGAATAAAACTGTCCCTTGATATATACCTCCGTCAGTGATTTGATTGATAAGTAAAGGAACTGTTGAGGGAGATGTTGCAGTGATCGCATCATAGAACTTAACAATTCTTCCCTTTCTAGCACCTATGTAGCTTATGAAGGCATCTTGTTCGAGGTGAATAGCATTTTTTTCGACATGACCACCTCTCACTGTAGTATTTCCGGCAAAGGTGATATCTCCTTCTTCTGCAAATAGAGAGAGTTCTCCGTCAGGAGCAATAGCAATGGCGCCACCACCAGGTCGAGCATTGACTCCTCCAGAAGCCGTGTTGTTGATAAATAGGGTCGGGCCCATAGCAGTTAGACGCATCTCCTTAGCATAGATAGCTCCGCCTCTATTTATAGACAGATTATTGGAGAAGGTGATCTTGCGATTGCGGAAAAATGTTAGAGAAGATCGGCGTGATCCTGGATCAGGGACACAGAAGATAGCCCCTCCTTTATTCGCTGAGTAACATCCTTCGAAGGTGAGCTCATCATTGCATCTAAACATGAGAGATCCTTTAGAGAGAAGGACACTTTTCCCTTTTCGGGAACTCGTAGGTTCTAAAAACTTGAGTTGGGAAAAACACGACATCGTGAAAAAGCTTTCTGCAGCATTGAACACGATTTTCCCCTCAGTTTCCATGTGGATCTTATCAAAAATCAAACTTCGGTTATTTCCGTTAAAGAACAGATCGCCTTTGGTGTTTTTAAAACAACTGGTATTCGCAGGGTTTGTCGCGGAAACATTTTGAATAAAAATGTCGTCGGATAAAATGTAGGTGGTTCCTTCAGCATTGTCCGAAGCTTTAACTGTAAAGGCTGCGTTATTTATGCCGTTAAAATTATCCGTAGAGTCTAGAGTTTTTAACACAGCAGAATATGCCGAGGAAAAATAGAACCAGGACATAGCACAGCAGCAAAAAATCCATAGATTAGGTCTTTGCGTCATATGATATTTCAAACGTGTATGTTTAGAATATTTTGTGCTTTGGAAAGGGGAAGAGAAGAAAAGCCTTTTAATTCATAGAAAAATGTTTGAAATTAATCAAGATCAATAAAACGAGGTTTTTTCTAAGATATTCTTATCTAGCGGATTAGATAAAAGCTGTTTTTGTAAATTTTAATGAAATACTTTCCCTGCTCATACAGAGCAGGGAAAACATTTAGAAGTGAATAGAACTGCCAGCGTTAGCGTGATAGCTGCTTGCTAATTTACGTAGCTCAACACTTCCTTGAGCAAAAAGATGGATGTAAGAGGTTAAAGCGTAGCTTCCCGAACCTTGGAATCTTGCCGCATGTCTTTGTAGATATGTCGCTGTTGTTAGCCACGGGGTGGCAACAACACCTGCAACTATCGGGGTTGTCGTATTTTGAGGATTGTGACGGTAAACATCGCCTACATAGGCTGCAGAAACTTCATAATAAAGATCTTTAGATGAAGATTCTCCATGAACTTTAAATCCTAGAGGGATAGAAATGTTTATTAAATATGTGTGATCAAAGGCTCTTCGTCTTAGTCCTTTTTCTTGGAATCCTTTTTGATATACATAGATACTTTGCAATTTTGCAAATGGTGAAGCCTTTTGGATCAGACCGTCCTTGCTTTGCATGGGGATGGTTATCGAGGCTCCTATATCTCCAGAACAGCAATGATTTTCCCAAGAGCTATTTGCTTGCGTTGTATCAGGGTATTTTATTTTCATGGTGTTGTCTCCATAAAAATACCCGAATTGTGCTTGGAAACTTATGGGGAAATCTTCAGAGACTTGCGTTAAAAAACTAGGCCTGAAAACAGAAGTTCCAGAAAGGAATTTTAAAATAGGTAAGAGTTTTGTATCGTATTGCGCATAGAGGGATCCTGAAAGGATTTTTTCATGAATCCTTGCACCCGCGTAATCTTTAGCTCTGCCAAATAGTTGGCTAAAACTAAAGCTGAATTTAAAATCATGCAGAGACTTTGAGCTTATGCCTGCAGCATAGCCAGAGCTTATATTACGGAACTTACGATTTTTATCTGTTTTCTTTCCTTGTAAGAAATTCGACAATCCTGCTCCCCAGATATCTCCTCCTGTTGCAGATTTTGCTTCTTCTTCGATAAGACGTTGAATAGCGGCAACATCAAAGGCCATGACCCATAGACTGTTAGGAACTAAAGAGGTTTGGCTGTGTGTATCCCCACTAGGAGGAATATAACCTTGCGGCTTCCAATCTAATGTAGCGACTTTCTCTTTTCCTGATGGAGAATCTGCCCAGGTGAGTTTCCATACACCCTGGTATCCTAAGTGATCTCCAATATCTTGTTGGACAGGATCTGACTGATTATTAAGAGTAATTGTCCCTTTAGCTGCGGCTATCTTTATGAACTCTTGGTTTAGATCCTTCGCAAGATCTGGATTTTCATAAAATTTGGGATCGGAAAGGGCTAGGGTAATGGGGCCTGAAATCGTGATACTTCCCGATCCAGAAGTGCTAACTCCTGCAACTCTTTTCGTGGTGGGGTCTGAAACACCTACCCACAGATTTTTTAAATCTATATTTTCAGAGGCTTGTAGTTGTGAGTTTTGCTCTAGTAAAACTTTAGAGGTATCATCTTTCTGGGTGAAAGATTTAGTATCGAATAACGCACCATCTTCTAAAACAAGAGTTCCTGCAGCGAGTTCCACGGGCTGTGTTAAGCTAGTGACGTTAGTTAATGCTTTAGTATTATTATTTTTCCCTGAAAAAACTACGGTACCCGTATAGGTTTTAGGCGAGGGCTGGGCAGCTGAAGATCTTATAGCTCCTCCTGGTCCAGAGGAACCCCCCCCCCCAGAAATAGTGTCTGGGTTGTTGATAACTAGCTTATCAGTAACATTAGCTCCGTTTCCAGTTATGGGATCATAGAAATAGATAGAACTCCCTTGAGTCGCACGCAATTGCGTAATTTTCGCTGAGGTTCCTAGATCTATAGCGTTGGAGCCATCTTTAGCTATATTTCCTTGAAAAATAATGTTTCCGCCTTCAGCTGATAAACTCAGGGTTCCGCTATTAGCAATGGCAATAGCCCCACCTTTTTCCTTGGCAGTATTGTTAGTGAATAAGATTGTACCACTGCTAGAGGTTATGGCTAGATTTTGAGCATAAATAGCTCCACCGTTTTTTCCTGAGGAGTTGCCTGAAAATAAGACTTCTGTATTTCCTTGGAACGTGACAGTCGCTTGCGCACTTTGTACAGGAGTGCCGGATGAAACTGAGGATAGATGGGTTGCCTGTGGCGATGGGTTAGGACTTGAAGGAGGTGTAGGTGGAGGTGTGGGCGGTGTTGGGGTGGTTTCATAACCAATCGCCCCACCATTTTCCGTAGAATGGTTATCCGTAAAAGAAACAAGAGTGTTGTTACTTATATTTAGCGAAGATCCCTGACAAAAAATTGCTCCCTTACCAGTTGCAACGGTAGAGGATGGGGAACTAGAAAACGTAAGATGGCTAAACCCCGATAACGTAGTAGTTTTGGTATCTGCGGTATTGCTAATAGCCGCACCTTTCCCGGTTAGGGAAATATTTTTAAATGATAAAGAGTGAGAATTTCCTGTAAATATCAGGTCCCCAGCGGTGTTACTAAAGCAGCAGCCTTCGGTAACTGATTTATTTCCTGCCGGTGGTGGTGGTGGCGGCGGTTGCGATGCAGTAATAGTCGAGATATTTTCAAAAGAAATATCAGCCGTTACGTTGTAAGTCGTTTCGTTACTATCGTTAGACGTTTTAGAAGTAAATTCTTGTGATGAACCGTCAAATCCTGTGGATAGATCTGTTGTTGCTTTAGGAGTCGGTGAGGCAGCATCAGCAAATATTAAACAGGTAGATAACAAGGAAGAGGTGAGTAAGAATCCACAAGAAGAGAGTTTCATGACAGGATCTTGGGTTATGAGGGAATATTCCGCGCAATAACCTAAAAAATAAAAAATTTCAAGATTGTCATAGAGACTTTAGATGTAAAAGGAAAACTCCCCACTTCTAAGAAACAGGGAGTAAGGGAGATCTAAAAATGTATTTTAGCGCCAAAATCATAGTTGTAACTATGAGATGAGGAGCGTAGTTCACAGTTGCCTTCAGCGAAAATTTCAATATTAGGTCGTACAGCAAATATTCCGGAGCCTTGAACAACTATAGCCTTAGTGTCGAGGTTTGTTGCTGGTGTTGACCACGGAGTTAAGCCTCCTATTAAGAATAACGTCATGCTTTCAGGATTGATGCGGAATACATCGTAAACATACATAGCAGAGAGATCATAAGCGAATAGCTCTTTAGGGCATACGCCGTGAATCTTGACCCCTAAAGGAAGGGCTAGGTTGGCTAGATATGTGTTTGAGAACATGCAACAACGTAGTCCTTGTTCTGTAAATTTCCTTAGCTCAGAGTACACTCCCTGAAGCTTAATAAATGGAGATACATGCCTTAATAGCGAGGGACATCGGTTCAAAGTATACTCGAATGTTGATCCTAATTCCGAAGCTACTGAGTAATTGGACCAGGATCCAGTAGTTTTCGTTTTGTCCTCATGGCTGATTGTCATGTGGTTATGGCTATGGCTATAGCTTATCTGAGCATTAATAATAACAGGGATAGAAGGAGTTACTTGAAGTTCAGGAGGGCAGTCTGTAGATCCTCCACAAAGGAAGCGTAACATAGGTAATGAACCTACGTGATGCGCATATAAGGATCCCGCAAGTGTTTGATGATTTACCTGACCATTGGCACCATCACAGTCCTTACCAAATAACTGAGAAAATGCGGCGGAAAAGACTTTCCCTAAAGGTGAAATCTTACTCATGCCAATGACGTAACCCGCATTGCTATGTTGGAAATCATAATTTGTTGCCGGGCCGTTAGAACGTAGGAAGCTTTTAATTCCTGTAGCCCAAAAGCCTTCGGAGAACATAGAGTTTACAGCTAAAGATCCTACCACTCTTTCTAAATTACACATGTCTGAGGCATTTCCCCATAGAGTGTTAAGCACAATGGGAGTGGTAATTTCTTGAGATCCTCCAAAAGGAATATAGCCCGTAGGTTTCCAATGAATAGAGGCTGTTTTCGTGCCTGGAGTTTCAACTCCTCCATCTGAAGATCCTGGAACGCTTTTCCAATCTACAGTCCAGCTTCCTTGATACCCACGATGAGAATCCATGTTTTTCCTCACATCTTCAGGAACATCAACGAGCGTGATTTTTGTGATGTCTTTATCTACCAGTTTTAGCAATTCTTGATCTACATTGTGAGCAAGAGATTGATTGGCATAGAAGGTTTCATGATCAGCAAAGATTCCCAAAGGTCCTTGTACCGTAACAGTATGGGCATTGCCGGCTGTAGAAATTTTTGTGGCTGTAGGGTTGGTGAAATCCTCAAGACGTAACCAAAGCTCTTTAATATCTAGGTTTTCTTTTGTTTCTATACTGGATGTTTGATCTAAGATAACTTTAGATCCAGCCGTTTGTGTTAGAGATTTAGCCTCTAGATGGGCTCCTTTTTCTAAAACTAAAGATCCTGCGGATAGGGTAATAGGTTGGGAAAATTTAGAAACATGCTTCATTATTTCTTGAGTACTAGGGATATACCTTCCTGAAAAGATGATCGAACCCGTATAGCTTGTGCCTCCGTCTGTTTTATTGATTTCTAGATTCTCTGCAGATGTACCTTCAACAACAACAGGATCATAAAATAGGATAGACTGCGATTCTTTAGCTCCAAGTTTTGAAAATTTACCGTTTGCTGCTACATGAATCGCATTGTTTACCTTATTGCCAGCATCGGTGATAGTGTTCCCTCTAAAAATAATATTTCCATCTTCTGCAAGTAGGCTAATCTCGCCAGATCCAACTATGGAAATAGCTCCGCCCTTTTGTGTGGCATGGTTATTTTCAAAAATAGTAGTGCCTCCCGTTTTAAGAATAAGCTTCTCTGCATGGATAGCGCCTCCCGTAGTCGCTGAGAAGTTGTCCCTAAAGGTCATAGATTCGTTGCTCTGTAAGGTTAGCGTTGCTACAGTTGCCCCTGTTTTCGCGCAGTGAATAGCACCGCCAGCTGCTGTAGAACTATTTTTATCAAAGACTAACTGCTTGTTGTCTTTGATAGTTATCGATGCAATGCCATAAATAGCTGCTTTTCCCGTAGCAGCATTGGGCGCAGAGATAAATGATAGGACATTGAATCCTGACATCGTAAGTGTTTTCCCATCAGTATTTGTACTGATAGCAGCTCCTTGAGCTGTAGAAGTGATGTCCTCAAACAATAAGGAATGGTCAGCTCCTGTGAATGTGATATTCCCTGTAGTATTTTTAAAACAGCTCGTATTGGCCGGGTTTATGGTTTTGACATGGGCAATGCTTACATCCCCAGTGAGAGTATATGTGGTGCCCCCTCCAGCTGATGATTGCTTAGCAGTAAATTGCCCATTCCCTGTGGAACCGTCGAAGCTTGCCGAAGAAGCTAGGTCTTCAGCGTTTGCATAATTATGAAACGCTATAGATGCAGTAAAAGAAGAAAAGATTAAAAACCCGTAGAGAGAGTTTTTCATAGTACATTCCCTGTTTTGTTATAGGAAAAAATGTTGCTGCTTGTGGGCGTGGGCATAACTTTGTAAATTATGCCTACGCAAAAAAGCAGATTATCTCGGTATCAAGGGATGCATTTTACTAGAGTACATGTCTGCAGACAGGATGCTCTCTGTTAAAAATGCACCTTGCTGCCAAAATCCATGTTGTAGCTATAGGAGGAACGGCGGAATTCTACTGTGCCTTGAGCAAAGATATTGATGTGTGAGGTGAGAGAGAGGTTGCTCGATCCTTGCAACAGAGCCGCTTGTTTGCCAAGATTCGTCGCTGTTGTTGCCCAGGGGAGCAAACCTCCGGAGATTAATGAAGTCACACTCTCAGGATTGCAGCGATAGAGATCAGCAATGTACATCCCAGTGAGTTCATAAGAAAAATGATGTAGTGATTGTCCTTGGATTTTCAGACCAATGGGTAAGGAGAGATTTTTTAAATTACTATTATTAAATGAACGTCGTTTTATTCCTTGTTCTTGGAACTGGACTTGATGAGCATAAAGCCAATGCAGCTTGATAAATGGAGAGATAGATTGGAAAAAGATATGAGAAACGTCCAAAGCAAAAGGTAGGGAACTGCCAATCTGCGCACTGTAGCCGTAAGTATTCCATGCGCCTGTAGTTTGTGAGCGATCGGAATACTTTGCTCTTAGGTGATTTCTATTATAACTATAACTAACGAGAGCATCCAAGTTGATAGGAAAATCACGGGGGATTTGTAATAAAAATCTTGGTCTAAATCGCGATGTTCCTGCAAGGAATCTCATAATAGGAAGAAGACATCGGGAATGACGAGCATAGAAAGACCCCGAAAAGAACTTATCCTTAGATTTTGCTGATCCAAAATCTTTGGATCTTCCAAATAGCTGACAAAAACTTACGCTAAATATGTCATCATATAGAGTTTCAGTTTTTCCTCCCACAACATATCCCGAGCTCTTATGACGAAAACCGTGGTTGTTGTTGGTAGATCCCTTCAGGAAAGAATTTGTAAGGGAGGAAATCCAAACGCCATTATTTGATGATATAGCGTTTGTCTCTATAGCTTGTTGAGCAAAGCGTGTATCGACAAAGAGGTTCCATAAGCTATTAGGAACCAAGGATGTGGTAAATTCTCCAGTGCCTCCTATAACAGGAATATATCCTGAAGGTTTCCAATTTAGAGACATTTTTTTATTGGAACGAACGGAGATACCCCCAATGTTAGCTGGATCTTGATCTGCCCAAGAAATTTTCCATGTTCCTTGATACCCACGGTGAGATTCCAGAGTGGAAAGAGGGACTTCGGGAATATCACTAAGAGAAATGTTGTTTAATTGTGGCGCATTAATATGTAGAAGTTCAAAAGAAAGCTCCTGAGCTAAAGCTGTTTGATTATAAAATATCTCGTTATCGGTATGCATCACAATAGAACCATGAACATCGACACTGGAACCATCCGTTGTCGTCGTGATTACTACGGGATCGTTTTCCATGTTATTAAGATCTAGATGCAGGTTCTTTATGGAAATGTTTCCGCTTGTCTCTAGCTGGGTCCCCGGATTCATAAGAAGCAGAGATTTGCGATTTTGTTCGAACGATTTCGCTCTTATTGTCACACCATCTGCTAAGATCAAAGATCCTGAAGCTAAGGTAAGGTCTTGGGAAAATGTAGTGAGTTTAGAAAGTGGTGAAGAAGAATAGGTATGGTCCCCTCCTGTAGAAAATACAATGGTGCCTTCATAAGCTGGGCCTCCGTTATTACCATTAATTGTAAGCCCATCAGCTACAGATCCTGTAGATGTAATGGGATCATAGAAATAGATAAAGCGTCCTTCGGAAGCACGTAGCTGAAGAAACTTCGCATTGTTGTCTAAATGAATGGCATTGCGAATATTCTCATTGTTTTCAACTAGGATATTTCTTTCAAACAAGATATTTCCACTATCTGCAGATAGGCTAATTTCCCCATTGGCAGCAATGGCGATAGCACCTCCTTTGCCCTCAGTAACGTTAGAACGAAACGAGACAACTCCTTTGGAGGATAAAAGCAGCTTTTCAGCATAAATTGCTCCGCCAGAAGCTTTAGACGCATTTGCTAGGAAAGTGAGATCCCCATTATTCTGCATGGTTAATGTCGGAGAGGTGGCTCCAACACTAGTGCTTTTCTCACAACAAATAACACTTCCTTTCCCCGCAGATTTATTGTATCCAAAACTTCCTTCGCTATTGTTCTTTAGTAATATAGAGCTATTTGAGTAAATCGCTCCATTACCGACCTCTTCTTTAGGGCACATATAAAAAATAAGATTCAAAAATCCCGATAGTGTGAGCGTCTTCGCATCTGCAGTCGTGCTGATCGCAGCGCCCTTTGCCGTTGATTTGACGCCATCGAAATACAGGAGTCGATGGTTTCCATTAAAAGTCAGGTTCCCTGCGGTATTTGCGAAGCAGCTCGTATTTGCTGGATTGAGCTCATTTATATTTAAAAAGGAAACAGCGTTTGTGAGATTATACGTAGTTCCATCAACATTACTTGATTGTTTGACAGTGAAAGTTTTACTAGAGGAGCCGTTGAATCCAGTTGCAAGAGAGACAGTATCGGCGTCTGCGAGAAGTTCGGTAGCAATGGATAAGGCAAAAGAGGAAACCAGCAAAACTCCATAAATAGAGTTTTTCATTAGTATTCCCTGCATATTTTGCGGCTCTATACGACATAGGGGAAAGAGGAAAATAAAGCAAGAGTTGCTATGCAGTGATGTAGGAAATGCGGAGGATCTTCCCCGCTTGGAACTAGGCGGGGAAGAGAGAAGAAATCTTAGAAGCGGATTTTTCCACCAAGATCAAAATTATAGCCGTACGCAGATCCGCGAAGTTCGAATCCACCGTGTCCAAATAATTCTACATAGTCAGAATAGGTAAAATTATTAGAAGCACGAACGACTAAAGCATGTCTAGCTAAAGGTGCAGCTTTGGTTTCCCAAGCAGCTCCTGTAACAACTAATGAAGTTGTACAATGTGGATTCACGCGGAAAACGTCCGGAGAATATGCAAGCATAAGATCGAAAGTATCTTGGTCATTTCCAAATACACTTTCAAACTTCACACCAATAGGTAAAGACAAGTTCAAAAGATGGCTACTTTCAAAAGCACGTCCTTCACTTGTTGGCTCTTGGAAGCTTTCTTGTTCTCCATAGATCATCTGTGCCTTCAGGAAAGGAACAAATTTATCCAAGACATAAGAGTCCGAAAGCTCTATAGGGAGGCTACCGCTAATTTCTCCAGCAAAGCAATTTGTTGCCCAACTGCCTTTAACCTCAGGATAAATAATATTCTTAGGCGCATAGCGTTGGGTGTAACGAGTTTTCATATCATTTTCAGCATGGCTGTAGCTAAACAGGATGTTGAAAATCACAGGAACATTCTCAGGAAGCTTTGATAAAAAGGAAGAGGGAATTTTAGCTCTTGCTTGAGTAAGGTAAGTCTGAGGATGCAGCATATGAAAATGTTCGAAGAACAATGAGCCCGCATAGACATGCGTGCGGTTTTTAGATATCATATAATCTTTATCTCTATCAAAGAGCTGACAAAAGGCTAAAGAAAATAAATCTTCTGTTGGTGTCTGTGCGCTAGCACCTACAGCATAACCCACGCCGATATGACGGTATTTCCTGCTCGTATTTGTTTTTTTCCTATGTAGGAAGTCTGTGATCGCAGATCCCCAAAGGCCACGTTCGTGTTCTATACCTTTAGCACTTATTTCCATAAGTTGGTGTAGGGCACGAATATCTGTAAATGTTCCCCATAATGTGTTCGGAACCAACGGTGCTTCACGTTCTGGGTTAGGAAGATAACCGGTTTGAGTCCAAGTTAAAGTAGCATTCTGTTGGTTGGCTCCAGTACCTTGTTTCCAGGCGATAGACCAATTTCCCTGATAGCCGTAGTGCTGAGCTGGTGTATAGGGAGTGGCAGGAATAGTTGGGGCTGCTTGTGTTCCGTTAGCCGCAACTAGAGTTATAGCGGATGCGAAATCACGAGTTATAGAGAATACGGGATATTCGTAAGCATTTCCGCCTTCATTAACGTAACTAATTGCTGTAACGTTAATTAGTTTGTCATTTGTTTGAGATTGGATTTTAGCAGGAGACAGTACCCCCCCCCCCCCCAACGAGGCGATGTTTATGCTCAGATCAGGCAATGTAATAGCCTCACCGTCATTGGACGGAGTCCGTAGAGTGGTGCCCACATCCATAATAACCGAGGATCCTGGAGTTTGAGTAAAGGACTTGGCTTCTACAGTAACACCATCTTTAAGAATGAGAGATCCCGCTGATAGAGTAACCGGTTGTTTAAACGTTGAAGTTAGGTTTTCTTCTTGAGTTTTTTCTTGGGTAGATAAAGTTTCCCCAGAAAAGACAATTTTTCCTGTATAAGTAGCAGCGTTTTCTTGTTGGTTGATATGTAGATCAGTGCTAGTGTCTCCGTTATTGGCAATAGGATCATAGAAGTAGATACCAAAACCTTCTTTGGCACTTAGCTTGGCAAATTTTCCGGAAGTATTTAAATCTATGGCGTTTCTTGTTGTGGAAGCGCCACCACTTGTTATTATTTTATTCCCATCAAAGATGATATCACCAAGATCTGCGGTTAGACTACATTCTCCACTTGTATCTAAACAAATAGCACCCCCGTTAGGAGTGGCATTGGTTGTTGAGTTTGTTGAGTTATTAGAAAATACTGTGGTGCCTCCAGAATTTATAGTTAGCTTATTCGCATAGATAGCTCCGCCACTAGTTGAGGATGCATTTTCTGAGAAAGTTAGTTGTTTGTTTCCTTCGAACTTTAGTTCTGCAGTATTTCCGCTACTTTCTTTACAGTAGATAGCTCCTCCAGAAGAGTCTGTGTTTCCTGTAGTTGTATTTTTAGAAAACACGACACTATTATTGTTGGACACAGTAATATTATTGCTCGAATGAATGGCTCCGCCCTGTTTCGCAGAAGAATTTCCTAAGAAACTAATAACTCCAGTATTGTTTTCAATAAAGCTTTCTCCCGAAGACTCTATTGCACCGCCATTTTCTGAAGATTTATTTTCTATAAAATTAGCGATTCCCGAAGTTCCTTTTAATACGATCCCCTTGCAACTAACAGCTCCCCCGGCTGTTGAGGAACTGTTTTTCTGAAATAGAATATTGACGTCTTTGTCAAAAGTGGTCATTCCCTTTGATTTAATGGCTCCTGATCCAGTTACTCCTGGAGGACAGAAGGAGCAGTTGAACATAGAGAAATTTGAGATAGATACGTTTTTATCACTAGCAGTAGTCTCAATGGCTCCGGGTTTCCCTGTGGCGGTGATGCTTTCGAAACAAAGAGAGTACCCATTACCCATAAAAGAAAGATCTCCAACACTTTGAGAGAAACAACTTTTACTATTGGTATCGGCATTAGCGATACAAACATCTCCAGTACAATTGTACTGTGTTCCCGTGCTATCAGACGTATCTTTTGGTGTGAAGGGGGTGCTTGCTGAATTATTGCCGTTGTAGCTATCTGTTGAAGGCAATGTTACTTCTACTGGGGTTGCCAGACTCAATGAAGTCGAGGCTAGCAACCCTGAAGATACTAGGAACCAATAAATTGGATGTTTCATATGTTCATGCTCTGGGTGATTTGAGATGGCTTAAGACGATCACAAAAATAATTAAAAGTCAATGAGATTGAAGGGAATGAAAGGCCCTGCCCCGGGATGGGGCAGGGGAGGTGGATGAGACTAGAACTGGATTTTAGATCCGAGATCTACGTTATAGGTTCGAGAAGAGCCTCTGAGCTCGAAACCAAACTGACTGAAGATTTCAAAATTAGAAGATAAGGAAAGATAATTTCCCGCTCTTACAATGAAAGCTTGTCTAGCTAGGTTAGAAGCTTTAGTTAACCAAACAGCGGTGGTTGGGCTAACTAATAGAGACGAGGCACAATCAGGATTACTTCTTGCAATGTCTGGGGCATAAGCCAGTGTCAGGTTGTAAGAAGCCCTGTCATTTTCAGAAAATCTCTCAAACTTCACACCGATAGGCATAGATAAGTTTGTGAGATTACTACTCTCAAAGTATCTTCCTTCCGTGCTACTGTTTTCCTTAAAGTCTTCTTGATGAGCATGAACAAGCTGGAACTTTAGGAATGGGGAATATATATCGAAAAGGGAAGAGTATTGAGACTCGATAGGCACAACAGCTCCGAGTTCTATGCCGAAACAATCATTACCCCAATCACCCTTGATCTCTGGGTAAACGACATTACGGGGAGCATACTTAGTAGTCATGTTGGTCTTCATATCGTTTGAAGTGTGACTATAAGTGAGTTGTGCGTTGAGGACTAAAGGAGCTTGGGCCCCGATAGTGTTTTGTAGTAGGTTCTCCCAAGCACTCCAGAAGGAGGTATGTTGGTAATAGATAGAACCTGCGTAGATATGCGCATTGTTTTTGGCTACTAAGTAATCCTTATCTTTTCCAAACAATTGGCAGAAAGCGGCGGAGAAGATGTCATCGGCAGGAGTATGCGCGAATACCCCTAGAACATATCCCGCACTATTGTGACGGAACTTACGTTTGGTTGCTGATCCACTTTTATGTAAAAAGTTTGCTAATCCGGATACCCAGAAGCCTCTTTGATAATCCGCACCATTAACGTTTACATCCATAAGATTTTGGATAGCTCTTATATCGGAGAAAGATCCCCAAAGAGTGTTAGGAACTAAAGGTCCTTGACGTTCGGGGTTAGGAAGATAACCGGTTTGTTTCCAACTTAAAGTGGCATTCTGTTCATTGGTTCCAGTACCTTGTTTCCAAGAGATGGACCAATTTCCTTGATAGCCATAGTGGGGGGCTGGGGTGAGAGGAGTTGCAGGGTGAGTGGGTGCGGTTACTTGGGTTCCATTAGCAGCCAGGAGAGTTATAGCGGAAGCAAAATCGCGAGTTTTAGAAAAAACAGGATATTCGTAAGCATGTCCGTCTTCATCTACGTAACTTATATCTGTAACGGTAACTTGCTTACCTGTTGTTTGAGATTGGATTTTAGCAGAAGAAGGAGTACCCCCCCCAGCGAGGCGATGTTTATGCTCAGATTGGGCAATGTAATGGCATCACCGTCATTGGACGGAGTCCGTAGAGTGGTGCCCACATCCATAATAACCGCGGATCCTTGAGTTTGAGTAAAGGACTTGGCTTCTACAGTAACACCATCTTTAAGAATGAGAGATCCCGCAGATAGAGTAACCGGTTGTTTAAACGTTGAAGTTAGGTTATCTGCTTGAGTTTTTTCTTGGGCAGATAGAGTTTCTCCAGAAAAGACAATTTTTCCTGTGTAATTAATCGCATTTTCAGTTTTATTGAGCTCGATTGCTGTGGTGTTGTCTCCGCTATCAGCAATAGGGTCATAGAAATAAATCCCAAAGCCTTCCTTGGCACTTAGTTTGGTAAACTTACCGGAAGTATTTAAATCAATGGCATTTCTTTTTATTGAAGAGCTGTTGCCAGTTGTTATTATTTTATTCCCATCAAAGATGATATCACCAAGCTCTGCGGTTAGACTACATTCTCCACTTGTATCTAAACAAATAGCACCTCCTTTAGGATTGGCGTTGGTTGTTGAGTTATTAGAAAATACTGTGGTGCCTCCAGAATTTATGGTTAGCTTCTTTGCATAGATAGCTCCCCCACTAGTTGTAGATGTATTCTCAATAAAAGATAGTTGTTTGTTTCCTTCGAACTTTAGTTTTGGGGTTTGCGAGTTACCATTACAATAAACTGCTCCTCCAGAAGAGCCTGAGCTTCCTGTAGTTGTATTTTTAGAAAACACGACACTATTATTGTTGGACACAGTAATACTGTTCTCCGAATGGATGGCCCCACCTTGTTTCTCAGAAGAGTTTCCTAAGAAACTAATGATTCCAGTATTGTTTTCAATAAAGCTTTCTCCCGAAGACTCTATTGCACCGCCATTGTCTGAAGATTTATTTTCTATAAAATTAGCGATTCCCGAAGTTCCTTTTAATACGAGTCCTTTGCAATTAACAGCTCCCCCGGCTGTTGAGGAACAGTTTTTCTGAAATAGAATATTGACGTCTTTGTCAAAAGTGGTTGTTCCCATTGATTTAATGGCTCCTGATCCAGTTACTCCTGGAGGACAGAAGGAGCAGTTAAACATAGAGAAATCCGAGATAGATACGTTTTTATCATTAACAGTAGTTTCAATGGCTCCGGGTTTCCCTGTGGCGGTGATGCTTTCGAAACAAAGAGAGTACCCATTACCTATAAAAGAAAGATCTCCCGCACTTTGAGAGAAACAACTTCCCGATAGAGGAGTTGTTTTCCCCGCATAAGCAATGCATACGTCTCCTGTGCAAGTATAAACCGTTCCATCCGAATTAGAGGTGGATTTTGGCGTGAATGTTGCATTGCCCGCTGTATTGCCGTTATAGCTATCCGAGGAGGATAGATTTTCTTGCTGAGCAGCAGCAAAGCTCAGTGTGTTTGAGGCAATTAGTCCTGAAGATACTAGGAACCAATAAACTGGATATTTCATATGTTCATGCTCTGGGTGATTTGAGATAGTCTTAAACGATCACAAAAATATTTAAAAGTCAAGGGGAATGGGTGGGGAGGCCCTGCCCCGGGATGGGGCAGGGGAGGTGGATGAGACTAGAACTGGATTTTAGATCCGAGATCCACGTTATAGGTTCGAGAAGAGCCTCTGAGCTCGAAACCAAACTGACTGAAGATTTCAAAGTTGGATGACAGGGATAGATAATTTCCTGCTCTTACAATGAAAGCTTGTCGGGCTAGGTTAGAAGCCTTAGTTAACCAAACAGCTGTGGTTGGGCTCACTAATAGAGACGTAGTACAATCGGGGTTGCTTCTTGCAAGATCCGGAGCATAAGCCAAAGTTAAGTTGTAAGAAGCATTATCATTGTCAGAGAATCTCTCAAACTTCACGCCGATAGGCATAGAGAGGTTTGTGAGATTGCTGCTCTCAAAGTATCTTCCTTCAGCGCTGCTGTTTTCTTTAAAGTCCTCTTGATGAGCATGAACAAGTTGGAATTTCAAGAAAGGAGAGTACATATCAAATAAGGAAGAATATGGAGATTCAATAGGCACAGTAGCTCCGAGTTCTACTCCAAAACAATCATTACCCCAATCACCCTTGATCTCTGGGTAAACGACATTGTGAGGAGCGTATTTAGTAGTCATATTGGTCTTCATATCGTTAGACGTGTGACTATAAGTTAACTGTGCATTGAGTACTAACGGAGCTTGCGCGCCGAGAGTATTTTGT
This sequence comes from Chlamydia felis Fe/C-56, assembly GCF_000009945.1. Lineage (NCBI taxonomy): Bacteria > Pseudomonadati > Chlamydiota > Chlamydiia > Chlamydiales > Chlamydiaceae > Chlamydia > Chlamydia felis. The sequence continues at coordinate 836,988 of NC_007899.1, read as the reverse complement.
AGCAGTCTATCCCAAGCGTTCCAGAAGGAGGTGTGCTGGTAATAGACGGAACCCGCGTAGATATGCGCATTGTTTTTAGAGACTAAATAATCCTTATCTTTTCCAAACAACTGGCAGAAGGCGGCGGAGAAGATATCATCAGAAGGAGTATGCGCGAATACCCCTAGAACATATCCTGCACTATTGTGACGGAACTTACGTTTGGTTGCTGATCCACTTTTATGTAAAAAGTTTGCTAATCCAGATACCCAGAAGCCTCTTTGATAATCCGCACCATTGACGCTAATATCCATAAGATTCTGAATAGCGCGTACATCTGAGAAAGATCCCCACAAGGTATTAGGAACTAAGGGGCCTTGACGTTCGGGGTTAGGATTATAGCCGGTTTGTTTCCAGTTTAGAGTGGCAGTTTGTGTGGCCGTAGTTGCTCCTTGTGTCCAGGTTTCTGTCCAGACACCTTGATAGCCATAATGAGCGGATGGGACATAGTTAGTTAGTTTATCAGTTGGTGTTGTGGCTGTTCCAGTGCCATTAGCTTTAGCTTCTATTGCTGAGAAGGGTTTTGTGGTAGAGAATACGGGGTATTCGTAGGCATTGCCATCAGAGTCGACTAGATTAACAGCTTGGATTGTAACGCTTTTATTGGTTGCACCAGCTGAGATTTGTGCCGGAGAAGGACCCCCCCCCCCCAATGAGGCGATGTTGATGACGAGATTACTTAAAGTGATGTCTTCACCCGTAGTGGCTGTGGTTAGGCTAGTGCCCAAATCCATCACAACAGCGCCACCGGTTTGTGAGACTTTCTTTGCTTCTACTGTTGCTCCATCTCTAAGTACAAGAGACCCGGACACTATTTTGATGGGTTGTTTGAAAGTGGATTTCAAATTGTCCGCAACTTTTCTTTCATCTTCGGTTAGCTTTTCTCCAGAAAAGACAATACGACCTGAATAGGTTGAGGTTCCTTCAGTTTTATTGATTTCTAATTCTGTGGCGGTATCCCCATTATTAGCAATCGGGTCATAGAAGAAGATGCCAAAACCATCTTTTGCTCTTAATTGAGTGAACTTTCCTCCAGAACCTAGATCTATAGAATTTCTTTTCGTTGTCGTGTTACCCCCACTTGTTATTACTTTATTCCCATCGAAAATAATGTCGCCACGATCAGCAGATAGACTGCATGTACTATCTGCATCTGCTAAAGAGATGGCCCCACCCTTTGGAGTATTATGAGTTACGGAATTATTAGAAAATATTGTGGTCCCGCCAGAGGTTAGCATAAACTTTTTTGTATAAATAGCTCCTCCACCTTCTTTGGAAGTATTTCCAGAGAAAAGAATCTGATCGTTATTTTCTAATCGGAGTTCACCATCACTACAGTAAATAGCCCCACCCTTTTTATCGGATGAATTTTGTATAAAATTTGCACATCCTGATGAATTTTTAAGTGTTAGACTTTTGCAGTTAATTGCGCCGCCTTCTGCCGTTGAACAATTTCTATTGAAAAGTACGTTAGAGTTGTTGTCGAAAGTAGCCGCTCCTCCTGACTTAATAGCGCCTTGTCCAGTAGTTCCTGGAGGGCAATAAGAGCATGAAAATGATGAAAAACCTGAAATGGATAAGGTTTTATCCGCTTGTGTTACTTCAATAGCAGCAGGTTTAGCTGTTGTATTAATATTATCGAAACAAAGAGAATAGTTATTCCCTATAAAGGTCAGGTTTTCAGTTGTATCTGAGAAACAACTCTTTGTTAATGCAGTACCTTTCCCTGCATAAGTAATGCATACATTCCCTTCGCAAGTATATTCAGCGCCTGTTGATGTTTCTTTAGTTTGGAATGCACCTGTTGTTGTATTTCCATCATAACTATGAGAGGGATTTAAATTCTCTTTAACTGCTTGAGCAAAGCTCAATGAGGTCGAGGCTAGCAACCCCGAAGATACTAGGAACCAGTAAACTGGATGTTTCATATTTCATGCTCTGGGTGATTTGAGATAGCCTTAAACGATCATAAAAATGATTAAAAGTCAAGGGGATTGGGAGTTCTGAAAAGAAGAAGCCCTGCCCAGAGATGAGCAGGGGATGCTTTTAGAAAGAAACCTTAGTTCCAAGGTCTACGTTATAGTTTATTGAAGAGCTTCGCAATTCAAAGCCAAATTGACTAAACATCTCAAAACCAGATGATAAGGCAATATGGTTGCCGGCACGAATTATGAAAGCTTGTCTAGAAAGATTCGTAGCTGTTGTTAACCAAGAAACATCATTAATAGCTAATCCTGTTATGCTGCTTGGATTATGACGATATACATCAGGTACATACAGCAGTGTAAGATCGTAAGCTGTTTTCTCTCCGAAGGAGAGCTTCTCAAATTTTATACCCATAGGTACAGAAACATTGAGGAGATCGCAGCTTTCGAAAACACGACCCTCTGTTGTTGGTTCTTTAAAGTCTTCTTGATGAGAATAGACAACTTGCAATTTTGCACATGGTGCGTAGCTATCAAAGAGAGAAAAACTAAATACAGGAATAGGTACACTTGTCGATAATGCTATACCAACAGTGTCATTACCCCAAGAGCCTTTCACTTCAGGATAATCTGTATAGGCTGTTGTCATATTGTTGCTGGTGTGGCAGTAGGTGACTTGTGCATCTAGGAAAATAGGAATTTCCTTAGAATATCCTGAACAACAAGAGTTAGGACCTTTAAATAACCGTGTCAGATTATCAAACTTACCCACATGTTGATAATAGAGGGAGCCTGAGTAGACGTTGGCAGAGTTTTTTGCTACGAGGTAGTCCTTATCTTTTCCAAATAACTGACTGAAAGCTACGCTAAGCGTGTCTTCCTGAGAAGTATTTGTTGTGGCACCTAACACATATCCCGCACTAATGTGACGGAATTGTCGGCTTTCGGCGCTTTTGTCTTTATGGAAGAAGTTACCAACTCCAGAAATCCAAAGGCCGCGGCGTGTCTCAAGGAGGCTATCTACGCTACGTTCCAACACTTCTTGAATGGAGCGCACATCCATGAAGGATCCCCAAAGACTATTTAGTACTAGGGAAGCGCGACGTTCAGGATTTGGAACATATCCTGTTTTATTCCAGTTAAAGACAGCGACTTTTGTTTTTGGATCCGATGTATCATCTGAGACCCAAGAAACTGTCCAGTGTCCCTGATAACCATAATGTTTCTCAGGAGTGCCAATAGTGGCTCCGGGTACGTTGGTTGTTGTTACTGCACCTTTTGCTGAAAGTTTTATTCCCTCTAAAGCTAACCTATCATTTAGTTTATGATTCTCATAAAACTTTTCTGTAGGATCAATAACGCCAATAGCTCCGGATAGAGTTACGTTTTTCGCACTTGCTGCGGCTGCAACAATGGCTAGATTTTTCCCATCTAAGGAATTAGGATTAATAGCCAAATTTGTCAGAGTAACATCTTCTGTTTTCGCTGACAGCTTTGTTCCTGTATCCATGAGGATTAAAGAACCATCTGTTTGCGAAACTGTTTTCGCTTCTATTTCAACACCATTTCTTAGGATAAGCTCGCCAGCCGCTAACGTAATCGGTTGGGTGAATATTGTCTTAGAGTTATCAACAATCGCTGTTTGCTCGGGAGTAAGCTGTTCCCCAGAAAAGATAATTTTCCCGTTATAGACTTTAGTGCCCTCGGCTTTATTTAAGGTAAGGAGATCGGCGCAAGCGCCTTCGCAAACAATAGGATCATAGAAAGTAATAGACTTTCCAGAGGCTGCGCGTAGATTAGTGAATTTACCATTGCTTTCAATAGTAATAGCATTTCTTTTTATCGAAGAATTGTTTGCGGTTGCTATAAGGTTATTTTCAAAAGTAATATTCCCGAGTTCAGCTGTTAAACTACACTCTCCGCTACTAGAAATCCCAATAGCTCCACCTTTAGGAGTGGCATTAGTCGCTTTGTTCTTTGTAAATATTGTTAGTCCGCCAGAGGAGAGATTGAGCTTATCTGCGTAAATAGCCCCGCCTTTTTCTGCAGAAGTATTTTCATTAAAAATCAGAACTTTGTTATCTCTTATAGCAAGGATCGGTGTCGTACCTGATTTGCTACAATGGATAGCACCACCGCAGCCATCGTTAGATCCAGAAACGCTATTGTTGCTAAAAACAACACGGCCGTTTCCTGCGATAGTCGTAGCACCTTCTGCATATACTGCTCCTCCAGAATTAACGGCAGTGTTTCCAGAAAATACTACGGTTCCCGGGTTGTCTGAAAGGTTAGCAACTCCTGTAGTGGCAATCGCACCACCTTTTTTCGCGCTAGAGTTAGTGGTGAAGCTGATTTCTTTGATTGAGCCAGTTAGGGACAAAGCTTTGCAAGAGGTCGCTCCACCATTTTCTGCGGAATGGTTCTGATCAAAAAGGATGCTCGCGTTATTCGCTAAGTTTAACGCTCCTCCAGATTGTACCGCTCCCTTTCCCGTATTCGTTGTAAAAAACGGACACTTCGTAAAGCTCAATTTAGAAAAATCTGTTAGAGTAAGAGTTTTATCTGCAGTAGAAACGTTAATTCCCGTAGTATTAGCTCCGGAATTAATGTTTGCTAGGGATAGGCTATGCCCATTTCCTTTGAAAGTAAGATCAGCAGCAGTTTGAACGAAAGCTGCAGAAGCAAGAGCCGTAGCTTGCCCGGCATCTACAATAGAAATATCGCTCTCAACGTTATAAGTGGTTCCTCCCGCAGTGCTTGTAGATAGCGGGCTGAATACTCCATTTGCGTTGAGAACAGATTCTTGAGTTAAAGCCACTTCTGCATGTAATTGCGAGAAGTGAAAAGATATTGGTATCGTCAGAGATGACGATATTAAAATCTTATATAAAGAAGGCCTCATTTTATACACTTGTGGTGAAATGAAAAAAACAGTTTCGTTAAATACTCATTGGTACAAAAGAAAGCAAGTCGAATATAGAAAAGACTTGACGTGTTTTTTTCATTTTTGATAAAAGGCCCTGCCGTCTTATAGAAAGCGGATTTTTAGAATTTGTACTTACCTCCTAGGTCAATGTTGTAATTTCTAGATGACCCGCGCAGTTCAAAAGCTCCATGACAAAAGACTTCGAAACTATCTGTGAGATGGTGATGGTTAGAACCATCGAGTATCAAAGCTTGTCGGGCTAAGTTTGTTGCTCCTGTAGACCACGTAGTATCTTTTGAGGGGAGGAATACTCGAGATTTCGGAGCATCACGATAGATATCTGGTTGATAAACAAGGCTGACATTGTAAATGTTGTACTTGTTTGTTTTTTCAAACTTCACGCCGATAGGTAGGGAAAGGTTGACAAAGTGCGCACTTTGGAAGTTTCTATTTTCATCTCCTCCTTTTGTTTCTTTGAAATCTTCTTGTTGGACGAACACAAGACAAAGTTTCATGAATGGGGAGAACTCATCAAGCATGGGATTGTCAATAACCATCGGAACATAGCCACCAACTTCACCAGCAACGCAATGGTTGTTCCATTTTCCTCTTGATGAAGGATTTGGAGCATGTTTTGTCGTCATAGAGTTACGACTTGAGCTGTAACTAAGCTGCGCATCAAGGATTACAGGGATTTGTTCAGGAAGTTTGGTAAGGATAAATCCTTTCTTATTTGAGAACTTAAAACGATGGAGTAGCTTTTCATATTTTGTGTGCACAGATGCTGCATAGATATGAGAGGACAACTCTGTAAGATGGTAGTCCTTAGATTTTCCAAACATTTGACAGAAAGCAAAATCCACAACTTTATCAGAGATAGGTTGAGTGCTTGCACCCACAACATATCCGGAGCTTATATGGCGGAATCCTTTTTGTAATTTTGTAGCGTCTCTGTGGAAGAAGTTAGATATTCCAGAAGTCCAGAGTCCTTTGCGAGGAGCTTAGTTTTGCGCGCTAACCTCAACAAGATTCTGAATAGCGCGCATGTCAATAGCTGAACACCATAAGCTGTTGGGCACGAGAGGTGCGTTACGGGTAGGAGGAGGTGTATAGCCAGAGGCTATCCATTTAAGCTCGAAGGAAACCTTTCCGCTTGTATCTGTAGTTTGAATAACTTCCCATTTTCCTTGATAACCAACATTAGAACTTGTAGATCCCTGAGGAATCATATTGAAGTTATTAGTCTCGATTTTTCCGGAGCCATTCGTAGAAATGTCTAAAATGTTTGCAGAGAAGTTTTTATTTAATAAAGGATTGTCATAGAAGTTCTGACTACTATCCTGGAATTGTAAATCTCCTGATAAAGTGATGTTACCTGTTCCCGAAGCGGTAAGGGTAATCATTTTGCCATCACCTAAAGAATCTAGGTTAACAGCAAGATTAGTAATGGTAATAGATCCATCTGCAGCTTGTGTTTGGGAAGCTGATACCCCAGGGTTTGCAGGTGTTGCGGCTGAAGGACCTCTTTGCTTAAAGTTCATTAAAGAGGAGGCTACTAACTCAGATACAACCTTAGGATCTGTGCATTTGGTTAATGCTCTTACAACAGGCAGTGCCTCAGCAGCTAGTGTTGCTTTTGGAGCAGGGCTGGCAGTTGTAGGGACACGCGTTATTATTGATGTTCCGCCATCCATAACAATTAAAGAACCCTCTTGCTGTGTAAAGGAATCTACAATCAGACCCGCTCCGCTTTTTAAAACAAGAGTTCCTGCTTCAAGAGACACGCTTGTGTCAAAAACACTTGTTGCGTTCAATGGATTCGCAGCAGCTTCTGTGGATAACTTCTCCCCAGAAAATACAATTGTACCGTTATACACGGTAGTTGCGTTTGAATCTGAAGCGTTGATTTTTAGTGGAGTTTTAGGAGTTACTGCGGGTGCTGGTGCAGAAACAGCAGCAGCTCTTATTGAAGAATCTGGGATAGAAGGTTTAGCAGGAGATTGACTTGATGAACTTGCTGTTGCCATTGTAATAGGATCATAGAAAAAGATCGTTTGACCTGTTCCAGCGCGTAATTGGGAAATTTTAGCTCCGCTGCCTAAATGAATGGCATTGTGTGTAGGCTTTTGATTTTGATTGGCTGCGACAGCTTTAGCACTAGCCTTAGATGCAATTAGAGCAAGAGCAGCATTAGGTTGTTCTTTATTTGCTTTCTCACCAGTTTCTGGAGTTTTACTGGGAAGGATAATGTCATCGGCAGATGTAACGGTGTTTCCTTGGAAGGTAATCGATCCTGTTTCAGCTGTGATGCTGATATCTCCGCCATCGGTAATGAAAATAGCTCCGCCTTTTCCTGAGGAGTTATTAGAGAAGGTGATGTCTCCACCAGAAGATAGAACTAATTTTTTAGCGTGAATAGCCCCACCACTAGTAGTAGAGGAGTTATTCGTAAATGTCACTGAAGTACTACCAGAGATCGTTAAACATGGATCCTCTGCAGGAGCCGGTTCTTGTTGTTTTTTTACAGGAGTAGGTGCTGGGATATCTGCTGATAACAATATAGCCTGTACAGAAGAAGAAGGAATTTCAGTTTGACCAGAGGGCTGACCCGAAATTCCAGGTTCAGAAGTAGTTGGGGCAGCTAAATAATGGATAGCACCCCCAGTTCCTGTTGTGACTGCCGGGACTTCTTGCTCCGTAACTTCAGCTGCCTTTCCTTCCGTTTCTTGTGCTGGAGAGGAAATGACTTGAGCTTTGTTCCCAGAAAAGACGACGGTTTTGTTACCGGTAATATCGAAATTACCTGTAATAGATATAGCACCACCTTGTTCCTTAGCATTATTTTTGGAGAAAGTGCATGTCCCGGTGTTGTTTTCTATTTTTCCTGTTCCACCATTAACATTAATAGCTCCGCCAGCTTTCTTAGAGGAGTTATTCTCAAATGTAATATCAACGTTGTCTTTGAAAGTAATGCTTGGGCTAGTAGTGGCAGGGGCAGAAGCCTCTTTAGTTTTTTCCTCGGAAATGCTGTTTTCTCCAGCATCTTTTCCTACTTTGATTTCAGGATGAACTGAATTGCCTGCGGAATTAACTCCTGTTGTACTGGGGTTGTCGCTAACGTCAGCATTTGCCACAGATGTATCAGAAGTTATTCTCCAGAGGGTCGCTGAAGCTGCTGGTTCTACAACGGTGGTTGTTGATTCACCACCGTTAACTTTGGACTCTGATCCCCGATCTTCACTTTGATTTTCTTCGCCTTTAGGTTCTGTATTTTCACTCGAAGAATCTTGTGATCCACCACTTGCTTCCGAGTTTGCTGGAGGCGGGATGGGAGGAGTTACTGTGGTTTTAGGCCCTACATAGATAGCACTGTCTGCTTTATCTTGAGTTTGACTTGTGGCACTGGAGAAGGTTAAATTGCTAAATCCTGAAAATGTTAACTCAGATCCCGCACTATTGTTAATGGCAGATCCTTACGCTGTTACACTGATATTCTTAAAGGTTAAGGAATGGTTTTGACCAACAAAGGTTAGGGGACCCTCGGTATTTGAAAAACAGCTTTTGTCTGTTTCCTGAGATGCAGAAGAACTTTGACTTTCCTTGTTTTGGTTTTGAGAAGATGCGGTGTCGCTACTTAAAGATACTGCATTAACTCTGAGCATATTTGCCGAAACGGGAGAAGTTGTGGCACCGGTATCATTACTTGATTCTTTTGAAGTTTCTGGACCTTTCTCTATAGTATGCCCAGCATCAGTAGCACCTTCGGTACCAGATTCTGTGGGCGTTGTTTTCTCTGTGTGTTTTTCATTAGTAGTTTCTGAATCTTCAGTGGGGGCAGAGTCTTTCGTCTCTTTTTGAGCCTCTGGTTTCTTGCTCGATGCAGACGGCGCCTGCGTTTTACTTACGTTTACAAAAGATACATCATCTTGAAGTGTGTAAGTGGTTCCTCCTGCAGTAGAAGAATCTTTACGCGTGAAAGGCGTATCTGGTTTAGAACTCCCATCGTAATTATCGTTAGAACTTAAGGTTTTTTCCCCATTTTGTTCTTGAACCTGGGATTCTGGAAGGTTAGCTGCTAGGGATGTTTCGTCAGCAACTATAGACGATAATGGAAGTGTAATTGCAGAGGAAATTAACAACCAAGGAAGAGAAGGCTTCATAACAAGGGTTTTTGGTTGGTATGAAAGATTACTTTTTCCCAATAGGAAATAGAAATTAAAAAATCAAGAAACAACAGTGGAGTAAAACTAGAGAAGGGATCTAGGTGGGTGGGAACAAAAATATCAAAAGCCACGTAAAATCACATGGCTTTTGATTTTCTAGTCGATATCTATAAAACTAGGAGAACTATTTTAGGAAGAAATCTCAGGTTTTCTTGAGAAGAGAAGATCTAATTTTTAGGATCGCAATGATGAGATGTGTGACCCTTAGAACAGCAGTCTTTACCTTGATGTTTCTTAGAACAACAACTACAAAAACTTACCAGGGAAATAATTCCTGCAATTCCAATGATAATATAAGTGATTTGTGTTGCTGTTGTGCTTGCGCCTCCGCATAGTCGAGCAATAAGGTTTACTTTATGATGAGTTAATCCTATAATTCCTACGTTCAATGCACCAAGAACAACAATAAGAGAGGATAGTCCCCGAACGAGTTTGCCTAGCATTGCTTTTCTCCTAAGTGATGTATACTTAATTCCATCTTTTAATCTTTTTTACAATTTAATAAAGTTTTTTTTTGTTTTTAGATTGTTGGGGAGGCATTGACTTTTTGCATACAAGGAGTTAAGTTGAGCGAGAAGTTTTTTCATAAAAGCTCAAATTATAGATATTAGCTTCATCAGAATACAATATCGGGATTAGAAAATGACACAACCCTACGTAACTAGAGAAGAAATTTTACTTTTGGCGAAGAGTTCTGCTCTGGAACTAAGCGAAGAGCTTATTCAAGAATACGAAACTTCTTTAAATGAAGTCATTGGAATTATGAAAACATCTATCTCCTTGGATGTCACGGACGTTATTGTTGAGGTCGGTTTATCACAACATGTCATTAGTCCTGAAGATTTGCGAGAAGATGACGTTATCTCAAATTTCTCACGTGAGGAATTTCTTACCAATGTTCCCGAATCTTTGGGCGGGTTAGTAAAAGTACCCACAGTAATTAAGTAGAGATCGCAGTTTTAGGAATATATGTATCGAAAGAGTGCCTTAGAGTTAAGAAATTCTGTAGTTAGTGGGGAGTCTTCAGCTACAGCGATAGCAGAGTATTTTTATAATAGAATAGAAACGGAAGATAGCCGCATAGGAGCTTTTCTGTCTCTTTGCAAGGAAAGAGCTTACGAAAAAGCTGCTATCGTAGATGCAAAACGAGAAAGGGGAGAGCCTTTAGGGAAGCTCGCCGGTGTCCCCATAGGGATAAAAGATAATATCCATGTTACGGGATTGCGCACCACTTGTGCTTCTAAGATGTTGGAAAATTACATAGCTCCCTTTGACGCTACAGTAATTAAACGTATAGAAGCTGAAGATGGGATTATTTTAGGCAAACTCAACATGGATGAGTTTGCTATGGGATCAACAACTCAATATTCTGCTTTTCATCCCACGAAAAATCCTTGGGATTTATCTTGTGTTCCCGGAGGCTCTTCAGGAGGATCTGCCGCCGCGGTTTCTGCAAGGTTTTGCCCCATGGCTTTGGGTTCTGATACGGGAGGATCCATCCGTCAGCCCGCAGCATTTTGCGGTGTTGTCGGATTCAAGCCTTCGTATGGAGCTGTCTCGCGTTATGGTTTGGTCGCTTTTGGTTCTTCTTTAGATCAAATTGGCCCTTTAACAACTGTCGTTGAAGATGTCGCTTTGGCTATGGATGTGTTCGCTGGGAAGGATAAGAATGATGCTACTACCCAGGAGTTTTTCACAGGATCTTTTCAAGATGCCTTATCTCTAGAAGTCCCCAGTTTGATCGGGGTGCCTATGGGATTTTTGGAAGGCTTGCGAGACGATATTAAAGAAAACTTTTTTGCTTCTTTAAATGTTTTAGAACGTCAGGGAAGTCATATTGTAGATATAGATCTTGATATTTTACACCATGCAGTTTCTGTATACTACATTGTTGCCTCTGCTGAAGCCGCTACAAATCTAGCAAGATTTGACGGTATCCGTTACGGATACCGTTCCTTAGAAGCGCATAGTATGGAGGATGTCTACACACTTTCTCGTGTTCAAGGATTTGGGAAGGAAGTTATGCGTAGGATCCTTTTAGGAAACTACGTATTATCCGCAGAACGTCAAAGTGTATACTACAAAAAAGGTACAGCAATCCGGGCAAAAATTATTCAGGCTTTCCAAAAGGCTTATGAAAAATGTGAGGTGATTGCTATGCCAGTCTGTTCCTGCCCCGCATTCGCTGATGGAGAGATTCTCGATCCTATATCTCTATACCTACAAGATATCTATACAGTTGCTATGAATCTTGCCTACCTACCCGCTATTGCCGTACCCTCAGGATTTTCTAAAGAAGGGCTTCCTCTAGGGCTTCAGATAATCGGACAACAAGGTAGGGATCAGCAGGTATGCCAGGTGGGTTATAGCTTCCAGGAACATTCGGGGATTAAGAATATATGCCCTGAGGGATGTAACAAACTTTTTGATGGAGAGGTGAAGTAATGAGCGATGTTTATGCTGATTGGGAATCCGTCATAGGTCTTGAAGTTCACGTAGAATTAAATACAAAATCAAAGTTATTCAGCTCTGCGCAAAATCGTTTTGGGGACGAACCTAATACAAATATATCTCCTGTATGTACGGGAATGCCAGGATCTCTTCCTGTATTAAATAAAGAAGCTGTGAATAAAGCGATTTTATTCGCTTGTGCTGTTCAAGGAGAGGTGGCTTTACTTAGCCGGTTTGATAGAAAATCGTACTTCTATCCCGATAGTCCCAGGAATTTTCAAATTACCCAATTCGAACATCCTATAGTGCGTGGAGGATATGTTAAAGCTATTGTCCGAGGTGAAGAACGTTATTTTGAACTCGCTCAAGCGCATATTGAAGATGATGCTGGAATGCTAAAACATTTTGGAGAGTTTGCTGGAGTGGATTATAACCGCGCTGGCGTACCTTTAATAGAAATTGTTTCTAAGCCCTGTATGTTTTGTGCTGACGATGCTGTTGCTTATGCTACAGCTCTGGTATCTTTACTCGATTACATAGGAATTTCTGACTGCAATATGGAAGAAGGTTCGGTGCGTTTTGATGTAAACGTCTCTGTGCGCCCTAAAGGTAGCGAAGAACTACGCAATAAGGTAGAGATTAAAAACATGAATTCCTTTGCTTTTATGGCACAAGCTCTAGAAGCAGAACGCTGCCGTCAAATAGAGGCTTATTTAGAAAATCCTAATAAGGATCCGAAAACGGTTATCCCCGGAGCAACCTATCGTTGGGATCCTGAAAAGAAAAAAACCGTATTGATGCGTCTTAAAGAACGCGCTGAAGATTACAAATATTTCATAGAGCCAGACCTTCCTGTATTGCAACTAACAGAAGCCTATATTGATGATATCCGCAAGACGCTTCCCGAGCTTCCTTATGACAAATACCAAAGATATCTGCGTGAGTATGCTCTCGCAGAAGATATTGCTGCGATTTTGATTAGTGATAAGCACATTGCAAACTTCTTCGAGTTAGCTACTAAAGAATGTAAAAATTACAGAGCTCTTTCTAATTGGGTAACTGTAGAGTTTGCCGGGCGCTGTAAAACACAAGGCAAGAATCTTGCCTTTTCAGGAATTCTTCCTAGTGGCGTAGCTCAGCTTGTCAATTTTATTGATAAGGGGGTGATTACCGGAAAGATTGCTAAGGATATTGCCGATATGATGATGGAATCTCCAGACAAGAGTCCTGAAGTTATCCTTAAAGAAAATCCTGAAATGTTGCCAATGACAGATGAAAGCGCCTTGGTAGCAATTATCTCTGAGGTGATCAGTGCTAACCCACAATCTGTAGTCGACTATAAGAGTGGGAAGACAAAAGCTTTAGGGTTTTTAGTCGGGCAGATTATGAAGCGTACTCAAGGAAAGGCCCCACCAAATAGGGTGAATGAGATATTGCTTGTAGAATTAGATAAGTAATAGTTGAAAAATCTAAAGGTTTTTCGTATGCTATTGGCAGTCTAAGGGAAAAGGCTCTTTTGAGGTTGAAAAACATCAAAAGAGCCCTTTTATTTTTATCCGTAAGGATATTTTTAAGAAGCTTAGCTTTTCTTCTTTTTCTTCTTCCTATTTTGTTTTCCCTGCGAATCAGAATTCTCTACATCTGAAGATTCGTCATCTCCTTGACTCTCTCTTTCTTGTCTTTCTTCCTCTTCATCACTATTGCGAAATCGCGATGATGAAGATGTCGAGGATATGCGATGTACCTTGCGTGGTGTTGGGGTGATGGGGCCTGTTCCCAAAAATTCGCTAGGAGAGGTCTGGCTTAAAGGAACTTTTGGTGCAGAAGACACAGGGACATCAGGAGTTTGCGGAGGTACATAGGCAGGAGAGAACGGATTGAATGTATCATGTAAAAACGAGAAGTCGCCTTGTAGAAGTTCTGAATACTCATCATATTCAGGTGTGTAGTCTAAATCCGCTCTCTCGGCTTCTACTTGATTTTTTGGACGATGCTGCAGTTCTCCTTGAGAGCTTCTGGAAATATGTCTACGACGTGCATACGTGCGGCTTTCTTGACTTTCATGCTCTCGTCGCGCATCTGAGACAAAATCTCTTTTTCTCTCTTGAGCAACACGTTTTATATCTTTTTCAGAGGGAGCTCCAGAGGTTAGGGATTGTTCAGAAATTTCGCTAACCTTTTGCTGAGCCTTTATCAATGCTTCAGTTTTAAAATGCTGGAATGTGACCTTGCTCAATGACACTAGAGCCAGACCTATGGTCATAAAGCCCATAATGAATTGAGGATTAGCAAAAATAAGAGCGCTTCCTCCAACAGAAAAGTATGCCGAAGCTATTAAAGCAGAAGCAATTCCCAGAAGAATAAACGGTAATAGAATGGCTGTAATGGTATCGGCAATTTTTTGTGATCTAGGTGTATTGGCGACATCGGAAATGAGCATAATCACTCCCAAAGTACCAAAAATAAACCCGGGAATTAACCCAAATAGCAGTAATCCTTGTCCCTGGGAGGCAACAAGAATACCAACCATAGAGATAACAGCAATCGCAATAATCGCAATATCAAAGACATAACGCATCTTGGGATTGCGATCGGGGATGGAGAGAAGCCTTCCAAAAAAACCCGTGGAAGTCGCAAGAATACGATTTCCTGGGCCTGTGCGTGGCGTGGGCACTGAACTTTTCGGAGTGGATCGGGGTGATTGCCCTAAAGGATCTATAGGATTACTCATGCACGTAAGCTCTGTTTTTATATTGTTTTTAGATGCGAAAACAAAGGTTTTAAAAACTATTGTTTCATGAATACTAGCTTATATTATAAAAGTTATTGTTGTTTAGTTGTGATGGTTTTATTTTTGACTAAGTTAGTGTTCCGTAAAGATTTTAGTATTTCCCCAGTCTTTAGAAGACGATTCACCGAGATGGAGTGGCAGTGGGATAGAAAATTATGAATTTTCTTTGTCTGAAATTTCCACACCAGCGGTTGTCTTTTCAGAGATGCCTTTCCGGCAGGAGGGGGGAGAAAGGGAAATTGAAGACGCAGAACTCGCATCTGAAACTAGATTTTTTTTAATATCTTGAGTTTATAAAGATCTTAAAGAAAATAATTCCCTGTGGATGTTCAACAAAGTTGCACTAGCTCCCGCAGCTCCACAAACACCAATCATAAAGAAGACGGCTTCGGGAGCAATCATAACTAAGCCAAAAATCGCTGAAATAATAAGAGCAGAGACTAATAGGCTGATGAACCAAGCGCCAAGGTAAGCAAGAAAATGAGCGCAGCTTCTTGAAGAAATGCCTTTTACCGCGCAGGTAAGGGGGAGTAACCCCATAGCTGAGAATGTCGCTAATGGGAAGGTGATAATTTTGATTGTGCCGAAAATAACAGCCACGAATACCTCGATAGCCATCGCTGTTTTGGGATAAAGCTTCGCCTTATCTTGACAGTGACGTGCTACAACCCTTTCAGGAAAAGTACAATCGAAATAAATCTGTGCGCTTTTTTTACAAACTTCACGACAATTCATTTTGTCTTTAAAAAATGAACTTATACATTAGAATTTAAAAAGTTTAAGGAGTTGTAAAATTTAGTACAATCGAAATTAGAATTAGAATTAATAGTTTGCGCTATAAACACACTAAAAATTTTTTTATTTAGAAAGAAAGCGCAGCAGATCCGCCAAAGAATGTCGAGGATTTGAAAGGATAATTTGTCAGGTTATTATTATGGCTATCTGCTAGCGAGATATCGCTGCCTATAGATAACCCGTAAAATAGCTTAATAAAACTGCCCGGCCAGGGGCTGAGTTTAACATTGCCCTCGATTTCTCGGCCTTGATATTCAAAAATCCCTTTGGAGGAAGAAAGCTTATTGGAGTGGAGTTTCTTTCTGAATCGAGTCAGGCGGTAAGCAGCTCCAAAGTCACACACAGAAGTGCAGTTATACTCCACAGAGAAGTTTATTGGATAAATGCAGTTGATTGTGATCTTATCATTAGGCTTATAGGTAGCACCCAATAAAGGCCAGGCTTTTTCTTGATGCAATCCCGTTTCATTAATCATCCCAAAAATCACTGATAACTGCGGGGTAGCTTGGTATTTTCCAGAAAGTATGGCTTGGTATAGCCCATAACCCGCTTCTATCTTTTCTGGATCAAGGAGAGTAGAGAAAACTACAGACCACTGCCAATTTTTTAATGACAAGGTGTAGAAACCTGTGGATAACAGTACATAGCTGTAGTAGGACTTATCTTCGAATGTATAATATCCTAGGGAATTCTGGTCTCCAACGACTGGCTGCGTATTATCCCAAAGGATATTAGCTCCCACATAACCCATGGAGAAGAGAGCTCCTGATTGTGGGGTTATAGGAAGCGTACAAAGGAAAGTCGTATCGAATTGACGATAGCCAAGAGATTGATTTGGTAATTTCTTAAAGTCGGCGCTTTCTACTTGTAGATATTGTGTTTGTAGAGAAAAAGGATGTTGTTTAGGGCGAGCATCTAACGCTTCTTTATCGATGCCGCAAGCATCATAAACAATATAAATGGGAGTGGAGAGCAGATGACCAGCAAGAGTCATCACGTGAAATAACAACTTCAACATATCTCTATTTACAACTCCAGCAGGACAAGATCCCCTCGGTAATATAGTTTTAAATGGGGAGAGATATCGCCCTGTTTTCTCGGAAAAGAGTCTTAGCTATTTTGACTTATCTTAATAAAAATTAGACTATACTTTCATAGGATAGATTACTACTTATTTTCATGGGAATTAGCAATAACTCCGGTTTTTATTTCAAGAATTCCCAGAGGTTGTTTACGCTATTTTTAAGCAGAGGCAGAGTCACAAATTTCATTGAAGGTTTTAAAATGTGTTTTGCACACAAGAGATAAAACCTCTTTTCCCCGGCTGTTTAAAATAGATTTTCCTACAGATTTTACCTGCGCAGAGGCTCCTTTAGGTAGCTTTAAGGAGAAGCGCTGTTCTAAATTTGTCATTGTTGTAATAAAGGCCTCTCTAGCCAATATAGACGCTGCAGCGACAACGATATCTTGTTCTGCGCGTACTTTTTGAATTACCGAAATATCGGTATTTTTCTTTTTTAATGCATTGAGTAAAACACTTTCTGAGGAAGCAAATTGATCGGAAATAGCAAAAACTTCTCCAGAAGGACGTGGAGCAAGTTTATCAATGATTGTTGCGTGTGCCCAGGCTAGAAGAATATTGAGATTATGAAATTTCCCATAAAGCTCATTATATTTTTCTGGATAAAGAATCATAACATCGTAGGTACAGGAGGAACGAATAGTTTTTGCTAAGGAGAGGATTTGCGCATCATTGAGTAGTTTTGAATCTTGGATTTTTGTTTTATAGAGACTTTTCAGAGTCTCTTCATCGCGAGCATAGACCCCAGCAATACATAGAGGGCCAAAAAAATCTCCCTTTCCAGATTCATCAACACCTAAGCGAGGACGAAGATCTGCTTCTACACGGTTATGAGTAAATGTTAGCAGAATTTCAGGCTCTAAGAAAAATTCGATAAATTCTTTAGATCCCTTCCCTTGAACAACAAGCTTTCCAGAGGAATAGAGAGTACACATTACCGAGGGAGAGCGTGCTTGGAAAATAGTGTATTGCGGTTGTGTTAAAATAAAGCCTTTTTCCTCAAGGCGATCCTTAAGCAAGCCGTATAAAGAGGATGAGAGCGTGGTCACAAATGGTGTAGACATAAAAAAAACGACGAATTATCTTGGCGTACTAAGGATAGAAAATTTCTGTTTTCTGTGCACATATATCATCATACCCTACATAGCATAAGGATATATAGTGTATATGTGGATTTCGAAATACAAATTAAATGTTAATTCCGTATATTCCTACAAGTGGGCAGGGCTTTAAAATTGGGAGAATTTTTTATTTTCCCCTATACTGAGGTTAGGAAGTCTCTAGAAAATCCAGAGTTTTTCATTTCAGTGACCTTGCAAAAGGGATCTCTATGGCAGAACAAATTCATAAAGAGTTAGTACATTTAGGAGAGGTATTTCGCACAAAACGCGAAGAACAGCTCCTATCATTAAAAGATGTAGAAGCAGCAACGTCTATACGTTATTCCTGCCTAGAAGCTATAGAAAATGGCTGTTTGGGTAAGCTAATTTCTCCAATTTATGCTCAAGGATTTATAAAAAAGTATGCCGCGTATTTAGGATTGGACGGCGAGCGTATTCTTCAAGAACATCCTTATGTAATGAAAATCTTTAAAGAGTTTTCAGAACATAATATGGAAATGTTACTAGATTTAGAGTCTATGGGAGGAAGAAACTCCCCAGAAAAAGCTATTCGTACTTGGTCTAATCTTTGGTGGGTGGGTCTTATCACCATTAGCGGTATGGCCATTTGGTGGCTGGGATCTTTGCTTTCTATTTTTTAGTTATAAAACGTGAAAACCAGATTCATGTAGAGAAGGCGCAGCTTGACCTCCTCTAGTTCCTATGTTTCTCGAAAAAATTATCCTAGTAACTGAGAAAGGCTGTTCACTTTACTAGCTAGGGTTAATAGATCTTCTTGATTCTGACTTGTGAACCAGTCGGTATTATTCTGTGTGGACGGATCTATCTCTGAACTAAGGGGAGAGCCACCATCCATTTCAGTTTCTGAGAGTTCTTTTAAACCAGAACTCTGCTCTTCTTGAGGGGTAGCGCTCTTTGGCTCCTGCCGCCTTAAATAATGCGATAACTCTTTTAACAAGCCCAAGGTTAATGGAGGGAGACCCTGGTTGTCTGTAGGAACATAACCTGCAGCTAAAAGAGAAAGAAGAATCAAGTCTAACAGCTTTGTATGAGTGAAGGTTAAACCAAAACCTGTTTCGCTAGAGCTGAAACACTCTGCTCCGGCAGACAGGCTAAATAGGGTGTTTTTTAGTATAGAAACTACTTTTTCCGACTCCTTCCCTAGAGGATATACTTCTTGATCATTAACGGGGATAACCTCTAGATGAGCCAGTTGTTTTTTAAGCTTAACAAAATCTAGGGACTTAACATGACAAACTGTAGAAGCTGTCCCTGTCGACTCTTCTTCAGTTATAGAGGGATAACTAATCCAACATTGAGGGGGTTCATTTTTTATTCCATGTTTAAACTGATTGTACCCACGTTTTGCCATCAAGGTATCTGTACAACCTTTTTCTGGAATACTCCCAGGGTCATTAGCTAGATTAAACAACTCCTCTTGGATTCCTCCCATGAGTTTGTTTGCAAAGAGTACAGCTATTCTGGAACAGAGATCGTTAAAATCATCTTTGTCTTCTTGATTTAACGTGCTCCCTTCAGCCAAGAGTTGGGGAAAATTGTGCGGAGACTGTTGTAAAGCTAATCCTAAAACAATAGGGCCATGATTTTGTCTCATGCTTGATAAAAAAAGAGAAAGATCTGGATCATCCGATGAAGGACTTGGTTCATCTATCACGCAAGTGCAAAGACATTGGAAACAATGCGAAAGCCAATTAGGACAATGTGATTCGCACCAGGGGCCGCAATGTTGTTGACAATAAGTGGCGCCACGTTGCGTTCTTGGGCTGCTTAACACAGATTCTAGAAGGTTTCCTGCTTTTGCGATAGTGTCAAGGATCCCGTCTTCACCAAACTTAACTTCTAGGGTAAGTTTGCTCTTTGGTTGCGTTGTTATTGGGTGGGATACCCCGTTGCTACATGATTGACTACCTTCACTACTACCTTCTGCTCCAGCAGAGCAATTAAAACCACACGAAGCAATTGGTGCACACATCTTTCTCTCCGTTATTACGGCAATCTTCTAAACTTATTGAATTGTCTATTGAGGATAAGGGACTTACATGATTTCGAGTTCTCAGCTTTTTTTCTAGATATTTTTTCAAGCATTGAGAAAGTGTTGGATAGAGTGAGAGTGAAGGACGAGGATTTGTCAGGAGAAAAGTTTTGTCTTAGTTGAAAAAGATTTTTTTCTCGTGTCAAGATTGTTTGATCTATGTATAACTTGAAGAGCTTGTGGGAAGAGACGGAAAAATCCGCCTCTAAATCGTGTGTTGATAATTATCTTAAAAATAGACTTGAAGTCATTGCTGTAATGTTTTTGGCCATTTTGAGAAGGGCTTCTTGAGATTTAGGATTTGTAGGATCCCAAAGCTCAGCATTATTCATGGTATCGTGTACTACTCCGTCAACACATGATTCCTCAGCATCACTATTAGCACACGCTGGTATACGTCCGCTAATAATCGATCTCTGCCCATACTTGGGTAGAGTGAATCCTGATCCAGAACTTACTCTTACTTCCGTTCCTATTAAGGATCGTGTATCGATAGAGGTTTTGGGAGCGTTTTTCTCTTGTTTGTATAGTTCTTTGCTCGTGTTTTGTAATTGCTCTAAGCATGTAGGCAGTTCTTGATCCGCACCTATAGGGGCGAATCCCAAAGAGAGTAAAGAAAGAAGAAGCAAAATACGATATTTCGATTCTTCAAGAGTTAATCCAAATCCCGGAGAGTCAAAGGTATTTTTTGCTTCATCAACGTACTTGTTTAAAGTGAAAATCAAAATACTTACAGCTTCTCGGGATTGAAATCCTAAGCAACTTGTTTCACTAGAGTTCAAATCTACGACCTCCAATTGGCTGAGTTGCTGCTGTAATCTTTGAAGATTCAAAGTATATCCTGACCTTTGTTCGTTAGAAGCGCCTTCAGCATTCTCGGCGGGGTAAAGAATCAAACATGTGGGAAGAGATGGGGGGGTCTTGGAGCTAGTAAATTCCTCGCGGGATTTTTTCACATTTTCTATCTCTGTAGAACCTTTGGAAGGGAGATGATGAGAAGCGTTGGCAATTTTAAAGAGCTCTTGTTGAGATCCTCCTTTTAAGCATTTTCCTAGCTGTTCTTTTGCCTCCTGACATTTCTCAGAAAATAGTTGTTTCTGCTCTTCGGATAGAGTATGCCCCTCAGCTAGTAGTTTAGAGACGTCCCAAGGACCATTTTTCATGGCGATACCCACGCAAATGGGTCCAAACATCTCTCTTTGATTTTGGATAAACTCAGATAGCTCGTCTTGTTTTTCTTGAGAGCCCGCTTGATCTTCTGGGGTGATCATGCATGCGCAAAGACAATCGAAAAAGCATAGGCACGGGCTCCAGCAAGAGTCAGCACACCAGGGTCTGCAAGAATCTTGGCAGAATTGGCTGGTTCTTTGAATTCTTGCAGAATTCAAGGCATCTGAAACAAGATCTCCAGCAGCTCGAATTGTGTCTAATAGTGAAGGATCCCCAATTTTCAGATGAAATTCTGAAGAGGATCCGGGTTGTTTTGAAATTCCGTTTAAAGCAAGGCTTTCTTCTGAGCAGGCATCTTGAGATGAACGCCAGCTCGCGTTAATTCCAGGGCAGCACATAATTTACTCCATAAATAACAATGTTTTTTACTAAGAATCCTCTTACGGTTGACGATTCTTAATCCTTCGCTAAATGGCTTTATGCACTTTTAATACTACTGGGGAATGAGTTCATAAGAGCTGTTGCCCTTACGAAAATAGAAGGTACATTGCTAAGTTCGGAGAATTTTTTAAGAAACCAAAGCGTGGATCATCCTCATTTGTGTGCTAAGAAGCATTTAGGCGGACACATGCTATTAAAAAAAATTATTATAAGTCTATAAAATATTTTTTAATTTAAGAGACCTTCCTACATGAAGTGAAGGTCTCTTCAACATGAAAGGATTACACGTCTCCATAGTCTTTTTTCATGGCAGCAAACAATTTTCCTAGATTATGAGAACTGTTGAGGAGTTGACGTTGACGTGCAACATCTTCTTCATCATCACTACTATCATCGTTTCCATTGATCATTGCTAGCAACCATTCTTCGTCATTTGGAGGTCGGTAATCATCCGAAGGAGTGGAGCGGGTGCGTACGCTATTTTGACGTACAAGAGGTCCTCTTTTGGGGGAATGGGGACTCGGGGGTATTGATGATTGAGACGTGAGGGAGGAAGAGGTATACCCAACTGATACAATTGAGGAAAATGCTACAGATTTTTCTGTTTTAGGGCGTGCACCGAGGGATTCATATGATGAGTATTTTTCTGTAGTTGCTAATGGTTGAGGTGGTTGAGTGCTCTCTGTATCTCCTGGTTGGTTATAATTGGACATTGCTAGTTGATATATGCTTACAAGATTATTGTTCTTATCGTCGTACTGAACGTTAGTCTTTCCTTGTTCATCCAAAGGAACATAACCGCAGGCGGTTAAAATTAACATAAAGAGTTTGATGAACAGGTCCATTTCATAACTTAAAGAGCCACCAGTTTTTGTTAGGGGGGAATCTTCTCCCGCGCTCATAATGCGTAGAACATCAAATATCGTAACTACTAAATGCGCTTCTTTTGCCCCTAATTTTCCTGTAGCTCCGCTTTCTAGAGAAAGAACCTCTAGGTTAGAGAGAAACTTTGTCATTTTCTTTTTGTCGTATCTTATTGCGATTGCTCGGGTGGGATTCGTATACATGCTTTTTTCAGTTGAAGGCGATAGTGATGACCTATCTAGACTTAACCGCGATTGAGGTAAGTTTACGTCAGATGTGGGTTCTAAGATCCAACATTTCAGAGGCACTTTTTGATAAAGAGGTTGTTTCCAAGATTTTTCTCTCATAATTTTAAGTATGACGGGAAGAATAGATTCCGTGAGTTTATCTTCCGGGAGAGCATTGGTAGTATCGTAGAAATATTGTTGAGATAAATGGATGAAAGATCCAGAAAGTTTCTTTTTAGCTCTTCTACAGGTCTCCTCAAGACATTCTTCTTCTTCTTGTGATATGTGGCAGTTATTGACGGCCATGTCAGTAATATTCCATTGCAGTTCATGCAATGCCATAGCTAGACTTAAAGGCCCATGAAGCTTATCCATCTGTTGCATAACATCAGGGATATTCGTTTTCATTGGTGTTTCTAAAATACAACAGGCTTTAAAGCAGGCGCAGATCCAGTGTCCGAAACATCCGCAACGATGGTCACAGCGTGGCGCACACTGATCGTAACAGACTAAACAGCCTTGTTGTATTTGAGGATTATGAATTACCCGTTGAGAATCCTCTACCAGACGTTGAATACGTTCAGCAGTTTCCAAAACACCACTATCCTCAGTTTGGTTTAATAGAAATTTCACTTCTGTTGTGGATACTGTTGATGGGCTCGGTTGTTTTGTAACCACTACCGGTGCAGATGCAGTACTACCATTGTCTTGATTATTTTCCTTCTGATTCTTAGTGGTTTCAGTCGTTCGAGTGAAAGTGCATGAAATGCTAGGAAAATTAGGACAACCGGGAAAACACATAATATCACCCTATTTAAGAGGTTAAACAGTGAATTCTGGTGCATTCTAATCCCGCGTTTGTACTACGGATGAAATCCGTATCCCGAATTCACTCTCGAAGTTTGATTTTTTAAGTTTTGTAGCGTTGATTAGCGAGAGTTAGGAGAGTTTCTTGTCCGTAAAGCCCTTATTTCTGACTACCAGCGCTTTAGCAGAGGCATTGTTATAAAGTAATTTTTTTAAATCTATTGTTTTTCAAAAAAATACTTTACTCCTGTTTAGGGGTACAAAAAGGATCCGAGGCTCGGGAGAAGGAGAGTTTATTGTGAGATTAGATAGGAAGAATGATTGAGAGTGGAGAATTTTTTTTTGCGGATAAAATTTTTCTTATTGATTTTATTTCAAAAAATTATTATCACTTTGCTCTTGTTTTAACCAAGGTGTGGTAAACGTGATCAATCGGCTGAAATACCTTCCTAAGATGTCGGTACTTGCTTTTGCAGTCTTAGGAGTATTGTCTCCAGCTGAAGCAGCAAAGAAACCATTTGTGCCAATGACAATGGCCTATTCTCTTGGTGATATTTTTGATCATTTAGAAAAAAACAGAGAGGAAACTTTATTTTGCATCAATGTGGATACCGTTGTTCAGCATCAGTACATAGGTTCTCCAGGTTGGTATCAAAGTAGGTTATCGAAGCTTTCTACGCGTTTAGGAGATTTTTTTAAGGCTAAGAGACGTGTAGATGAAGAACAGGTCATTTTAGATACATTAATAAGAAAAAAGTGTTTGGAGCCAAATTTCGTAGAGCAGTTTGCTCGCATACTTTCTGATTACCCTTGTTCCTTGTTAGGGATTTCTTTATTGGGTATCGATTCTGTTTCTTCAACATTAAAGAGCCTTAAAGAATTGGGTATAGAATTGCATTCCCAGGCATTTTCTAAGCAAGATTTTTTCTTAGACACTAACACAAAATGTAGTGAATCCGCATTGGTACAGGAGGGGGTTTTATTTTGTGGAGCCTCAGAGATCTCAGAAGCTATGAAGTTGCTATTTACCTATGAAAATAAAGTTCCAAAAAACATCATGTTTTTAACTGATAATCCCGAGGAAATTAAAGCTTTAGGGCGAGAGTGCCTGGGGTGGGGAATCTCATTTCAAGGTTTCGTATATTACCCTGCTGCAGAGAGCTTATTTTTTTATGTAGATCCTTATTCCGCAGCAGTAGGGATTCAAGAGGAACAGGCATTGACGGTTATCCCCGATGCTGCAGCGCAATTATCTCTAGATTCTCTTAATCAAAAGAGTTAATATTATTTATCTGAAACAAGCCTTATAGTATCCTCTCTGTCCCCCTGAGAGGGTGCTTAGGGCCCTTTTTATTCCTTTCCAATATAGTCAAAACGTTATAGACAATCGTATATAAAAAAATATTTCCTCCTAAAGGGGTGCTCTGTAAAATAAACTAATTTTTTTAGGGAGTTGCTATGAAGGTTATATTTTTTATCCTAGCTATCTTTTCCGTATTTTCCTTAGAAGCAAGTATTATCCAAGTTTCTAACGTGCAGGCTGTCAATAAATATGCAAAGAAAGAATCGTTAGTTTTACTAGCGTTAGAAGAAACTGTGATTTTCCCTAAGCAAATGGTAGGAAACTCTTCCTGGTTTCACCAGCGTTTAGAAAGTTTGAAAAACAAAGAATCTGTTGCAGATCCCTTTGAAAAAGCCTTTGGCGAAAGAATTGCAGTGTCTTTCGCTGTAGACTATGAGCTGATTCACCCAGATATTCCTAAAGTTATAGAAGCTTTATCTTTGTCACAAGCCTGGGTATTGGGAGTTTCTCAACTTCCTATTCCTATGGCAAAACATTTTCTTCAATCTTCTGTAGATCTGGGAGTCGGATTTTCCTCATGTCTATCTATGCGTGCAGACGGATGGGTGCGGCATCCGAAAACGCTTGCTAGACCTCAACACGCTATGTTTATAGAAGATCAAGTGCTCTTTACCGGAGGACTCATTAATGGAATTACTATGGAGGAAGTTCTGCCTACCCTATTCGCAACGGTGGGAGCCCTTCCAGAACAAGTGATCTATTTAGATGCAAATCACGATAACCTAATTTCTGCAGAAGCCGCATGCAAACAAGCGAATATTCAATTTATAGGCATGCATTATAGTCCTGCAGTGCAACGCCTACAGGGGTATAAACCCGCTATTGCTGACGCGCAGTGGTTACAAATGCACGCATATCTCTCTGATGACCACTTTCAGTCTCTACTTGCCTATGTCATTGGACCAGAAGGTTAAGGAAGAATATCTTAAGAAAATTAGAGAATACCCTCACTATAAAGTGTGGGGTGTATTCTCTACTTTTTAATCGTGTAGAAATAAACAATGGAAGAGAAGGGATTCGAACCCCCGGTTCCTGTAAGAGAACTTCTGATTTCGAATCAGATGCATTCGACCACTCTGCCACTCTTCCGCGAATACACTAGTTTAGGCTTTCCTTACTAGGAAATCAAGCTCAACCATAATTTTCTCACGACTCCTAAATCACTAACGACAAGATCAAAAACTCTTTCCCGCACTATTGCAATTAGTCTCTCTAAATTTACATGTTAGATAACAACTCGTTGAAAATAAAAGAGCTGGGAAGCTCTTTTGTTGGAGGGGAAATTAAAACAAAATTAATTAGAATTATGAGATTCTAGATAAGTAAGTTAATAAAGGTGTTGGGATAAAAATCATATTAAAAGTGTGTTTTTTGATTTAAAATGGAGTATAGACTTTTGTTTTTTTTATTTTATCATGACGCAGCCGTTGTATACGAATAGACTTATTAGTGAAAAATCTCCGTACCTTCTTCTTTATGCTCATACGCCGGTAAATTGGTATCCTTGGTGTAGTGAGGCTTTTGATCTTGCTGTGGAAAAAGATAAACCAATTTTCCTCTCTATAGGGTGTGCTCATTCTCGGTGGTGTCAAGTGATGCTTCGGGAAAGCTTTGAAAATCCTGAAGTTGCTGCGATGCTAAATGAGAATTTTATTAATATCAAAGTAGATAAAGAAGAGTTACCTCATGTGGCTAATCTCTATTTTGATCTTGCGCAAATGTTATCGGTCTCAGGGGAGCATCAAAGTTCTCCCTCATGGCCATTAAATGTTTTTTTAACACCAGATCTTCTTCCTTTTTTCTCCGCAAATTATTTGGGAGCTGAAGGAAAACTAGGTATACCCTCATTTTCACAGACAATAGAAAGACTCAACCTGATGTGGGAGGATCCTGAAGAAAGAGAAACGCTTGTTCATCAGGCTCATAAAGTTCTTGAAATAGCTTCATTTATAGAAAAATGTGCAAGGAAAGAGATGCTGGAAGAGAGCTCTCTTCGAAAAACAGTCGAAGCCTTATACCTTGATGTAGATCCCCATTATGGAGGGGTAAAAGCTTTCCCTAAAACCCCACCAGCCTTGCTTAGTCAATTTCTTTTACGCTATGGGGTAGAGTATCAAGATAACAGAAGTTTGTTCTTTGTAGACCGTTCTTTACACATGATGGCCCATGGGGGAATTTTCGATCATTTGGCAGGCGGGTTTTACTGTTACACCATAGATGATAAATGGTTAATTCCCTGTTTTGAGAAGCGTCTCGTGGATAATTCTTTCTTAGTATTAGACTATCTAGACGCTTGGGTTTGTATGAAAAGACCTGAGTATGGCTCTGTGGCTAAGCAAACTCTCCGTTATATCCTTTCTGAGCTATACAATCCCGCCGTGGGAGCTTTTTATACCTCAGAACATGGAGAACATTTGGGAGATTTTGAAGGAGGGTATGCTACATGGTCAGGAGAAGAAATTCGCGAAGTTCTTGGAGAGAATGCCACAATTTTTTGCGAGTATTATGGGATTTCTCGAGAAGGGTTTTGTAACGGAAGAAATATCCTACATATTCCTTCGAATATCGATACCGAAGAGATCGCAGATAAGTACGGCTGTAGTGTTGAAGAATTCCACGAGATTATCGACAGGCTTAAGGAAAAGTTACGCATGTATAGGGCGACTAAGGTTAGACCATTTAAAGATGACCTGTCTCTTACATTCCAAAATGGCTGGATGGTCTACACATTAGCTTATGCAGGAAGAATTCTCGGCGATGCCTACTATATCGATGTAGCAAAGAAATGCGGAGAGTTTATCTGTGAAAATTTATGCAAACATTCTACGGTACTGCGTAGATGGCGTGATGGAGAAGCAAAATATGCCGGAGGCCTAGAAGATTACGCAGGAGTTATTTTAGGGGCCCTAGCTCTGTATGAGACGGGCTGCGGAGCCAAATGGTTGCTATTGGCAGAAGATCTCATGAAAGAGGTGATCTTATCCTTTCGTTCCGAAAGTGGGGGATTTTACACCACAGACGGTCGAGATGCCGCATTGCTTTTAAAACAGGAGAATCTCTCTGATGGGGAGACTATATCAGGAAATGCTCTTGTGTGCCAGGCTTTGATAAAATTGCATATGCTTACAGAAAAAAAACACTACCTTACTTATGCTGAAGACATTCTGCAGATAGCTCAAGCTCGATGGCATACCCATAAGTTTTCTTCCTTAGGGAGTCTCATAGCTGCGCAATCTTATTTTTCACGCAAACATAAAAAAATTCTTATTTCTTTAGCTAACGAGCAAGACCGTGAAGCCATCCTATCCTGCTTTGCAGGATTGTTTCTTCCTCAAGTTTCCCTTGTTTGGATGAGCGCGCGAGATCGAGAATTTTTAGAAGCAATTCTTCCTGAATACGAACACAGCTTGATCCCTAAGGAAGGTCAAACGTCTTCGGTAATTTGTCTTTTAGAATCAGGAGTGGGAAGGAAATTTTCTAATATTGAAGCATTTCGCACCTATCTACATTCAAATTAACCCTTTGTCTTTCATGCTTTTCTCATGAAGATTTTTCTCTAAGTGGCCAAAATTTGGTTAATTTCTTATAGTTAATCCCTAGACATGTCAACCATTAGGGAGTAGCAAATCATGAAGAACAAAACACTAAGCGTTTTCTCTTTGGTGGGTTTGGTTTGTTCGGTAGGAGTTTTACCAGGACATGAAAGTTCTCTCCCTGCACAACGCGAGTATCCAAGTCTTGCAGAAAAAATCCCTGAAGATCCTGCAGGAATTGCTATTCATGATCGTGTGTTATTTAAAGTCGATGAAGATAATGTTGTTACCACTTTAGATGTTATCCATAAGCTCAATCTTCTTTTTGCTTCTTCCTATCCCCAGCTTGTAGATTCCTATCCTGCGCGTTCGCAATACTACACAGCCATGTGGCCAGTCGTTTTGGAATCTGTAATAGACGAGTTTCTTATGGTTGCCGATGCTAAGGCTAAAAAAATCCAGGTGGATTCTACGACAGTGAATCAAGAAATTGAAGCGATGTTTGGTAGGGACTTATCTCAGTTTTATGTACATTTTGAGATGACTCCTGAAGATATTTTCAACGTGGTAAATCGCACCCTGATTGCTCAGAGAGTTATGGGTATGATGGTGCGTTCTAAGGTAATGTTGAAAGTTACCCCAGGAAAAATTCGCGAACATTATAATCAGCTGGCTGAAGATGCAGCAAAAACTACTGTATGGAAATACAGAGTCGTTACGATTAAAGCAGCTACAGAGTCGTTATCGAGTCAAATTGCTGATAAAGTCTGCGCTAGGTTAAATGAAACACAAAGCTGGAATAAAGAACGTTTATCTGCTCTTGCTCTTTCTCAAGGAGGGCAGTTTGTCTGCTCCGAGGAGTTTACACGCAATGACAAAGAGTTGTCCGAAGCTCATAAAATGGAATTATCCACTGTAAACTATCCACTAACTATTTGTAGCCAGCCTAAAGCTCATAAGTCAGGATATAAGCTTTATGTGCTTCTTGATAAATCTGCAATGACCATGCAACCCCTAGAAGAAATAGAAACTCAGATTAAGCAGACGCTATTTATGAATTATGCCGAGACTATAGAAAGTCAGTATAAGATGAAATTGCGCGCACGCTATGGATTTGACTCTTCAATGATTGCTAAACTGCTTTCTGAAGAAGCTCCTCCTCTATTTTCATGGCTTTAGGAGATCTCTTGTCACGCAGTTCCCCTGATCAACTTACCCGCTTCCTAGCTCAAGTCCACGGTCATCCTAAAAAAGGCCTATCACAGAACTTTTTGATAGATGGGAATATTCTAAGAAAAATCCTTGCTGTGTCTTGCGTAGAAGCAGGGGATTGGGTTCTGGAAATCGGTCCCGGATTCGGAGCTCTTACTGAAGTTCTTGTTAATCAAGGTGCTCAT
This sequence comes from Chlamydia felis Fe/C-56, assembly GCF_000009945.1. NCBI lineage: Bacteria > Pseudomonadati > Chlamydiota > Chlamydiia > Chlamydiales > Chlamydiaceae > Chlamydia > Chlamydia felis. Next base: position 807,781 of record NC_007899.1, on the reverse strand, counting down.
GTCGTTGCTTTGGAAAAAGATCCCATGTTTGAGGAAACACTAAAGCAACTTCCTATAGATCTAGAAATCACAGATGCGTGTAAGTATCCCTTATCTCAGTTGCAAGAGAAAGGTTGGCAAGGGAAGGGAAGAGTCGTTGCGAACCTACCTTATCATATTACAACTCCCTTATTAACGAAATTATTCTTAGAAGTCCCTAACCAATGGAAAACTATCACGGTAATGATGCAAGACGAGGTCGCACGACGTATTACCGCACAACCCGGAGGGAAGGAATACGGATCTCTAACTATATTTTTACAATTTTTTGCTGACGTACGCTACGCCTTTAAAGTTAGTTCAGGATGTTTTTTCCCAAAACCTCAAGTGTCCTCAGCTGTTGTTCATATGACAGTTAAAGACACATTTCCTCTTGAAGAATCTCTACATAAGAAATTCTTTTCTTTAACTCGAGCTGCTTTTGGACAAAGACGAAAATTATTAGCTAATGCTCTTAAAAACCTTTATCCTAAAGATCTAGTTTTCTCTGCTCTAAACCAGTTAAACTTTTCTGAAAAAACCCGTCCAGAGACCCTTTCTCTCGATGAATATCTTAAACTTTTCCAGCTCCTTTCCTTGAACTCTTAGTCAGAACTTAGAATCTTCTAATAAGTATTTTTTGATTTGCAAACTTAAAATATAAATTAAATGCATAAGCTTTTAATTTGTTTTTTATAGAAATGTTTTTTGAACAAAAAAGAAAGAAATAGAAAACACAATGTGATATTATCTTCCGTCGAGATTAACAGAAGAATAGGGGATGAACCCTGTGGAATTCTGGTTTTTTATAATACAATAAAGACTCTAGGAAGCTCTTATGGAGACTTGGTTATACTATTCTAAAGTACGTACGCGTAATTATTACATTCCCTGCCTTCCAATGCTATCCCCAGTTATGCTGCAAGCAGATCAGTGCCTTCCTACATTATATTTATCACCTTTTAGCCGCTGTTGTAGGAAAACTACATTTGTAGCGTCTGTAATAGGGTAATAGAGGGGCTTAAAGAACACATCTGAATCTAACAGTGTTAAACAATGCTTAACTTGTTAGATGGGGAGGTTTTTGTCCGGAAATTAAAGTGTGTGAGAATACGTTTAACCATGCTTTCAGTATCCAAGCCCACTCTTTTTAATAAGCTTTCTTTGTCCCCATGAGAAAAGAACGCATCAGGAATGCCGAAGTGTAAGACATCAACTTTAAAGCCGTACGTAGCTAAAAAATCATTGAATTCTGAAGCTAACCCACCCCGAATAGAGTGCTCTTCTATAATAATGACTTTAGAATGATGCATTAATAGAATGCTAAATAGATTGTTATCAAAAGGTTTGATAAATACAGGATCTACCACAGTTGCAGAAATCCCATGGGTGAGCAACTGCAGTTTGATAGATAGCGCAGTATTACACATATGACCCAAACCTATGATCAAAATATCCTCTCCCTGACTGAGGATTTCTCCTAATCCCGGATCTCTGTGCATATTCACATCCGTAGCAATAGGATCTCTTTGAATCGCAGCAATATTAGGATAACGAATCGCCGAAGGCATGTTCCATTGTAGAGACGATTGAAGTAACTGCTGTAAAACAATCGCGCTTCTCGGCTGGCAAATAATCATATTAGGCATGGCACGAAGAAAACTTATATCGTAAATGCCATGATGACTGCAGCCGTCCCCATAGGCTAAACCTGCACGATCTATCGCTAAGATTACAGGGAGACCTTGTAAACATACATCGTGGAAAACATTGTCTAAAGCACGATGTAAGAATGTCGAGTAGATGGAACAAATAACAGGAGATTTAGCTTTGGCAATGCCCGCTGAAAAAGTCACAGCATGTCCCTCGGCAATCCCCACATCTATGAAACGCTTAGGAAATTTTTCTTTAAATGCTTCTAAGCGAGATCCTAAGGACATCGCAGGAGTAACAATATGTAAATTCGGAGAAGTTTCTCCAAGTTTGCACACTGTTTGTCCGAAAACATCCGGGTAAGTGAGCTGAGGCTTAATAGTTGGAAGTAATTTATTTTTTTCAGAAGAGTTAAAATTCGCTGTCACCCCATGATATTTTTCTGGGTTTTCTTGAGCGATTTCCAAACCCTTACCTTTAGTTGTGCAAATATGAATAAGAACTGGAAATGGTAAATCTCGCGCAGTTTGAAATACAGAGATAAGCCTTTTTATATTGTGACCATCTACAGGACCCATATAGGCCAAGTTAAACTGCTCAAAAATAGGAATCGGACAAAATAAAGATTTTAAGCAGGTAGATAGCTTATGAGAACGCTTAGATATACCATTGCCATAACGTGGGATCTTGGTTAGCCATTTTTCTATCTTTCGAGAAAATAAACTGAATTTGGGATGGTGAATCCATCGCGACAAATTCTTAGACATGACGCCAACGTTTTGCGAAATCGACATGTTATTGTCATTTAAAATAACAATAAATTTAGATAGATTCGAGCTGATATTATTCAAAGCTTCTAAAGTTAATCCACAGGAAAAAGCTGCGTCACCAAGGATGGGAAGAATGTGAGTTCTAGAATCCTCAGTAGCTTTAGCCATCCCCAAGGCTAAAGATAGGGCATTACCTGCATGACCAGAAAAAAATAGATCGTGCATGCTTTCCGAGGGTGAGGTGAACCCACTCAGACCCCCATCGTGGCGAATCCGATCAAACTCCTCAGTATTTCGTCCCGTGAGTAATTTATGCGGATAGGCTTGATGGCCGACATCAAAAATAAACTTATCCTCAGTAGAGGAAAAAACATAATGCAAAGCTATAGTTACTTCTATGATGCCTAAGTTAGAAGCTAAATGCCCTCCAGTATTGGTAAGAACAGAAATAATTTTATGACGCATCTGCTCAGCAAGAAGAGAAAGCTCAGCAAGAGAAAGATTTTTTAAATCTGTAGGGGAAGAAATTCGACTTAAAATAGAAGAAACTTGGGAAGTCATAGTCTTATAGTCATCGCAAATGTTTGTAAAACAGGCTGATCTAAGGCATCCTTTAAAATGGTTCCATTAGATTGCACAGAAAGAATGTAACATTGTTGATCTTTGACTAAGATCTCGTTTAAACCCTGATGTATCAGGGAAAACATTTTTTCATACGTAACTAAAATATCATCCAAAGAGTCAAGAGAGTCTAATTGATTTTGTAAAAAACTCAGCTCTTGAGCTAGGGAATCCAAATCATTACGGGACATTACTCACTCTACAGTTAATGCGCAAAAGATTCTTCTTCAGAAAGAAGAGTTTCATTTCGCCTTTCGGATAACTCGCGTACACGGTCTTCTGCTTTACGAATGCGCGATTCGCAAATACGCATTAAAGCATCAGCTTCTTCATAAAGTTTTAAAGAAGAATCTAAAGACGTTGAGGGTTGATTCATAAGATCTACGATCTCTTCCAACCTTTCCATAGCATTTTCAAAGGGAATTTCTTCCATAATTTAGGACTCTTGAGTTTCAAAATTCTGAATATCCGTTACAGTAAGAGTGGCTTCCCCGTCCTGCAGTCGTACCCTTACACAACTGTGTTTGTGTAAGCTTTTTGCGGAAATGATAGCGAAATTTTCATTAAAGTCAAAGAGCATAGCATACCCACGTTTGAAAACATTTTTAGGGTTTAATAGGGTAAGCTGCTTAGAAAGCGTATAATATTTTTCTCGGTTTCTTTCTACAAGGTGATGTAAGGAAAATATTAAGTTTTCCCTAGAACGAACATAGTTTTCTCTATGTTCGTCTACTGTATTGGCAAAAGTTCTCGTCAGCCGTTTCTGTAAAAGATTCAAGGTGTGTTTTCCCTTAGTAAACTGCTGATTTAATTTGATTGTAAAATGTTTTAATAATGTTTGTTGGTGAGTTAGAGATTGGCTACAGTATCCTAGACGTTGCGTCAGAGCTCTATGGAGTTGTTGTTTCCAAAGATCCAATTTCTGGATAAATTGCTGCGTATTATGAAATGTTAGATTTTTTTTCTTCTGCATACAGAGATGCTTTGCTGCAGTCAGGCGATTGTGGAAGGCCTGTACGATCATTTTCCAAAGATCATGAAGGCGGTAAGTCATTCTCTGTAAAACATCACTTTGCAACCAGCGTGCATACTGCATATAGCGCTGTTTGTATTGTGAAAGTTTTGTTTGAATTGACCGTTCTACAGATAAGCAAAGATAATCTAGAGACTGATGCGCTGAACGGAAAAAATCTACGTGGTCTAAATAACGCTTCCATTGTTGAATTTGTTTGATTTTTCCCGAAAGAAGCTGTTGCGAATGTGCGTTCAGGTAGCGTAAATAACTTTTAAATACTTGAATTTGTTGTTCGCTACTTTGGCAAACGATTTCTGCAGCAGCAGAAGGCGTGGGAGCACGTACGTCAGCAGCAAAATCACATAACGTATAGTCCGTTTCATGACCTATAGCAGAAATAATGGGGATGGAGCTGGCATCTATGGCTTTGACAACGATCTCTTCATTGAAAGCCCAAAGATCTTCGATGCTTCCGCCGCCACGAGCTAGAATAAGAACATCTGCAAGATTCTCTTTGTTCATTTCTTCGATAGCTCGTGAGATTTCTTTTGCAGCCGTAGCTCCCTGAACCGTTACAGGATAAATAAGGATTTTGTACTGATAGCACCGACGGGAAAGAACGCGCAAAATATCTTGGATTACCGCCCCCGTAGGGCTGGTAATCACACCGATGCTTTGGGGAATATTGGGTAGTGTTTGCTTTTTCTCTAGAGCAAAATACCCCTCAGCAGCGAGGCGTTTCTTTGTCTCTTCAAATTTTTGTAGTAGGTCTCCTTCTCCAGCATAGACTAAAGCATGGGCTACAATTTGATATTGACCTCGTGGGGCATAAACCGTGAGCTTGCCGTGAATGATTACGGAATCGCCATCTTTAGGGCGACGATCAAAATATTTACTTTTAAAATGGAAAAAAGCCCCATTTAAGAAGGATCGGCTATCTTTAATTCCAAAATATAAGTGTCCGCTAGGTTGTAGTGAGACGTTACTTAACTCTCCTTTGACCACAACATGACAAAAGTTTGACTCCAGAAGATTTTTTATAGATTCTGTGAGCGTCGTGACTGCTTGGGGAGGAGATGAAGTTGTCATATCCTTAGATTTCCAGGAGGTTTCAAGTTCTATTTATTTGAAGAATAAAGTACCTTACTTAGTAGAAAACTAGCAAGAATCGTGAATCAGTGTCTATAGTGAGACATAAGGGTTAAGTAACAATTTGAGGACATAGATGGAACGTAAGAGTTATGTTTTTGGTAATTGGAAAATGCATAAGACAGCTGAGGAGGCTAAAGATTTTTTATCTGTTTTTTGCCCTTTCGTTAAGGAAATTTCTCCCGCATCCATAGTCGGTATAGCCCCTTCATTTACAACATTAAGCGCTTGCTGCGAATCTATAAAAAAGATGGACTCTTCCATCTGGCTAGGAGCGCAAAATGTCCATCAGGATTCTTCCGGAGCCTTTACCGGGGAAGTTTCCTTGCCTATGCTTCAAGAATTTCATGTGAATTTTGTTCTTCTAGGACATTCGGAATGTCGTCATATCTTTCATGAAGAAGACTCTACAATAGCTCTTAAAGTGGGAGCTGCTGCTCGCTCGGGAGTGGTTCCAGTTTTATGTATTGGCGAGACTTTAGAAACTAGAGAGAGTGGTACGACTAAAGATGTTTTATCTAACCAATTGATATTGGGGCTTGCTCAGCTTCCCGAAACAGCCTCTGTGATTATTGCGTATGAGCCTGTATGGGCAATCGGTACGGGAAAAGTCGCTTCAACCGCAGATGTGCAAGAAGTCCATGCTTTTTGTCGCGAGGTTCTCTCTCGTATATTTTCTAAAGAAAAATCTGAGACAATTTCTATTCTTTATGGCGGATCTGTAAAAGCTGACAACGCTGAAGGATTTGCTCGCTGCCCCGATGTGGATGGTTTATTGGTAGGAGGAGCCTCTTTAGATCCTCAAGTTTTTGCCAATGTTGTAGGCAATTTTAATCTTTGAATATTACCAGAGTAAAAAGTTTTTCATAAAACTACGCAAGGTTCTGTCTAAGAATAGCGTTTCAAAGAAATAAAATGTTTTTCAATATGGTGATTAATTTAGTTTTATACGAGAATATTGCCAGAGCCTTTTTAGGGATTTTTATATTCTGTTGAAAATGCTGCATAAAGGAGATTTTTAAGATCCCGAGTACTGCTCCGTTTTTTTCTATAGAGTGTAGGAAAGAAGGTGATAGATGAAAGGGTTCGGAATTCACCTCAAGTAGGTTTATTGATTTAGGAGAAGCATTGTGACAGCTTTGTTTTATTCGTTTTTATTTATTTTTCTTCTTTTGTGCATAATTTTGTGCGGACTGATTTTGATTCAAGAAAGCAAGAGCATGGGACTAGGTTCTTCCTTTGGTGTGGATTCAGGAGATTCTGTTTTTGGTGTGTCGACACCAGATATCTTAAAGAAAGTCACAGCCTGGCTTGCTGTCGCTTTTTGTTTTAGTTGTCTGTTTCTTTCCTTTGCAACAACACACTTAGGAAAAAAATCTCAAGAGCTGCCTATAAATGCTCTAGAACAAGTTTCTCCAGATGGAGAGGAAATTCCTACGGAATAGGACGCTTTGGTAAAGATCTAGCGATTTTTACTAAAAGCCAGTGTTCTCCGGAAATAAATTTTAACCAGTTATGGTCTTGTGAAAAAATTCTTTTGTATACTTTGCCTTTGTAGTCTACTGCCCGTCTCTACAATATTTTCTGTAGAAGAAGTTCAAGAAGGGGAGATAGAGCAACCTGCTCCGTCACCTACGGTTTGTCCTTTCAATGTAGAAGAAGCTAATTAACGGCTTAATCTTCGGGTGTAAATCATGATTAGAGAATTAGAATATTACGGCAGCCATATTCTACGTAGAAAGGCTGATATAATTCCTGAAATTACTGACACGATTCGTCAGTTAGTTCAAGATATGTACGAAACTATGGTAGCTCATAAAGGCGTTGGCTTAGCAGCTCCTCAGGTGGGAGAAAGTCTGAGTCTTTTCGTCGTGTGTGTTGAGGGAGAAACCGAAGACGGGGACTTGATCTTTTGTGATTTCCCAAAGGTGTATATCAATCCTGTTCTTTCTAACGCTTCTGAGGATCTCGTTATTGGTCGGGAAGGATGTCTATCTATTCCTGGACTTCGTGCTGACGTCTATCGTCCACAAAGTATTACCGTAACGGCTCTAAATCTTGATGGTCAAGAATTCACAGAACATTTGGAAGGATTCCCCGCACGAATCATTATGCATGAAAATGACCATCTTCATGGTGTGTTATATATCGATAAGATGGAAGAGCCTAAAGACATTAAGAAGTTTAAGGCTTCTCTAGAAAAGATACGACGTCGTTATCATGCTCACGTAAAGCCAGAAGATAGAGCTTCCTAATCGTTTTTTTATTGTAGGGTTTCTCCAAGCTCTCAAGGATCTTTAATGAATTCTAGGGAAACAAATTATTTATTCTGTAGGCGTCTAGGCTTATCGAGCTTGAGGTAGAAGAAAAAGCGGTTGTCCGCTTCTCTTTTCTCATACACAGAATATAACTGCCAATGTTCAAAGACTTTTGTTCCTAAAATCATCTGATATTCGAGATAGCTTGGTGTATGTAATCTATGCCAGCCATATCTCAATGTTAAATGGTAATTCCAGCAAGGATGAGGACGAACAAACACTTTTCCTAAAATGAGGTTGCGCCGATCCGATAATGGAGAATTGAAAAGCTCCTCAGGTGCGCGACTCACATCTAAAATATAATTTTCCTTATCGCATTTAAGAAGGCTGTATTTACTTCGATGCAGAAATTCTAAGGTTAGGCCTATATTATCACTTCCTATCCATTGCCAAAGGAGATTCATATGATCCCAGCAATGTTTTTTCCAAATCCATTCAGCATCTAAAGATAGAGTGTTCTTACGGTCTAAAGGGAGGGAAATCGTACATGCCGTTTTAGGAAATGTCGATCTGGCAAAGGTATTTTTAAAGATTTGCGTTGTCCAAAGTTTTGCCGAGACTCGAGGCGCGCTTGGAGAAACTCTACTGTATATGAAAGATTCTATACCAATTTTACCTAAATGTAGGGAAGCAAAGGCATCGTTTATAGAAAAGATATAATGCTCATGATTCTTTGCTAAAGGATGTGTTGTCGAAGTAAAAGAAACAAATGGTTCTACAATATGTCTCGTGTGTAGGTAATTCTTATATGCGGAGAAACGATAATCTAAATTTATTTTCGCAGAAGCTTGGCAATGACGCGAGAATGTTTTCGGGACACTGCTGTAGTAAATTGCAGAGGCCGAAGCCGTTGGAGTCAGAGTTCCTATAAATAAGGGAATCGAACGATAGATCTTAGGAGAGGCTGATGCACGTAATGACGAGAAGTTAGAACCAGGAATGTTATTGCTAAAGGCAAAGTTCAAGTATCCACACTCAAATAGGTTCTCAATAAAAATCCCCGTATTTTTAATGCTCACTGGACGTTGTTTCAAAGATAGATAGGGAAGCTCTTGATTCACATTCTGGAAGGGATTTACTCTCACAGAAGAGGATAGGCTACCATCAAATAACACATCACTCCAAGTTAAGCGAACTTGCGTAGGGCCAGTATTTTTTAAAGAAAAGTTATTTGGGAAAATATCTGCAACCGTTTCCCAGCTGTCACTAACATGATATTCTCCGGATAAACTTGCCTGTTTATGCGAAAGAGAAAAATCCCCATGGAAACGATAGCGATCTCGAGGTTCTGCCATGTCAATCGCTAGGCGATGAGCATAGTAACTTTTCACGTTGAAGACATTTTTAGGATTCTCTTTTTGGGAGAAGTGCATATTATAGCCCACCCCAATGCCATGTTTGAAAAAGCTGTCTAGGAAAAATGTAGATTGGAAATGCTTTTTGGAAATTGGCGAGTAGCTAATCCCTAAATAGGAACCTAAAAATCCTCCAGTACCCCCACGGAAATTAATTGGAGGTTTGGGAATTTCCATAGGCATAATGGAAAATTGCGGAAAGAATAACACCGGAATGTTACAAATGCTAAATGTTGTCTTTCCTATAGAAAGCACACTATCTGAAGAGTATTCTAAATAATCTCCGGAGAGGCAAATATGTTTTTTAGGTCCCTCAGAGGTGGATATATATCCCTTATGGATAATCAAGGTCTCCGGAGTCAATGTCATCATTGATCCTCCTAAAAACCACGGATACATGGCAAATCTACCGTTAGTCAAAAGACAAGAATCAGTGTCTTCGTAGTACTCTAGGTAATCACAAACTAAAGTCTTTCCTCGGTAATTGACCATGACATTTCCATGGGCAATTAACTTCATACCACGATCAGGAACATTATCCACATACGCGCGATTGGCTTGTATGCGCAGATTATTATGAATGTTTAATACACCATCTTCAATGTCTAATGTCCCAGAGACCCCTTTAAAATGACTTAGATAGGAGACTTTTTTTCTTGCGGCTTCCTTATGCGTTAATGCCTTTACAGAAGAAGAAAATGCTAGTAGAGCTGATAGAATAAGGTAGGGGAAGTAACGATTCATATGTCTCCCGTTATTCTACAATTTTCATCAATAACCCAGCTAAAATATGACAGTTTTTGGCTTTTGCCTGTGTCATTAGCTGAATAAGAAAGCGAATATCTTCATGTGTCTTCGATACCACGAGAGTTTCTAGGATATCTAACATGAGCTTTGCTCGTGTTTCTGGAGTAACTTGATAACGAAGATAAGGAGAATCTGGATGAGGCTGTCTGTCTTCGGTATCAATGAACAATAGTGTTTCTTGAATGAGATCCTGAGCGTAACGATGTAAGGATAACTTTTTTTCAGGATCTTTAGTGAGATTATATAAAGCTAAATCAGCATAAGCTCGGATTATCGGCTCTCCAGGAAGCTGTGAGGCTCGGGAAAGGATTTCTAAAGCCTGTTGATGAGAAGAATGCGCTAAAAAGGTAATTGCCTTAGAAGCTAGAGCTGTTTTCTGACTTAATAAGATCTTCTCTATATAGGGAAGATAGGCTTCTTTAGGCAACCGCAATAGAGTAACAAGAATCTGCTCTTCAGCATTTTGGATGATCGATAAGGCCTTAGCACGTTCTGTAGGATTTTGAGGAAGGATAATCCCTCTGCATTTCCATGCTTGTGTAGCTCGCCCCTTAGAAAATGTGGGAATTAATGCTTGGCTATAGTGTTGTTGTACTAACCACTCCGTGATGTATTCAAGAAGAAGGGGGTGGTCGCATCCTAAATGTATCAAAGCCAGAGCAGCATTTAATTTTGCTTCGCTGTTTTTCGTATTTAAAAATACAGGAAGTAATAGCGGAATTCCTGTTTCTTTAGATAATAATCGTGCTGTATAAAGAGCTGTTGAGCGCTCTTCCTCAATCTGCTTTTCAAAAATAGGAAGAGCATCTTCTTCCTTCCCAATCGCAATTAATGCTTGAGCAGAAGCTAAAGATAGATCCGGATCGTTTCTTTCTGAGAGCTTTTTTATGGTAGTATAGCTCTGACCATCTTTTAACATTCCTAGGGCATAAACAGCTGCTTCACGATCTAAAGGGGAGGCACTTGTTAATAAACTCCTTAATGTAGGCAAGAACCGTTTTTGTTGATATTCACCAATGAGCAAAGCTGTGTAATTCCTTGTAGCACTTCTTGTCGATGAAAGCATCTGGCGGATATACGTATCAGACTCTTCAGTTTCTAATCTTAAAAAGATTGCTGTGGAAAGACATTGAATTTCTTCGGGAAGTTTATGAATAAAAGAATGAAGATGGTCGATAACTTTAATATTTTTTAGTCCCGCTAGACGATAGGCGGCTTCTAAACGGATCACAGGATAGGCAGAAGCTAGCGCTTTAAATAAAAGCTCGTCCGATGTTTTCCCTAGATTGGAGGATAAAGCAGATAACACTAACAGTTGCTGAAGAGGATCTTCCGTTTCCATAGCTTGAGAAAGAATCTCCAAAGCTTCTGAAGAACCTACAATACCTGCTCCGATAATGGTACTTTTTCGAATATACGGGTCGTCAGAACGTAACCCCTGCCTTAAACAATTCTCAGAGATTTTTCTTAATAAAGTAAAGTCATGATCTCCGTGAGTTTCTAAAGCTTCTAAGTAGGATGTAAGAGCTTTTTCTACAGATCTTTGGCTAATATAAAGAATCTTATGGCTTACTGGATCGGGGAAGTTACCAAATACTACACTGGGAAAACCTAAAAGTATTCCTAGGGATATAATTAAACGAGATAATCCCATAAGTTAATGTCGAACTCCAGCAAGAGATGATACAATGTTCTAATCGGAAGACCCTGGACGTTGTATGCACAACCCTGGATATTATGAATAATCAATCCTCCACCTTCTTGAGTGCTATAGCCCCCACACTTATCTAACGTGGAAAATGCCTCGACATATCTTCCCAAATACTCTTCTGGAAGTTTGTTGAAGGTCACCTGTGTTGTTTCTTGGCCAACCATCAATTTCTTTTGTTGAAGAAGAGCAACACTTGTAATTATAGAATGCGTTTGACCACTTAACGTTTTTAGCATTTCAATAGCCTCATCATGAGAACCCGGCTTATTGAAAACTTTTCCCTTATAGATAACAACGGTATCTGCTGTAAGAATCACTCCTTCAGGATTGTGGTCTTGTACTATAGATTCTGCTTTTCCTACAGCTAATTCTTGAGAATATGCAACAGGATCACCCTGATAAGGAACAGAACGTTCTTCGAAACTTGGTGAAATACAGGTAAAAGGAATACGGAAGTACTGCAGGATTGATTTTCTTCGTGGAGAAGAAGAGCCCAAGATTAATTGTGGTTCCATATGACCTCAGTAAAATATGTCCCAAACCGCCACGCAGCTTAGGCTTATAGCTTGCTGCTGCTTGTATAGTCAGCCATAGTCCCATCAAAGAAAGTAATTTTGCCCTTATCAAAGATAAGCAATTTTGTTGCACACTCTTCGATTAATGTTCTGTCGTGAGAAACAAAGATAGAGGTGCCTTTATAATCATTAATCGCCCAGGCCAGTGCAGAAACAGATTCTAGATCCAAATGGTTGTTTGCTTCGTCAAGAATCAACACGTTGTGATTTTCCAGCATCATTCCCGCCATCAGCAAACGAGCTGTTTCTCCCCCTGATAACGCCTTAATTTGTTTGAAAGCGTCATCTCCTCCAAATAACATCTTCCCTAAAACACTGCGTATTTCCTGATCGTTGATCCCTGTTTTTCGGTTGCGTAACCATTCAAACAGAGTCTCATTTCCACAGTCTTTTAAAACATCAGAGTGATTTTGAGGAAAATAGGAATAAGCAACCTGATGACCAATTTTTATAGCCCCTTGATTAGGACTCTCTACACCGGCTAAGAGCTTCATTAATGTTGTTTTCCCAAGACCGTTATTTCCGATAATCCCTAGCTTGTCTCCTTGATATATCTCCAAAGAGAAGGGCTGGAATATAGGCTCTTCGCCATTGTAACTTTTTGTAATACTTTCTATAGAAAAGACTACCTTCCCGGAAGCTTTTTCTGACAAAGGAAAACGTATGTAAGGACGCTGAATGTTAGACTTCTTTAATTCCTGAGGTTGGAGCTTTTTAATTTCTCTTAAACGAGATTGTACCTGACTAGCTCGAGAACCTGCCCCAAATTTAGCTACAAATTCTTTAAGTTGGGCGATTTTCTTTTCTTTAGATTTGATATCGGCCTTCTCTTGATCTCTAGAAGCTGTTTTCATTTCTACCATGGCATCGTAATTTCCAGGATAGATAATGACGGTATCATAATCGATATCAGCAATGTGGGTAGTAATGGTATTTAAAAAGTGCCTGTCGTGGCTAACAACAATCACTGTTCCATCGTAATCTTTTAAAAAGTTTCCTAACCAGTTAATAGAATGAATATCTAAGTGGTTTGTAGGCTCGTCCAGAAGAAGAGCTTCGGGATGACCAAACAAGGACTGGCATAGGAGAACACGAAATTGCAAATCTATGGGAATCGTGGACATTTTGTTGTTAAACAATTCTTCGGGGATCCCGATCCCTGTGAGAAGCTCTTCAGCTTCAGATTCTGCCCGATAACCATTTTCCTCGCCGATGATCTCTTCTATTTCGCCAAGTTTAATGCCAATGGCGTCGGTGAAATCTTCCAAGTATAAAGCATCTCTTTGTTGTAAGGCATCCCACAACCGAGCGTTACCCATAATAACGCAATCTAAAACAGAAATATTGCCAAAGCTGTCGATATTTTGGCGTAAGATACCCACCTTTTTAGGTAAAGAAATAGATCCACGAGTAGGCTCTACGACACCTGTGATAATTTTTAAGAGGGTAGATTTTCCCGCACCGTTAGGTCCTGTTAATCCATAACGATTTCCAGGGTTGAAGACGACGGAAACGTCATCGAACAGTACGCGTGTGCCTAAAGTTTTGCCGATTTTATCAAGTACGATGCTCATAGCAGACAGCATAACAAAGAGGATCTTAGAGCACAAGAGGTTTGCCTAAGGTTTAGCCGTGTGGATGAGACTCATTGTGTGTTTGCTTTTTAAGCTTCATAGATACATGGGTATAGATTGTTGTTGTTTCTAAAGAACTATGTCCAAGAAGAGCTTGAATAGTTTTTAAATCCATACCGTTCTCTAACCAGTGTGTGGCAATTGTATGGCGGATTGTATGGGGAGTAATATTTCCTGATAAACCCGAAAGACGAAGATATTTTTGAAATTTCCTATCAATAGAGCGCGTGGTTAATCTTGTTCCAAAACAATTTAAAAAAATCGCTTGACTGTCTTTTGCAACACCTGCTCTTTCTGGATGATTTAGGTACTGTTTTAGCCACTGGGCAGCTAGAGTAGTAATAGGAATAATTCGTTCTTTTTTCCCTTTTCCACGGATGCGAATGAGGTTAGAGTTAAAATCGATGTCCCAGTGGTTTAAAGAGACAATTTCGCTAATACGCAATCCTGAACTGTAGAATAATTCTAATAAGCAGCGGTCACGTAATCCTGTATATTTTGAGAGATCGGGAGTTGCCATGAGTATTTCTACTTGCTCATAGGTAATAGGTGAGGGCAATTCTTTGGGTAATCTGGGGCCGTGAATTGTCTCTGTTGGATCTTCAAGTAGGATGCGATGTTTTAAACAATAATGTGAGAAGCTTTTAATAGCTGAGAGGCGACGTTTTATTGTGCGTTTCGCTTTGTTTTCCTGCATTAATTCTAGTATGTAGAGACGTACAGCATCTTTCGTAAATAGAGAGAAGGGAAGATTCGTTTCTTGTCTTTCTTTGGAAAATAAACAAATGGGCATGGAGGGAGAGAGTTTTCCATGTTTTTCTAAGAAGACTTTAAAGCTATTTAGATCTATGCAGTAGTTCCTTAGAGTATGGGGAGACGCTGCTTTTATGTTTTTTAGGTAATCTAGAAAAGCATAAAAAGCTGAGACCATGGTGTTCCTGAGTACTTTTCTAGAGTATCTCCTTATAGAGATTTATTTAGAAGGAGGATTTTTAGGGAAGGAGTAGCTACGAAATTCTTCAGCTGCAAACACATTTGGGAAAATTTCCTTCGCTTCTAATTCAAACTCTCTAGAATTTAAATAGCGAGCGGAAAAGTGTGTCAGCACAAGCTGTTGAGCACCTGCAGCTAAAGCTTGTGTGGCTGCTTGCTTTGCTGTCATATGGTAGTGGCTCTTTGCCAAATGGCGATGCTCTTCAAGATATGTGCTCTCACACAACATTATTCTGGCGTCTCTAGCTAAATCTATAACCGATTGACAGGGAAGGGAATCAGAAATTACAGCAACGCTATCTCCTTTTCTCACATAGCTTAGATCTTTAAGGTATAGAGTTTTTCCGTTTATCGTTATCTGCTTGTCACGAAGGAGATCTTGCATGATGGGTCCACGTAGTCCACAGGCTTTAATTTTCTCTGGAATGAATTTTATAGTGTCGGGTTCGGTAATTCTCCATCCTAAAGTATCAACAAGATGGTCGAGCCTACGCGCTTCGATACGAAAACTTCCAAAATCCTCAACAATACCTTCTCGATCTATAGGATGCTCGATAACATGAATTGTTTCATGGTAAATAGTGCCATAGCGTAGCCTATCAAAGTACTTTTTCCCTGAAGCTGGATAGTAGCAATGTATGGGGTGAGTAACCTTATCTAAGTTCAACCTCATAAGCATAGAGCCTAAACCTAGGCAATGATCTCCGTGAAAATGGCTAATAAAGATTCTGGAGACTACGGTAGGAGCAATATTAGCGAAAATGAATTGTCTTTGAGTTCCCTCTCCGGGATCAAAAAGCAAGCCTTCGTTATTCCATCGAAATAGGTAAGCCCCTTGGTTGCGTGTTCTCGTAGGCTGTTGACTGGAACAACCCAAAACAATTAATTCTCTACAGCTCATAAATTTAGAAGAAAGCTTTTATGGGAAAAACAAAAAAATAGAATAAACCAATCTACTAAAAATACTCTACTAGAACTTACTGCCAAGTATTGTGAATTTTATTTTTAATTTAATCTATGCATTTGGGGGCTTAGCGATGCCTAGTAGGGAGACTCGAACTAATCATAACTTTAGGTTGGGGTGGGGATTCTGTAGCAGAGGAATCCGAATCGTGAGAGGATAAACTAGAAGACATGTTCGACGAGGAAGTTTTGGGGCGAATTAAATTTAAGATGCCTGATGTTTTTCTTCGTGGTTTCGGTGTTTCATCAGAAGAAGATTCGTTAGTTTGTTGTTTTGGGCGGCATCTTAAACTTCTTGGCTTTCTTTGGACTTTTTCTTTCTGTTCCTGTTCGTACTTTTTCTCATCTTCTTTGATGATCTCGTGGAGTAGGCGATTGTATCGTGTGTCGAGCTTAGAGAGATCTAAATCTTTAGGGCGTGTAGGAAGAGTGGAAGGTGAAAACCTGCTTATGAATATAGGAAACAGCAAAATACTGATGAGAAGTGAGGCGAGAGCTGAGATGCCAATATAAACTCCCTCAGGAAAAAATGGCGTCACAAGAAATCCTCCTGCCATCACTGCAGCTAGTAGAGCTAAGACTATCATGCCAATCAGAGCAATAAGACTACCCTCTTTCTTCTTTTCTGATTTTTTAGCTAGATCTGTTGTTATAGAATGTTGAGTCGGATTTTTGGTGACAGAAACATCGAAAGTTGATCCTGGGAGAGTCATGAAAAACTGCTGTGTAAGTTCATTTTTAAAATGTGCAGTTTAGAAATTTTGGAAACGTTTGTAAATATACAGTTTTTTTTGCAAGAAGAATATAGAGCTGTTTATTTATAAATAAACCAGCTCTAAACTGTGTTGTAAGGGTTAATTAATGTGTGGGAAAGCAACTTTGAAGACATCGTCATAATGTGCAACAAAATGAATTTTCAGTCCTTTTTTGAGATAAGCAGGAAGTTCTTCATAGTCACGACGGTTATCTTCAGGGAAGATTAACACATTAAGACGAGAGCGACGAGCTGCTATGAGCTTTTCTCGGATTCCGCCCACTCCTAACACTCGACCAGTTAGGGTGATCTCACCTGTCATGCCTAGGTTTTCTAAAATCGGTGTATCCAAAAGCAAGGAAAGTAAGGATGTTACCATCGTTACACCTGCTGAAGGACCGTCTTTAGGCGTTGCTCCCTCAGGGATATGAATATGTACCTGAGATTTTGGGAAAAAGCTGTAACCGGGTGCGTAGCGTTCTAAAGCGCTGTGCAAATATGTCCAAGCAATTTGAGAAGATTCTTTCATAACATCTCCAGCTTGTCCTGTAAGATGCATGTCAGTTTTCATGGAGGGAACTTGGACGCTTTCAATATATAAAGTGGCGCCTCCTAATGATGTCCAAGCTAAACCAGTAGCCACACCTACAGGCGTATTATCGTAGAAACGATCGCTGGAAAAAACAGGCTTCCCTAAGTAGTCTTGAAGGTTACTTACATTAATCTTGTATTGAGTAGGTTTTGGATTGGGTTTTTCCTGATTTTTAACTATTTTAAGAGCAACTTTTCTTAAAACCTTTTTAATATTCCCGTTCAACGTGCGCACACCAGCTTCTCGAGCATAGTTGTTAATCATATGCTTAAGAGCTTCAGGATGGAACATAATTTCACGAGCTGTTAATCCCATCTCTTTACGTGCTCGAGGAACAAGATATTTCGTTGCTATCTGCAACTTCTCTTCTAGAATATAACCCGAAAGACGTAAGATCTCCATACGATCTAAGAGGGGATCGGGGATGGTATCCAATACGTTTGCTGTGAGAATAAATAGAACATTGGATAGATCAACACGTACGTCTAGATAATGATCTAGAAAGTCTTTATTTTGTTCTGGATCTAAAACTTCTAACAAAGCTGATGCGGGGTCGCCATGATAACTCGCACCAATTTTATCAACCTCATCAATCATAATGACGGGATTCATAGCTTGACTTTGCTTCAAAGCTTGTACCATTTTCCCTGGCATTGCGCCGATATAGGTGCGTCGGTGCCCTTTGATCTCAGCTTCATCACGCATTCCGCCTACTGAAAAACGGAAGAATTTGCGATGTAAAACTTTTGCTATGCTACGACCAATACTTGTTTTACCCACTCCTGGAGGGCCTACTAGGCAAATGATGCTTCCTTTAAGACCTTTAGATAGTTTGCCAACGCTAATGAGTTCCAAAATGCGTTGCTTAATATCTTCCAATCCGTAGTGGTCTTTATTAAGAATTACTTCTGCTTTTTTAAGATCGTGGTACTCTTTGCTTTGAATTCCCCAAGGAATAATGGTTAGCCAGTCGAGATAGTTGCGACAAACAGTGTACTCTGCTGACGACGTCTCCAGAGTTTGGAGCTTTTCCATTTCATCTTGGATAACTTCCATAGCGTAATCAGGAACCTGACGTTTTTTTAACCGGTCCATGAATTTTTCTAGGTCAATAGCTCGATCTTCTTTTTCTAGTCCCAGCTCTTTTTTGATTGTTTTTAGCTGTTCTTTTAAGAAGAATTCTTTTTGGCTTTTGGTGATCGTTGCTTCAATTTTCTGATTGATGCTACTTTGCAATCGGCTAAGATCTAGCTCTTTTTTAAGCAGAATCAAAGCCTTATCAATGCGATCATGCATGTTTGTTGTTTCAAGAACTTCTTGAAGCTCTTCCCTGGTAGCAGTTGTTAATGCTACGGAGAAATCAGCAAGCTTTCCTGGTTCGGTAAAATCAGAGTGGCCTAGGAAGATCTGCAGCTCTTCTTTAAATAGAGGGTTAAGCTTTAAAAGATCCTTTATTACAGAAACAATACTGATAGAATACGCTTTTAGCTCTTCAGTGAGCTCTTTATTGTCTTTGTGATAAGAAACGCGTGCTTTGAGATATTTATCTTTAAGAGGCTCTACGATGCTAATGCGTTCTTCTATGCTTAATAATATTTGTGCGCTGCCTCCTTCTATAGGCATAATACGTAAAATACGCGCAGCCACCCCTACACGATAAAGTTGGTTGAAACCCACTTTTAAAATGTCGGCATCTTCCTTTTTCGTAAGAACCAAACCTATGTACTTTTGGGAGGATTTGGCAAGAAGTTTTAAAACTTCGTAGTAGGGACCCGACTCTATCAGAATCGGAGCTGCCATGCCGGGGAAAAAAGGACGCTTGTTCAGTGGAAGAATAAATAACTCGGAAGGTAAAGCGCGATCATCTGATTTTTCTTCGACTTCTTCGGATTCATCCAAGAGTTTTTCTACTTCTTCGGGATTGGGATCCAAGATCTGAGAGTCGTTGTTTGTTGTAGAGTCCACTATTGTCCTTATACTAAAATCATCGGATACATTTGTCTAAGTTGCTCTGATAGCTTATTGATGGCAGCAGTTTCAACAATAAAGATCCTCTTTTCGATATACTACAAAATAATCGAAATTAGTGCACCTACACAACTGCTAGAGAAATAGCAGAGCCAGGGAATAAGAATTAAAAAAGAAGAGGGTTTAACGCAAATCGTTTTTCTTGATTTGTGAAAAAAAACAAACACAAAACATTTTCGTCTATATGTTTCATATTAAATAGTTTCTCATGTTTTTTTATCGGATTTTAAATTAGAATGACTATTGCGACCCTGGGATCGCCTTTGTTGCCAATGATTTGGAAGACAAGCATCTCTAAAATTTTTTCTTGACTAGGGGTTTTGTTGGTTTTCTGGTTTATAAGGGAACTGAGAACTTTCCTTGCGGCAGGGAGTGTTCGCGCGCTCTTCAAGTAATGACGGTTATGGATTGAAGAAAAACTTTGAAGGCCCTTTAGGCATAAGAAGCTTGTTGTGAGTTTTTTGTGTTTATTTGCAATTTTAAATAATTTCACTTTTTATAATTGCTTGTTTTCTGTTTTTGTTGTTTTATTTTTTTGATTAAAAGTTTTTTAATTGATATAGTTTTACCTGTTCGATTCTAATTTGGGTTATGCATTTTCATAGATACGTTATTATTGATACGTCTGGGTATCAGCCATTTTTAGCTTATGTAGACCATCAGAAGGTGTTAAAACATTGGCAACTGCCTGTTGGGCCAGATCAAGGTGTAGTTCTAGAATTTATTTTTAAAAATAGTTTTTTATGTTTTCAGGGCATTGGAGTGGCTGCAGGCCCGGGAAATTTTTCAGCAACTCGTGTTGGGTTGTCTTTTGCTCAAGGACTGGCCTTGTCTAAAAAGGTGCCCATGATTGGCTATAGTTCTTTGGAGGGATATTTGACTCCAAAGGATGAAGGTAAGGCTTTGATGCTTCCTTTAGGAAAGAAAGGTGGAGTGTTAACCCTTAGCTCGGATCTTTCGGAAGACGGATTTATTTGTGAAAAGAACGGCGTGGGGCCTGGAATTTTATTGCCCTATGGAGAAGCTTCTGAATATTGCTTAGCAAATAACTACTACCACGTTATTTCTCCAAATCCACAGCTTTTTATTGATAGTTTTTCAAAGAAAATTCGTATCGAAAAGGTTGCGCCTTCTATTAACTGTATCAGGAGACATGTTGTTTCTCAACTTATGCCTTTAGAGTGTGGTCGACAATTGACACCAGATTACCGTAGCTGCTCTTGTTTTTTCTAAGCTTAAACTTATTTCAGATTATAGGGGCAGTAGATGAAAATTAACCATGAAACCTTTTCGGCGTGCTAAGCGTCAACTAACTCTTGAAGGGTAATAGATCTGATGTTACAATCGGGGCGCCTCTAACATAGCAAAGAGAATTGTGTCGCTATGTTGTTTTAGGCTTAACAGTGATTATTATGCGAAATAAGGTAATGCATGCCCAGTGTTAAAGTTAGAGTTGGTGAGCCTGTAGATCGAGCTCTGAGAATTTTGAAAAAGAAAGTTGACAAAGAGGGGATCTTAAAGGCCGCTAAAGCACACAGATTTTATGATAAACCCTCAGTAAAGAAACGAGCGAAATCTAAAGCCGCAGCTAAATACCGCAGTCGTTAGAAAAATAGCCATCTAGTGGTGTTTGATTTATGGATTACTATGATGTTTTAGGGGTTTCTAAAACTGCCTCTCCCGAAGAAATTAAAAAAGCTTATCGCAAGTTGGCTGTTAAGTATCATCCTGATAAAAATCCTGGAGATGCTGAAGCAGAGAAACGCTTCAAAGAAGTTTCGGAAGCTTATGAAGTTTTGAGCGATGCTCAAAAGCGCGAATCTTACGATCGTTATGGTAAGGATGGCCCATTTGCCGGAGCCGGAGGTTTCGGTGGTGCGGGCATGGGCAACATGGAAGATGCTTTACGTACCTTCATGGGAGCTTTTGGTGGAGAGTTTGGTGGTGGCGGAAGCTTTTTCGAGGGCCTATTCGGAGGTCTTGGAGAGGCTTTTGGCATGCGAGGAGATCCTGCAGGTGCCCGTCAGGGAGCGAGTAAGAAAGTTCACATCACTCTAACGTTTGAAGAAGCTGCTCGGGGTGTAGAAAAAGAACTTCTCGTTTCTGGATACAAAACTTGTACAACTTGCTCAGGTAGCGGTGCTGCTAATGAACGGGGCATCAAGTGTTGTGAACGATGTAAGGGATCTGGACAAATCGTTCAAAGTCGCGGATTCTTTTCCATGGCGTCAACATGTCCGGAGTGTGGAGGAGAAGGTCGTATTATTACGGATCCTTGTTCGAACTGCCGAGGACAGGGAAGAGTCAAAGACAAACGTAATGTTCATGTACAAATTCCTGCGGGTGTCGATTCTGGAATGCGTTTAAAGATGGAAGGTTATGGGGATGCTGGTCAAAACGGGGCTCCCTCAGGAGACCTTTACGTTTTTATTGATGTAGAACCGCATCCAGTTTTTGAACGACGCGGGGATGATTTGATTTTAGAGCTTCCTATTGGCTTTGTTGATGCTGCTTTAGGAATGAAAAAAGAAATTCCTACATTATTGAAGGAAGGAACTTGCCGTCTTACAGTGCCTGAAGGAATCCAAAGTGGAACCATCCTCAAGGTTAAAAATCAAGGGTTTCCAAATGTTCATGGTAGAGGACGAGGAGATTTGCTTGTTCGGGTTTCTGTAGAAACACCACAAAATCTATCGGAAGAACAAAAGGAATTGCTCAGGAAGTTCTCAAGTACGGAAAAAGCGGAAAATTTTCCTAAGAAGCGAGGCTTCTTGGATAAAATAAAAGGTTTTTTTTCCGACTTCACCGTATAGATAAAGGATAGCACGGGTCTATCCGAGGAGCAGATATGGTAGCAATACAGCGTGAATTAGGATCTTCTATTAAGGAAGTTCTGAAGTTAGTCTGGAGTTTAAGATTTGCTGAAAACAAAATGCTCCTTCTTTCTCGGCAAAGTGGTTCCGGTGGGACTTTCCAGTTATCTTGTGCTGGTCATGAGCTTGCTGGAGTAGTTGCCGGGAAAAGTCTTATTCCGGGGAAAGATTGGTCTTTTCCTTACTACAGAGACCAAGGGTTCCCTATTGGTTTGGGATGTGATCTCAGCGAAATTTTTGCTTCCTTCCTTGCAAGATTAACTCCTAACCATTCTTCTGGTAGGATGATGCCCTACCACTATTCTCATAAAAAGTTACGTATTTGTTGTCAGTCTAGTGTTGTAGGCACGCAATTTCTTCAGGCTGCAGGACGTGCTTGGGCAGCGAAACATACAGGGTCTAATGAAATAGTTTATGTCTCTGGTGGAGACGGATCCACATCTCAAGGCGAATTTCATGAGATGTTAAACTATGTAGCCTTGCATCAATTGCCGTTAATTACGGTCGTACAAAATAACGCTTGGGCTATTTCGGTTCCCTTTATAGATCAATGTTCTGCGGATCTAGCTCGTTTAGGGGAATGTTATCGCGGGCTTTCTGTTTATGAGGTAGATGGTGGTGACTACATTGGTTTGGTGGAAGCTTTTTCTAAAGCTGTAGATCAAGCTAGAAATGCTTCGGTTCCCGCTTTAGTCTTGATAAACGTTATGCGTTTAGAACCTCATAGCAACTCTGACAATCATGAGAAATATCGTAGCCGTGAAGATTTAGATCACTGTCTGAATAATGATCCTCTCATTCGTTTAGAACGCCTGATGATAGAAGAGTATGAGATCTCTCCTTCTGAGATATTAGAAATCAAGGCTATGGCTGAGGCTGAGGTAATTCATGCCAGTGCTATTGCTGAGGGAATGCCCTTCCCCAGTAAGGGGTCTACGGGGCATGATGTGTTTTCTCCGCATACGATTTCTCTAATTGACTATGAGGACTCTTTAGAAGCCCAGCGTTTACGTGACACTCAGCCAAAAGTGATGCGCGATGCTATTACAGAAGCTTTAGTTGAAGAAATGAGTCGAGATTCTGGAGTGATTGTTTTTGGTGAAGATGTTGCTGGAAATAAAGGTGGGGTTTTTGGCGTTACTAGAAATCTTACAGATAAGTTCGGTAAAGAACGCTGTTTTAATACACCTTTAGCTGAAGCTACAATTATCGGAACAGCTATTGGTATGGCTGTGGATGGTATCCACAAGCCTGTTGCAGAAATCCAGTTTGCGGATTACATTTGGCCGGGCATTAACCAGTTGTTTTCCGAAGCTGCCAGCATTTACTATCGTTCAGCCGGAGAGTGGGAAGTTCCTTTAGTTATTAGGGCTCCTTGTGGTGGCTATATACAGGGTGGGCCCTATCACTCTCAAAGTATAGAAGCTTTCTTAGCCCATTGTCCGGGAATAAAGGTCGCGTATCCGTCTAATGCTGCAGATGCAAAAGCATTATTAAAAGCAGCTATTCGTGATCCCAATCCTGTGGTTTTTTTAGAGCATAAGGCGTTGTATCAACGCCGGATTTTTAGCGCCTGTCCTGTGTTTTCCTCAGACTATGTTTTGCCTTTTGGTAAAGCGGCTATTACCCATTCAGGTACAGACTTGACAATTGTTTCCTGGGGTATGTCCCTAGTTATGAGTATGGAAGTGGCTAAAGAACTAGCGGCTTTAGATATTTCTGTAGAGGTAATAGATTTACGTACTATAGTTCCTTGTGATTTCGCCACAGTTTTAGAGTCTGTTAAGAAAACCGGAAAGCTGCTCATTGCTCACGAGGCTTCAGAGTTTTGTGGATTTGGTAGTGAGTTGGCCGCAACTATGGGAGAGCAGGCGTATTCGTATCTCGATGCTCCTATTCGACGTGTCGCGGGATTACATGCTCCTGTTCCTTATTCAAAAATACTAGAAAACGAAGTTCTTCCTCAAAAAGAGAAAATCTTCCAAGCTGCAAAAAGCCTTGCAGAATTTTAGTTACATTTTTTCGTTGTAAGCCTTTTGTAAGACTGACAATAGGGGAAACTCTTTTTGGTGATTCACAGTAATTTGCTTTAATGTTTTGTCTTCGTTCTGTTCTTCTATATGTATTGCTTCAAGTAGTGCTAAAGAACATAGGGAATACCATATTTCGTATTCCTCTTGATGCGATCCTATATCGTTTAATCCTAAGAATTCTAGTTGTAAGGATGTGATGTGATTTTCTCTGCAAGCACGGAAGCATTTTAGGTAAGCATTAACAATATTTTTAAAAGCTTTCTTGTGATTAAAGTCCTGGAAGGTAACCGTTTTATAATGCGGTTTTCTGGTATGAATAAGAGTTTCGATAGTAGGTGGATTAATAAAGATTAGATGAGAAACCGGTGCTGTTTCTTTTGATTTATTGACCCAAGGTCCATGTGCTATGGATCCCGGAGGGAATTTCATAGAGTCAGGTTTTACAATTGCGTTCCAGCAATCTTTTTCTATACGTCCGATTACAGCTAATGATCTGTGAATTACATCATTGTATTTTCTGTCAGAGTTTGTGCACAGCAATATAGCAGACTCTTTCTTCTTTAATAGAGGATCATTTAGAGGATGTCCTTTGTAAAAGCATAGTTGAAGATCTGTCTTTTTACTGCGAATCAGTACATATGCCGCATCATTGTTGATCTTATTTGATAGAGGAAAAACTTGGTCTAATGCGAAAGCGCTTCTCAAGCGACTGGAAACGCCAGGTAAAGTAAGCTCTAAAAATTCTGGTGAGGAAATAGATCGGGGCCATTTTAAAGCTATTAAGATTATCGCACTAAGAACTAAAAAAACTGCTCCTGCAATAAGTAGGGGAAAGGAAAACGCAAAAGATTGTCCGGAAGCTACGGCTAATGCTCCTCCAAGTAAAAACGATACGCCTAAAATTGCGATTTCCCAAACAACACGAGATGTTTTTGTTTTGAAACAGCATAAGTCCACACCGATCTTAGCCGTATTTAAAAGAATATTCGTATGGGGCGAGAAAGAAAGCAAGGACATCGAGCAATCTAAGATAAGTATAATCAGTAATATAGAGATAGAAATTGTAAGATATACACAACTCCTTCACAATAAAATTTTGATAATCAGAAATGTTTGTGAAAAATATTTTTCAAATAAAAGGAAGTGTTCTCCAAACCTCAGAGATCTAGAGAACCCTGTATTTAAGATTCGTATGCTTGCTGTAAGCTTGCTAATAGAGGCAGCTGGCTTCTGTGGTTTACAGTAATATGTGTAAGAGTTCTGTTTTCATTTTCTTCTTCGAGGCGGATAGCTTCTAATAGAGCTAGAGCACATCCAGAATACCAGGCTTCATATTCTTCTTGATCCGGTCCGATATGATTTAGTCCTAAAATCTCAATTTGGAGAGAAGTCAAACCATTTTCTCGACAGATGCGGAAGCAGTCCTGATACATATTTACAGCTGTTTCGAATTCTTGTTGATAGTCGAAATCATAAAAGTTAATGGCTCTACGATACACATCGCGTTTAAGTTTAATGGTTGGGGGATTCATGCAAATGATGTGACTCGCTGGAGGAGTAGCCGGTGATTGGTTTTTCCAGAGTCCAGAAATAATAGATCCTGGGGGGAATTTCAAAGACTCGGGTTGTGTAATTTCATTCCAACATTTTTTTTCTATAAGTGGGGCTAAGGCTGCAGATCTACCCAGTAACAGATAATGCTCTCTTTCAGAATTTGTCAGAACAAGCATAGCGGAATTCGTGGGTTTTAAGAACGGATCATGAAGAGGATGTCCTTTCAAGAAACATAGTTGAACATCTGATGTTTTACTACGTGCGGTTATGTATTGCGTGTGTTTGTTTATACGTCCAGATGGATGTACCCGAGTTATACTCAAGCGCGTTCTTAATAGTTTGGCGATGTATTGTGGAGTGAAGTCTAAAAATCCTGGAATCTGTATTTCAAGACACTCTCTTGTTTCAGGAAGTTCTGGAGAAGTAACCACAGGTGACTCTGGAGGAGTTTCTGGATGGAGTGGAAAAACTGTGGGAGTCGGCGGCTGTGGTGTAATAGGAATGGGCTCTAATTGTAGGACTACAGTTTTTTTCATATGTGTTGCTAGAAGTAGGCAGCTAAGAATTAACAGAGCCATTCCCACCAGAATCAGAGGAAGAGAAAGCGTTAATGAGGATCCTAAACACAGAGCAGCAATACCCCCAATACTCAAAATGATTCCTAAAGTAGAAATAGTATAGAGTATTCGAGTAATGCGTATCTCCACCCCCCCTAGTTTAACGTGGGTTGCCGGAGTTTCCGTAACTAGGTGCATATTTTGATCGTTCGTAGGTGCAATGGACATGAGTTCACCTCAAATTGAATGTAATCAATGAGATACTTTCTTGGTTTTAAGTGTTTTAAGTAAAGTGGGTAGTTTCGGTGTAAAAATTTTCTATAATTCAGAAATAGAACGGGATAGAGGATCTTCTTCTAAGATTTTTGTTTTTCCCAGAAGAACCCCTGTAAGGAATAAAAAAAAGAGAAATAGGGTGAGCTTCCAAGGAGACAAAGGAATTGGGGATAAGAATGTTAGGAAGTTGGAAGTGTAAAGAAGAGGGTGAGAAATTAGCCAGGAGATGCTTAATTTGGTCACGGGGGCAACAAATGGTAGAACAAGAGATAAGAGAATTAGAAAGAAAATCGGAAGAATGAGCAGGGGGAAGAAAAGATTAAAGATTAGACCCTCTAGAGGAAGAGACCCGAAAAAATGCACTGCGGGGAAAAATAGAAACATTTGTGAGGCGAGGGTTAAAGATAGCGTACCCCATAAATAGCGAAGAAAGGGAAGAAAACAAGACGGGACTATTTGAGTCCAGGGGGCGTAGAAAAATCGAAATATGGGGGGAAAGAAAAGCAAAATTCCTAGAGTGGCTAGAAAGCTTAGAGAAAAGGCTGGAGATAACGGGGAAAATACTAACGAACAAAGAATACAGCTTAGTCCTAAACGATTGAGACTTGAGCATAGCCCTGAAGAAAAAGGAGACAGGCAGACGAGTGATAAGGAAATCCATGATCTCCATACAGAAGGGGACCAGGGAAATAGCAATGTTAATGCCAAAAGCACAATAAATGTAAGAAAATATTTTATTTTTGTTGGAAAGATGCCTAAAAGGAAAAACAAAGCTGAGGAACATAGAGAAAAATGCCATCCAGAAATAGCAAATATATGGGCTAATCCTTTGTTTTTGAAAATTTCTTTTAAGTGTTTGGGTAGGGGAGTGCCAAGAATAAGGCTAGAAGCAAATTTTCCGGATTCTCCTGAAGAAAATAGATTTAGGATGCGCTCGTGACATGCTTCTCGTAATTTAAGATGAATGCGTGCTATTTTTGAGAGCTGTATTTCTTGATAGCAACCATTAGACTTAAAAATAATTTGGGATGTATGATCTAACGTCGTTCCCTGTAGATGGTATTTTTTATTGGGTTCTAAATGGGCGTCTATAAAAATAGTACAGGGAACATGACGGTAGTGTTTCCCGCAGGGATATTGCAGGTGAATGGCTTCTCCGAAATATCTACTTTCTCTTCCCGATTTAATGATAAAGCTTCCCGATGAAGGCCCTTCATGAATAACAGAAAATCCCGGTAGGGTGATTAAAGGAATGAGCCAGCAAACCCCAATAAATAGTTGTTGTTTAGGTTGTTTTTGGGGAATAAAAGGGTGAAGAGTTAAAAGTAACATGACTCCACATAGAGGGTACGGACGCGATAGGATCCCTGTTAACCAGTAAAGCGCACAAATCAACAAAGGATGTTGTTGTTGAAAGTATCGGCAAGAAAGGGTTAGCTGTGTCCAAAGGGAGTATAAGGAGCGGAAAAGGTCGGAGAATGAAAAAGTTTCAAAACGTGTTAGCATCGGTTCATTCTTTCCCTAAGCTCGAAGTCTATTCTGTAGAACAATTACGCGAGGAAATGTCTTGGGAAGAGATTTCTAAAAAGGCTCCGCGTTTGCCCCGAGGTTGGTATGAGCTCATGGGATTGTCAAAAAAAGACCGGTTAGATTTTTATCACGAGTATTGGCTTACAGTTTTAGGCATTGATGATAATCAATTCCCCGGTATTTGTCGTTTTTTTTCTCTGCTAGATAGCTTAGATGTATATATTTATCGCTCTGCTAGGGAGCCCTATGGTGCTAAGATGCTCTATACTTTCGGTGATGGACGGTGTGGATTTCAAGGCGAACCCCCTTTATTAGATATGGACGGTCTTTGTTTCCCCATTTTAGGAGATGGTGGTTACCATAAGTTTTTCACGATTCATAATGGATTTGGAAAATGGGAAGATGAAGGCATTTTCTCCCAGCGTTCTTTAGCCAAAGTTCAACACAAGTTGCGGGAGCTCTTGATCCGGTTGAAAAAGATTTTTCCTGAAGATAACTGCACATCTTTAGGGATTTTCCCTTTTTATGGTTATGAAGAACCCTTAACCTATCAATGTTTCCTTTTTGATCCCGAAGTGCGTAGGGATTTCCCTTCACCGAATATATTATTGAGCGAAGAAAGCCTGCGCTATAGAACTCTAGAAAGTATTGAGCTTTTACATTTAACCACAAGTCATTATCCTTCCTTCCTGTCTTGGTTGGAAAACTACTTGCATAGTGAAGAGGTATATGGTGGATGAATGTAGAGAAAGTGTTTTCGATATCGAGAATGCGGAAGTTTTAGTAAATTCTCATAATGAAGAAGAAGAATTAACCTGCGTATGTGTGGTGAAAAATACTTCTGGAATACACGTTCGTCCTGCAGGATCCATTGTTAAGCTGTTTGATGGTGAAGAGTGCGAAGCCAGCTTTACCTATGCAGGGAAAACAGTAAATGCCAAAAGTGTTATGAGCATACTTATGTTAGGAGCACCACAAAACGGAGAGATTTTTGTGCGCATTAAAGGAAGAGATGCGAATCGAGTGTTGCAGAAAGTGCGAGATGCTTTTGATTCAGGTTTTGGAGAGTTGTAGATGAACATGCCCACGCCTTCTGTAGAGAAAAATGAAGAATGGCGAGTTCCTGGAATGGCTTTAGTTTCTGGGGTGGCTATAGGAAAAGCTTTTTTCCTAGGAACTTCTCCTTTGCAAATTCGTGAACTTACCTTGCCTCAAGAAGAGGTGGAGCATGAGATACATCGCTACTATAAAGCATTAAATCGTTCTAAATCTGATATTGTTGCTTTGGAGAAAGAAGCTCAAGGGAAGCAAGGTCAGCAAGAGATCTCTTCTATACTACAAGCGCATCTCGAAATAATCAAAGATCCTATTTTGACAGAAGAGGTTGTGAATACTATCAGAAAGGATCGTAAAAATGCCGAATACGTGTTTTCTTCTGTGATGGGGAAAATAGAAGAATCGCTTACAGCTGTTCAAGGTACTCCTTTAGCTGTAGATCGGGTTCAAGATATTCATGACATTTCTAATCGAGTGATTGGTCATTTATGCTGTCAGTATAAGAGCTCTTTAGGGGATGCTGGTCAAAATATTATAGTTTTTTCTAAAGAACTTACTCCCTCAGAAGTAGCTAGTGCGAATCCTTCTTATATTCGAGGATTCGTATCCTTAGTTGGGGCTCCGACATCACACACTGCTATTGTTTCTAGAGCTAAAAATATTCCCTATTTAGCGAATTTTTCTCAGGAAAATTGGGAGCGTATTCAAGAGTATTCTGGACGACTCGTGCTTATCGATGGTATTCGTGGAGAGATTATCTTTAATCCTAAATCCAAAACTCTCGAAAGTTGTTATAAGCAAAAAAGCTCGTCTTATAGAGTAAAATCCTATCCTCAAGCAACTCCACATGCTACGGTGTCTTCTCATGCAGCAAGCCTTGAAGAGTTGCGTATGCTCTCTGAGTTCTTTCCACAAACATCTATTGGGCTATTTCGTTCTGAATTTCTAGCTATTGCTGAAGATAGGCTGCCCTCAGTAGAAGAACAAGAGGGTGTGTATAAATCTTTAGCTCTGTTTTCTGATGAGAAAGCATCCGTGTTGCGTTTATTTGATTTTGGAGAGGATAAGCCTTGCCCCGGGCTTGATCCTATCAAAGAACGCTCAATACGCTATTTATTGAAAAGTTCTTTGATGCTCGATGATCAGCTTCGGGCTATTTTAACAGCGTCGGCATCAGGTCCTTTAAAAGTCTTAATTCCAGGAACCGCTGACGTTGTAGAAATTATAGAAGTCAAGCGTCGTCTAGAAAACATCCGTCGCTCTTTTAACAAAGATCATGTTATTGAAAATATTGCCTGGGGAAGCATGATAGAAACTCCCGCAGCGGTATTGATGATCGATGAGATTCTTCAGGAGTGCGATTTTATTTCTATCGGGACCAATGATCTTATGCAGTATACCCTAGGAAATAATAGAGAGGCTGTTCTTCCCCGTTATCTGGGTAATCCACTTCATCCTTCGGTAATGCGCATGATTCATCATGTGATTTCTCAAGCAAAACAACGCAATGTCCACGCCTCTATTTGTGGAGAGGCTGCTGCTAATCTTTCTTTAACTCCGTTTTTCCTAGGATTAGGAGTTCAAGAACTAGCAGTTGCTATGCCAGCAATTGTAGAGTTGAGAGAAAGGATTGCCTCTTTGAATCTAAATGATTGTGTAGAACACACTGAGAAATTACTACGAGCAAGGACCTGTGAAGAAGTTCAGGTCCTGTTAACTTAAAAAGGCAGTCCTGCACGCATTACAGACATTTCTTGGTCCATAGCGGTTTTAGCTTCTTTAAATGCTGAACGAAAGAGATCTTCAATAACTTCGGGTTCTTCAGGATCTAGGCAGGTAGGCTGTACTTTCACAGAAACAATATCACATTTACCATTGATTACCACGGAAACAAGTCCATTCCCAGCTTGTCCTTCGTAGCGTTTTTTTTCTAGAGAAGCTTCCATTTCTAAGAATTGTTGCTCCATGATTTTTGCTTCTTTTTTCTTTTTGGCATATCCACTGCCCATGCATTTACTCCTTAGTTAAAATTCCAGAAAACTCAACAACAGCAAATTGTAAAAGAGTATCTATAGTAGCCGATCCCACTAAAGAAGTGGAAGCTTCTTTTTTAGGTAGGTCTTGAGGATCAGAGGACTTCGAAGATGAGGATAAGAAACTCTGCTCTTCATAACGCTTTTCTGGTTGTATAATAGGTTTAGGCTGTTCTTGCTGCTGGGAAGTATTTCTCGGGGCGTCAAAAGCTGAGGCTTTAAGTTGAGAAAACAACGTTTCTAAAGAAGGACGTTGGCATATCCGAATTAGATGAATAATTACTGTTTCTAAAAATGTTTTTTCGAAAATGGTTTGTTGTAGGTGTTTCGCAGATTCTCCAAGAAAATCGATGATTTCTAGCAAACACTCTCTGGAATAGAGCTTTGCTGTTGCCGCTAGAGGGGAATTTTCCTGATCTTTGCTGAGGAGTATATCGCGATAAAAAACCGTAAGATCATGAAGAAAAGCAGTAGGAGCAACCCCAGAATTTAGCGCTGTAGTTATGGGAAGTAAAGCATCGACATATTTTTGTGTGCGGATACATTCTGCTAAATTGCATAGGGTATCTTGCGATACTAAACCTAACGCATCTGTAACAGATTCCGGAGATAGAGATTTGGGAAATAACCCTATTACGTAATCGTAAAGAGATTCTGCATCGCGTAGACTTCCCTGAGCCGCTCTAGCAATAGGAAGAAGAGCTTCTCGAGAAGTCTCTAGAGAAATATCTTGAGATATGGATTCTAGCTTATCCACAATCATCGTCTCAGGAATTCTTTTTAAGTGCATTTTTTGACAACGACTTAAAATAGTCCCTGGTATTTTATAATTTTCTGTAGTTGCTAGGAAAAATTTTACGTGGCTGGGAGGCTCTTCTAGAGTCTTTAACAAGGAGTTAAAAGCCTCTTTTGTCAACATGTGCACTTCATCTATGATATAGATTTTATATTGCGATTTGGCAGGAGTAAAAAGAACTGTTTCGTTGATCTGACGGATGTCTTCGATACCTCTATGTGAAGCTCCATCTATTTCTATAACGTCTAAAGAGGTCCCTGAAGAGATTTCTTTACATATACAACAACGATTGCAAGGCTCATTATTCGCAGTTGGCTCTGTGCAATTTAACGCTTTTGCAAAAATTCTTGCTAAGGTTGTTTTTCCCGTTCCTCGAATTCCTGAGAATAAGTACGCATGCGCTACACGTTGAAACTGCAGGGCATTTTTTAAAACAGTAACCACAGCATCTTGCCCAAGAATTTCGGAAAAGGTTTGGGGACGATACTTTCTAGAAGAAACTTGGTATGTTGCAGGCGTCATTTGTTTTTCCTATAAAATTTATTACGAGGATATTTTTATTTAATTCAGGTGACTATTTTTTCTGAGATTTTTAGATTGGTTGTCCCAGAAATGTTCTCGTTAACAAATTTGCAGTTGGGAAAGATTTTTTCTATGTCCACTATAGTATAAAGCTATGGAAATTGTCCTCCTTTAATGAAAATATTCGCGCATTAGGTAGAAGATAATGTTTTTTAGAAGAGTGAAATCCTTCGATAGAGAGTCATTTTTCTTTGTCATATATCAAGTTATAGTCAATAGTATGAAATTCTTAATCAAAATAGAGCAAAGTGCGTGAATCATGATAATGTGCTTTAGGTAATGTCATTTGCTATGAAATTTTTAGAGTTTTCTTGTTCGCAAGTGACAGAGTTTATTTGTGAAAAGGACGAAGTATCCCTTTTTAATAACCACGGTATTTTGTTCTTTGGTGTGATAGCTGAAACTAATAGATGTATCCTGTATTGAGCATATGATCAAGCAAATGGAAGATGGTCGGGAAACTCATCATGACAGCTCTACTTCTGAAGTAGGGCGACATTGGTTGAGGTGCTTTTGCTATTTAGGCATTACAGTTTTTTCTGGCCTAGTGCTGTTCTTTTTTATTTATCTGAGAGTTCTTCACATTCCTATGTATAAGGATGGAGATATCGCTCAGGTGTCCATTAACTCTCCTATTGACTTTTCTATAAGTTGGAATGTGCACGCGTTTTATAGTAAAACTGCACAAGTGCCCGAGGTGTTCGGGAAAGTCTATCGTATTTGTAACCACACATATTTTGAAGAGCCCGAAGAAGAAGAAACACGCCAATGGCTAAAAAAAACTCAAGATTTTCTTAAGGCTGTAGGATTTATAGATAACTCTACAGCAACATGCCTTCAAGATCTACATTTGCGTCCCTCGGCTCTAAAAGAAAGAGATAGTCTACTAAGAATTCATGTAAGCGCAGATTTGAGAGACGTTATACATCAATGTCTCGCACACGTGGATAATTTTCTAAAATCTGAAAATTGTCCCCCATCTTGCAGAACGTACATTATAAATAATTTACAAGAAAAATCTTTGGATATTGCCGTTGATAAAGAAAAATCCGGCTACATTAAGGGAGACTTATTAGGAACACGACGCACAGAGTACTTCCCTAAGGGACGTCCTATTATAAAACAATATCAAAGAATTAGTGAAAGAGACGTTAAAATTCTTCGTTGTTTACGCCACCAACTTGCCTCCTCAACAACTCTGTTTTCCTATCGTGGATTTTTAGGTGTTCTCTTATTGGTTGCGGTCATTTTAATTTGGGGATACCGCTCTTTGGTTATGTTTTGTCCAGAGTTGTTAATCTCTCCAAAACGTTTTATGCTTTATATTGCAATCTTCTCACTGTCTTTAATCGGTGTAAAGATTACAGAGACTCTCTATGCTCTAGGTCCTCAAAGTTGGGAAGCTTATCTGGTTTGCCCTCTTATTCTTCCTTTTACAGCCATTCTCCTTGGTCATCTTGTGGGAATTCCTCTTGCCGGGGTTTCTTGCACATTCCTAGGAGTTCTCTATACCCTAGAGTCTGACATTTGGAATCATAACTTATTCATAGCTGTAAATCTTCTAAGTTCCTGGAGAATCTTATTCACGTTAAAACGCGTGACGCATTTATCCTCAATATTTTGGTGTTGTATGAGGCTGTGGTGGGTATCCACATTAATTTTAACAGGATTGCGTTTGTTCTGCGGAGTTGCCTCTATCAAAACTTTCCGCATCGATTGCATAGGGAGCTTTGTCTACAGTTTAATTACAGCTTTAGGAGTTGGGGCGTTGATCCCTGTCTTTGAGTCCTTTTTTGGTGCCTGTACGCATAATCATTTACTGGCATATCTAGACTCCGATTATCCCTTATTAAAACGCCTCTTTGAAGAAGCCCCGGGTACTTATCAGCATTCTGTATTGGTGGGTATTCTTGCGGAATCTGCAGCTAACGCTATTCATGCTGATGGGCTGTTCTGTCGTGTTGCAGCACAATATCATGATATTGGTAAGTTAGTTAATCCGGGATTTTTCTTAGAAAATCATCAAATGCTCGGGACGAAACAAAATAATCTTTCCCCATTAGAAAGTGTGAAAATGATAAAACAACATATTCCTGAGGGAGTAGAGTTGGCAAAAAAGGCTGGTTTACCAGATTCTTTTATTCAAGTTATTGAAGAACATCATGGAACTTCTGTAATTCTTGCTCCTTACCATCTACATTTGCAAAATAACCCTACTACAGGAGCTTTGGATGAGAAACTTTTTCGTTATTCGGGAAGGAAACCTTCTTCTAAAGAATCTACAATTATCATGATCGCTGATTCATTCGAAGCGGCGGCACGTTCTTTGGAGAGAACAAGCATGGTAGACTTACGAGAACTTGTGGATAAGATTGTAGCGGGGAAAATGCACGATGGGCAATTTGCAGAATCCCCAGTAACTTTAGATGAGCTTACAACAATTTGTGAGACTATGGTCAAAACATTGTATAGCGCTATGCACTCTCGAGCAAAGTATCCCGAAATAGCTTTAAAGCCTTGTATATAGAGGAGGCGTTATAAATTCGGCTTATTTTCCCAGACAATGTTTTGCTCCCTTGATAATGCCTTGACCCATGCCTATAACGGCTTTAGCTAGGCCAATAATTAAAAGAATCGGGATAAGTAGAATAAGCAGAGGTAACAGAAGTCCTAAACCTCCACACAAAGAAATGACTATAGGTGACCACATGGCGTAGGCTGTTTCTCGGCATGGAGGACACTTGGTATTTGGGGTGAAGTCATTAATCTCTTTAAGAGCAGTCAAAGCCTTAGTGTATCTATAATAGAATACCCCCGCATAGATCAGACCAATCAAAGGGATTAAGACTAGGGGAATGTGTTGCAGCCTATTCATCATGGATTCTGGAGCCATGGGGCAACCATGGATGGCCTCTGGGAACATAGAGGCGGCAGCTTCACAAACACTCCCGTCTTTATTGACGTGTGTGTGTCGAGGAATCTGAATAATCCCCATAAATGCCCCCTATCTGTTTAAATTAGACCTAAACCAGTTGTATTTGACTTTACTTCAACTAAAAAAATTCCGAACAGAATCTATTTTATTATCACGGCTAAATTAGTTCTACGGCTTTTATTAAAGCAAAGAAATCTTAACTTGATTAAACTAAGCTTTGTTAAACCTTTACTTATTAAAGGAAATAGTTTCGGACGAGATGAGTTAAAATAATGCTTTTCAAAGGAGTTTTATTTGTAAATAAAGAGTTTCGATTAAGACTTTGCCCTCATACCCGGGGATAGTGAGCAGATGCGTTATTTCTTATTAAAGAAAATGCTCGCATTGTCCCATAGGTATGAGGTAGAGAATCGTATGTGGGAGATATTTCTACAATTGTTCTCGAGTTTGGGAGTGTTAACAACAACAACAATTTAGGAGTTGTTCAACCAAGAACAGAATTGCTAGGGCTGGGATTAGAAGGCCCAGTCCTCCCAACGTAGACATCAGAATAAATGAGTTGAGGTGACTTTGGGCTAGTCGAGAACAGGTCGTGTTCGAACATGCGCTATTCGGTTCATATGCTAATTTGGCATATTGTGATTTCATCACACAATGTTTTTGATAGAGGAAATAACTAGCCATGAACAGTCCTATGAGTGGGAGAGACGAGAGAATTCTCATTAAGTAGAGGGTCCCCGTGCTGGGATTTATCACATCTTGAGGGACACGGAGTGAAGTAGATTTGGGTTGTTCCGAAGTTGTTCCGTTTGTATCTAAGTGGGTGTGTGCTGGAATGTATATAAAAACCTTAAGCATAAGAAACTACCTGGGTTGAAATTTAAGCTTCATAAGTTTGCCTAGAACCATATCCAGGACGATTTTCTCTCGTTGTTTCAGAGCTAGAGTTCAAAAAATCAGAAATTTTGGGGCGGGGGAGGAAAACAAACTAAAAAATTTTCTCATGTACTCAAATAAAAATACAGAGTTTTTTTAAAATTTTCATAATCATACACATAACAATTCCGAGGACAAGTAGGGGAATTAGGGCTCCTATTCCCCCTAAAATCCCGGTAGTTACTAGAGGAATGTAATATTCTGGATGTAAGCGAGAACAGAGTTTATCCTCACAGTGTTTATTTGGTGTATAATCTAATTTTGAATATGCGGCGCGCATTATCGTGAATCTACGATAGATTAAGAAAATAGTAAAAATAAGTCCTATGAGTGGGGTAACTAAGAAACGCATGCTCAGTTCCGGAAAATATGCAGTTTTGCATACTGAGATTTTTGTTCCCGGAACAAATATAAACGTATTCTTCTCAGAGGTGTGCATGTGGGTGGGTAGGGTAATGTATACCGAAAACATCATCTGACCTCATGAATATGTATGAATGGAATAGGTATGTTGCTTATTAATGTATGAGGAGTTTGTTTTCAGTAATCAAGGATAGATTTTAATTTCTATTATTAAAATCATTGTAAAAGTAGAAGCAAGTCATGTTTTTAGATTAAATGAGGCTCAAGGTATTTTCTTGAGTGATGTCTGAAGTGTTCAAAGGGTATAGAAGCTTTTTCCAAGATTCTATGTTTTTTGCTGCGGTAACGCTTAAACGTCCTTGAAGAGGATGGTAGGGAGGGGGGAGCTCTTCTGTGTACGGTAATTTCAAGTGTAGTCGGAGTGCTGCCGCTTTTGCAACAATAATAGCGTCATATTTTCCGCTTTCCAGTTGCTCCAATCTTTCTTCTATAGTTCCGCGAATATGGAGAATTTTCCCTGCAGGAAATAGTTTTTTTAGTATTTCTTCACGACGCAAAGAAGAGCTTCCTAGTTTAGGATTTTTTGGAAAACGTTTCCATAGGTAGCGGTTCCCATATACTAAAAGATCCGCAGGATCTAAACCTTGGGTTATGGCAATAATAGTGGTGACCGGAGGATTCGGAAGGTCTTTAGCAGAGTGTACAGCCAAATGGCTGTTGCCGGAAAGAACAAGCTTATCAACGGCATCTGTGAAAAATTGGGAATTTTCTATAAGACGTAAGGGGGTTGTTTTATCCTTGTCTCCCTGGGTATTGACTGTTTGTATTTGAATCCAAAGTTTGGGGAACCATGAGCGAAGAAGCCGAACACATTCATATACCTGAGCCTTGGCTAGGGTGGATTTTCTAGAAGCTATGCGTAGAGGGCGTCTGCCTAAGCAAAAATCAGAGAGAAAGGGATCAGTGTAACAATCGGATAGCATCTTTTATAGTTTTCACCCCTCGAATATCTAAGAGATCTTTAATTTCATAGGATAAACCCAAGATTTGTCCCTCAGGAATAACAGCTCCTTCAAAACCCATAAGTTTGCTTTCTTTAAGACGTCTTTCTAAATGGGTGACGTGACGGATTTCCCCTCCCAAGCCTATTTCTCCGGTAAATGTGTATTTTTGAGGAGAGAGACGATTGTATAGTGAGGAAACTACGGCTAATCCAGCGCCTAAATCTGCAGCTGGTTCTGTAATTTTTAACCCTCCAGCTATAGAAAGAAATACATCAGAAGTATGTAATTTTATTTGAGCACGCTTTTCTAGAACAGCTAAGAGTAATAAAAATCGA
This sequence comes from Chlamydia felis Fe/C-56, assembly GCF_000009945.1. Taxonomy (NCBI): domain Bacteria; kingdom Pseudomonadati; phylum Chlamydiota; class Chlamydiia; order Chlamydiales; family Chlamydiaceae; genus Chlamydia; species Chlamydia felis. The sequence continues at coordinate 769,962 of NC_007899.1, read as the reverse complement.
TTTTGATCAAACCCAGAGGTTTTTCTAATGGGATTGGCAAAAGGAGAAGATGAGGCTAAAGCTTGCATCTCAACAAGCAGAGTTTCAGATCCCTCGATAATAGGAATGATAGTGGAACCTGTGGTTTCGGTAATCTTTTCTTGTAGAAAGAGTCCGGAAGGATTAGTGACCTCTTTTAATCCCTCAGTATGCATAGATAAAATAAGTAATTCATTCGTTGGGCCGAAACGATTTTTCACAGAACGTATCATACGGTAGTTTGCATGCGAATTGCCCTCAAAATAAAGAACGGTGTCTACAAGATGTTCTAAAACTTTGGGGCCAGCAATTTCTCCTGATTTTGTTACGTGACCAATAACAAAAGTCGTAATTTGTGATTGCTTGGCAATGTGCATTAGCTCAGAAGTAACTTCTCGTACTTGGGCCACAGATCCTGGGGATGAATGTAGGGTAGGATTAAATACAATCTGAATAGAATCAATAATTAAAACATCGGGATGCAGCGTTGTAATTTGCTGCTTTATGTCATCGAGGTTCGTTTCGGGAAAAAGATAAATATTGGCGTGGGAAATTTGTAAACGACGTGCTCTTAGCGATGTTTGTGTTACAGATTCTTCTCCGCAAACATAAAGGACTTTGTAACCTCGACTGGCAAACTTTGCCGAGGTTTGTAAAAGCAAAGTAGATTTACCGATACCGGGATCTCCACCCAACAGAGTAAGACTTCCACGAACAGCTCCACCACCTAAAATGCGATCCCAGCCAGGCTCTCCTATACACAAGCGCTCCTCTTCGCGAAGCTCCACGGTATTTAAAGATACCGCAGTTGCTTGCGGTCGCAGCCTTCTTGCATTTTGAGAAGGAGAGATGTGTTCTTCAATAAGAGTGTTCCATTGTAAGCATCCCGGACATTGGCCTAACCATTTAGGCGCGCTAGCCCCACACTCATTACAGGTCCACTGTGTTTTTATCTTTGTAGTCATTGGCGTCTAAAGCTTCTTGAGCAGCAAGTTTCTCGGCTTCTTTTTTCGATAAGGCAAATCCCTCTCCCCAGATCTCATCATTTACTATCACACGAATGTGGTAACCTGGAGCGCCTTGTGGTGATATCCACGGTGTGCTTTGGTATACGGGTAACGTTCGTAGTTGTTTTTGCGTGAGCTGTTGTAGGCGGTTTTTGGGATTTCCTAACATAAGGGGAAGGATATCCTTTTTTGATGGTAGTAAAGGAACTGTGATTTGTCTCGCTGGGGCTAAACCTCCATCGAGATAAACAGCGCCTAAAATAGCCTCAAATAAATTCGCATAAGCAGAAGTTCTCCCCCGCTCATTTTGAATTCTTTCTCCTTTACCTATAAGCAAATATTCTCCTAATCCTAACGCATCAGTGTATTGGCAGCAAGAAACTGCATTAATCAATGCTGCTCGCGCAGTAGATAAAGTCCCTTCATCCATAGAAGGAAATAAGAGGAATAAGTGTTCGGTGACAATTAAGCACAATACCGCGTCTCCCAAAAATTCTAAACGCTCGCTATCTTCGGTAATAGTTACAGTCTCATTCCTATATGAAGGGTGGGTGAGAGCTGTAACTAAGAGTTGCGGTTGAGTAAAAGTAAATTTTAATTTAGCTTCAACTTCTTTAATGTTGATCAGATTATTCATAAAATTATGAAATGTTGCCCTATTACAATATAACACATTAGTTATCGGAGTTTTTTTATAGGCGGAAAAGGGCTTAAAGTCTATAGTGCTTTTGATTGCATTCTCTTAAATGGATAAGTATGAGGCATGTTCTACACTTAGAACACCTGCGCTATTTTCAAAATCAAGGTAGTATATTATTCGAAGATCTGGTGTCTACCAGCGATTGTTTCTTTTTGGGAAAAAAAATAAGAAACTTCGTGACATCAGTATCTAAAAATACACTCGATGTGCGCTGGAGAGAAAATATTTTCCGTTCCCTCCCCGAAGTATTAACTTTGGTTAAAAAACGACGCCTGGATGCTTTTGCCGCAGATCTTGTGCATAGACCTAAATTATCTTTGGTCGGAGATTTCTGGGTGTTCCCCGGAGATACAATTGCCGATAGAGAAGAGGATTGTCAGTTGCTTTTAGCTCTATCAGGAGAGAGGGCCGGGCAAGGCGTTTTTTTTGTCGGACCTTATCCTACGGATCTTTATTTTCCTCAAGTACAAGAAACTGCTCTTCTTCTTGTTTTCTCATCAGTAGGGATCCCGATTTCTTAAAAAATTTCTTTATTCTAGATAAATACACGAAATTGTTTGCCTAGAGCTGTTTTTATGTTATGACAGCATAAGATCGCGATTTGTTTTTAGGATTTTTGTATGGAGCGTCTTCAGAAGCAAATAGAATCTCAGTGCAACTCTATAACAGCAAAGAATATCCTGACTTGGCTGTCTTGTGATTTTGGTAAAGACGATAGAGAGGCGATAGTTGAGCTTTTAAACAAAGATCCAAAGCGTCTTGAGGAGTTGTTTGGCAAAACTCTTGCTTTTGGCACAGGGGGATTGCGTAGTCCTATGGGATGGGGGACCAATAGAATCAATGTCTTGACTATACGACGAGCGACTCAGGGATTAGTTCAAGTATTAAAAAAACACAATCCTCATCCCGGGGATCCCATTCGGGTGGTGGTAGGCTACGATACACGTCATCACTCTTACGATTTTGCTCAAGAAACTGCTAGGGTTTTAGCCGGAAATAATATTCATGCTCTCGTGTTTAAGAATCCCGAACCTTTGGCTGTTGTTTCCTTTACTCTAAAATCTGAACAGGCTTTGGCAGGAGTAATGATTACAGCTTCTCATAATCCTCCTGAATATAACGGATACAAAGTCTATATGGCTTCTGGAGGGCAGGTCTTGCCTCCCCTAGATCAGGAAATTATTCAAGAATTGGCAAACGTAGACGAGATTTTTCTCGTCGACTCTATGAAACATCCTTACATTCATCTCATAGGAGAAGAGTACGAAACATTGTATACGGAAACAGTGAACAAGCTCCAGCTCTATTCCGAAGACAATCGTATTTCTGGAAAGTCTATTCATGTAAGTTACTCTCCACTACACGGTACAGGCATCTCCATGGTGCCTCGCGTTTTACGCGATTGGAACTTCCCTATGGTGAAACTTGTTGAAAAGCAAGCAATTCCTGATGGAGATTTTCCCACGGTATGTTTGCCAAATCCCGAAGATCCCGAAGCTCTCACCTTGGGAATTGAGCAAATGATGAAAAATCAGGATGATATTTTTATAGCCACAGATCCTGATGCAGACCGTCTAGGAGTGGTGTGTTTGGATGAGAGTCAACCCTACATATTTAACGGAAATCAAATCGCTTGTCTGCTTGCTGATCATATTTTGCGTGCGTGGTCAAATCGCTCTCCTTTAGGTAAAGGAGATAAGATTGTTAAAAGTTTGGTAACTACAGAAATGCTAGCAGCTATTACAGAGTTTTATGGTTGCGGTATCGTTAATGTCGGGACGGGTTTTAAATATATCGGAGAGAAAATAGAAGCTTGGAAAGGAAGTTTGGAAAGGTTTGTGTTCGGCGCTGAAGAATCCTTTGGCTATCTTTATGGAACGCATGCAGGTGACAAGGATGCTGTTATTGCTTCAGCATTAATTACAGAAGCTGCTTTGCATCAAAAGCTCCAAGGAAAAACTCTTAGAGATGCTATCTTAGATCTATACGAAACTCACGGGTATTTCATGAATAAAACGCAGTCCTTGTCTTTTGAAATTGGAAAGGAAAGTTTTATGAAGTCTCAAATAGAGAAACTGGCATCACGGGATCCTTCTACAATGTCTCTTCCAGGGCATGCCGTGGAAATATTTGAAAATTATCATCAGGGAATGGGAGTGAATATTTCCTCAGGAACTACATACAAATTGTCCCTGCCAAAGATGTCCATGCTATGCTATTACTATCAAAATGGTGGGAAAATCATTGTTCGTCCTTCAGGAACAGAACCAAAAATAAAACTATATTTTGAACTTGCAAATCATTACGACTCGTTAGCAGAGAATAAACAAGAACAGAGACAAAGAGAAAAGGAAAGCTTGAAGAAATTAGAGCTATTTATAGCCAATTTTAAAGACAAATTCTTCTCTATAGAGTCTGAATAATAAATTTAAAATCCGCTTGTAGTAATATCTTTAGCACATCTACACTGATGCTGCAGAAAGGGACTAGATTTTTGCTCTTATGTTATCTTCGCCTATAAGAAACTAAGGAGCAAAATGCACCCATGAAATTAGAATATCTCCAAATAATGCTCTTGATAGACTCAAGAAGGACTTCTTTATGACCCTTGTACCCTATACTTTACCCGAATTGCCCTACGATTACGACGCTCTAGAACCTGTGATTAGTGCCGAGATTATGCACCTACATCACCAAAAGCATCATCAAGCTTATGTAAATAATTTGAATGATGCTTTAAAGAAAGCAGAGGTCGCCGGTGTGCAGCAAGACCTTACGCGTCTTATTTCCCTAGAGCCCTCCATACGTTTTAATGGCGGGGGACACATCAATCACTCTCTTTTTTGGGAAATGCTTGCCCCCATAGATCGCGGTGGTGGAGTTCCCCCAAAACACGAATTACTCAAGCTTATTGAAAAATTCTGGGGGACTTTTGACAATTTTTTAAAGGAATTTATTGAATTTGCAGCGCCAATTCAAGGGTCGGGATGGGCTTGGCTAGCTTTTTGTCCCAAAAAACAGATGCTTATGTTACAAGCAACGGTAAACCAGGATCCCCTAGAGGCGACCACTGGAAAGGTGCCTCTTCTCGGAGTGGATGTTTGGGAGCATGCTTACTATCTCCAGTATAAAAACGTTAGATTAGATTATTTAAAAGCAATTCCTCGAGTGATTAATTGGGGATATATTGAAAAAAGATTTTCTGAAATAACTAAATAAAAGAGTATTTTTAATTGAAGGCTTAATAGATTTATTTTAAAATTGCTTATGCTAAAAATTTGGGTTAGGTAGCTTGTGCGTTTATTTTCTTACGACAAACCTAAGATTAAAGTGCAAAAGATAAAAGCTGACGGTTTTAGCGGGTGGTTAAAGTGCACGCATTGTCATGAGATGATTCATGCCAATGAACTAGGACAAAACTTCAATTGTTGCCCCAAATGCTCGTACCATTACCGGATTACCGCAGCTGAGAGGATAAAACTGCTTGCGGATAAAGATTCCTGGCGGCCTCTATATACAAATCTAAAATCACAAGATCCACTGAAGTTTGTCGATACCGATACCTATCCAAACCGTTTGGCTAAGGCTAGGAAGGACAACCCGGAAAGTGAGGGGGTTCTTGTTGGTATCTGTACCATAGGAGAACATCCTGTAGCCTTAGCTGTTATGGACTTCAGCTTCATGGCAGGCTCTATGGGGGCGGTGGTTGGTGAAAAACTTACCCGCCTTGTGGAAAAGGCTATAGAGTCTAAGCTGCCTGTCATTATCGTTTGCGCTTCTGGCGGCGCGCGGATGCAGGAATCCGTATTCTCTTTGATGCAGATGGCAAAAACGTCCGCAGCCCTAGCCAAATTACATGAAGCCGGCCTTCCCTATATCTCCGTATTGACCAATCCTACATCTGGGGGAGTTACAGCTTCTTTCGCTTCTTTAGGTGATGTCATTATTGCAGAGCCTAAAGCTCTTATTTGCTTCGCTGGTCCTCGAGTAGTCGCCCAAGTTATAGGTGAAGATCTCCCAGAAGGTGCTCAAAAATCCGAATTTCTTCTCGAACACGGTATGATTGATAAAGTGGTTGAGAGAAAACAATTGAAGAATACTTTGCAGAGTTTACTTGATTACTTTTGTGCTCAAGAATACACTGGCGGCCAGGACAAAGCTCCTAGGGATCTATCCAAGACACTTAAAGAAATTTTTTTATTGACAGATGACGGTGAATGACACATCATACCCGAGATTCTTAGTAACCACGGCACTGTTCTTATGACTATATTTTGTGAGTTAGAATCTGGAGTGGATCTTCCTGAATATGCCACAGAAGGCGCTTCTGGAGCCGATCTTCGAGCTAATATTGAAGAACCTATTGCTGTGTTGCCAGGGCAACGAGTGTTAGTTCCTACGGGAATAAAAATGCAGATTCCCCAGGGTTACGAGGTTCAGGTGCGTCCACGTAGCGGGTTAGCGCTAAAACACGGGATTATGGTTGTTAATTCTCCGGGAACAATAGATGCCGACTATCGTGGCGAAGTTTGCATTATACTGGCAAATTTTGGAGAAAGTACTTTTATTATTGAGCCCAAAATGCGCGTTGCTCAAGCTGTAGTTGCTCCTGTAGTCCAGGCAAAGTTTATAGTCGTGGATCAAGAAGAAGGATTAACGACAACATCTCGGGGAAGTAGAGGTTTTGGGCATACCGGAGAGAAGTGACATGCCTTTCTATTGTGAGAGTCAACCCGATTTTTCCTTGTTTTCTCTTTTATCTCCTAATCTCGTTATGTTTTTAAATAAAAACTCTCGGGAGGAGATTCTTCAAGATCTTACCGATCTTGCTAGTGCCGCAGGCCTACTTGAGAATAAAGAAGAATTCTTCCAAGCACTAGTTGCTCGTGAAAATATCATGTCCACAGGTATCGGTATGGGCGTGGCTATTCCACACGGTAAATTGAATAGTTGTTCCGACTTTTTCATTGCTATAGGGATTCATTCTCAAGGCATTCTTTGGGATGCCATAGACGGGGCATTGGTGCGTCTGGTATTTTTGATCGGTGGACCTGATAATGCTCAAGCTGAGTATCTCAAGCTGTTATCTACATTGACTCTTTCTCTTAGAGATGAATCTCGACGTCAAAAGCTGCTGCAAGTGACAACGATTGAAGAAGTTATGAATGTGTTTTTGGGAATGTAGTGGTTATGGATTTAAAATTAGAAGAGCTAGCATCCTTGTTGGATGTTTCTGAAAATACGGTTCGTAGATGGCTAGAAGAAGGGGCTATCCCTAGTTACAGGATGAATAACGAACATAGATTCAATCGAGAAGAAATAGAAGATTGGATTCTGAATAATCAAGTTCTTGTGGGATTAGAAAAAGATGAGAAGAAAGACGAGGATTTCCGAGATCTCTCTTTAAAATATAGCCTATATAAAGCGATTTATCGTGGAGGGATTATCCGCGACATTTCAGTAAATAACAAAGCTGAAGCTTTGCAATACGCATCTTCTTACATCGCAGAGAAATTTAATCTTGATGCCAGCGTGCTTTTCGAAATGCTTACTTATCGAGAAAGCCTCATGTCTACAGGTATCGGAGGGGGCATTGCTCTTCCTCATGCAAAGGATTTTCTTCTCAATGCATATTATGATGTTGTTGTTCCTATGTTCCTATCAACAAGTATTGATTTTGGAGCACTGGATGGAAAACCTGTGAATATCCTATTTTTCCTTTTTGCATCCCAGGATAAAAGTCATTTAAATTTAGTAAATAAGATAGTCCATCTTGGAATGTCTTTAGAAGCAAGAAATTTTCTGATAAGCCATCCAGAAAAAGAACAACTTCTTGCTTATATTAAGAATTGGGAATCGCAAATCCATTAACAATCAATCTCTATAAAAGATTTGCAACTCCAAGTTGTGAAAAAAGTCCTATTGTTGTTATGGTGATCTCATAGGCTGATCTAGGAGATTATAGCGGCATGATGAGTTCTAAGCGCACTTCGCAACTTGCAATGCTTTCCATTTTGTTAACTTTTTCCCACTCTGTCAGTTACGCAAGTGCTGCGGTTTCTCCTTTTGAAGTTAGCTCCTCGTATGTTGATGAATCTTTAATTGCTTTGGAAAGTAGGCCAAACAAGAAAGAGCTACGATTGCAAAAGATTCAAGAACATAGACTTGCACAACAAAAAGAAAAAGAAGCCGGAAAGGATAAAGAAGTCAATAGATCCTCCCTTCTATTAGTCAGTAAGCTTAATCAAGAGAAACGAGATCGAAGACAAGAGCGTCAAAAACAAAGCCTCTCTTTTTTAGAGAAACGCCGTCTGAGGGAAGAAAAGAGAAAGAAAGAACAGGTCTCTCTTAATCAACAAATTCATGAAGGTATCGGTGTTTGTGAAAGCTTTGTTCAAAATAGAGCTCTAGCTCTCCTAACTCGTGGGGGACAGTATTCTCGAAGATGCAAAAAAGCCCGTGGTTGCGAGCAAAATGCTGTTGTAAGCAATCAGATGAAAAAACGAACCGGTATGCTTATCGGAACTCCTAGTAATGAGACACCGGGGTGGTTCCTGAAAACAACAATTGTTAAAGAGGGTGATCAACCTGCTTTTGATAACCTCGTTGTTAATGATTCGGCTATAAGTACATCCGATCTATCTGCTAGAGAAAAAACTGAAATGCACGAGCAAGCCGGTGCAAGAGTTCGTGAATCTTCCAGTAAGACGCCTAGATCTTTCTTGAAAACGATGGTTGTGAATAGAGAAGCTAAAATCCTCTCTGAAAGCAAAGAAGAAAATCAAGTTGTGCGTGAGTTTAAGGACGGGCCTGTATTGCCTATTTTTGTTCGTCCTGATGCAGAAGCTGTTGCTTTAAAAGAAAGAGATAAACTGATCCAAGATCTGGCTAGAGAACAAAGAATAGCTAAGAGAAAGTCTTCCAGAGAGGCTCTTGAAGCTCGAGTAAAAGAAAATAAAATTGCTCGGGGCGGGAAAATTACTTCAACATTACGTTATGATGTTGAAAAAGCTGCAGCTGTTAAGGTTAAACGTAATTCTTCAGTAAATCCTCAAGTGCGTGCTCAGAAAGCATCGAATACTCGAAGAAGTGCCCGCAACGAACAAAATGCTCAAGAGCCTTCTCAAAACGTTAAGTCGGATTCTTCTGATAAGCAAAATCAAGTTGCTAACAACTTAGTTACAGATGACTACTACGGTGTAGCTGCATCTGCAGGAAATACAAACGTAAAAAGCTATCTTTCTGCCAAGCAATACCGTTGTGACTCCTCAGAGACTGATTGGCCTTGTTCATCCTGCGTTGCTAAACGTCGTACACATACAAGTATCTCTGTATGTACCACGGTCGTTACAGTTATCGCCATGATCGTTGGAGCCATCATTATTGCCAATGCTTCAGATTCTACCTCCTCTACAGGAGGAACGACGCCCCCACCCAAGCCGACTCCCTAAAATGTATTTAAGAAAAAGAAGAAAAACATAAGAGACAGAGCCTTATAGGGTTCTGTCTCTTTTTTTTGATGAAAACTTTTTCTTTTAATATCTCTCAGATCTTTTTTTATAATTAATTGAAACAAAAGAGTTATTATATAAATAAGTTGTTTCATTTTTTTTCTTTTTTATTATGTCTGAGTTAAAGCCTATATATCAAAGTCCCAACTTGAATCGGGTAGAGATTGGAAAGTCATTCTTAGATAACAATCCGAAAACTGCTAGAGCCTTGCAGGTTGTGGGAATTGTCCTAGCTGTTTTATCTGTTTTCGCTTCCATTTTTCTTCTCGTGGGAACTCCAATCGGTTTGCCTATATCTCTAGCCTTAGGAGGCGCATTGCTAGGCCTTGGGGGAAGCATGTTGTTTGCTTCCGTACACTCCTTGGCGAACAACATGAAGAGGGGTGCTATTGATAAGAAGCGCCTGAATAATATCCGCACGATTTGGAGGAGTGAAGAGATATCCCCAAGTAATGGGACTCCAGAGGAGATCGGGCTTAAATATAACCTTATGGTGGATAAATTTTCCCATTTAAATATGAAGTTGGGAAAGAATGAACAGAGCATTCTAGAGCAAATAGATAGAGAAGAGGGTCTTGAGCTTCTTGAAAGTTTCAATCAGATTACTGACAATTATCAGTATTGCTCAAGATTACTGAAGGAATGGCAATCCGTGCATTCCGAGGAGGAATTCTCTCAGCGTGATGAAAGTTACTCTAGTGTCGTTAGAAAAAAAGAGATCCTTGTCAATTTAGGAAACAACATTATCTCCGGATTATCCAAGAGTGGCGGTGTCTTTTCTTTAAAGATGCAAACTCTAAGCAAGACGATGAAGAAGGTTCATGCCGGAATAACTTTAGGATTAGTCGCTGGGGGCATTGCCTCTGTTGCAGTTGCTGCTGCATTAATTCCTGGGGGGCTTCTTGCTTTACCTATGATTGTAGCTGCTGCTATAGGTATAGGGATTGCAGTTTTAAGTATGTCCTATGCGATAAAGGCAATACTAAAGAGATCAAAGACAAACAAAAAACAGTTACTGAATGATCTGAAATCCTCGATCGATATAAATCTCCTTAAAGACATGACCCGTCATCAAGACGTTCTAATGGGTATGTTGAAACTTACACTACAAGCTGATCAAACAATGGCTTTGGATCGCGAAGACTTTTATACACACTACAATACTTTGCAGAATAGTTTGCAGACCTTGAATGAGCAGCTTGATGAGATGGAATTTATGTATAGGCATTTAAGCTCAAAAATGCAGCAGGATGCTCAAAACTTAGAACAAAAAATCGTTGAAGCAACTGACGCACAATTTGCTCAAGAGGATGATACCCTCCATCCTCAGGATCTACCTAGCGAGAGCTCCGACTTATTAAGTGATGACGATGAATTTGATGAGATTCTTGCTAGAGGTGTACAGGCTTCTAGAGAGAGACGACAAAGGGACAGAGCAGGAGATCTCTTTATAGGGGATTACAAACAGCATTTAGGAGAAGAAGACCTGAAGTTCAGCAAAGGATGGAAGCCTTCAGGGAAACGTGCTATTGAGAAAATGTGGGATGCCCGTCCCAGGATCATGAAAAAAGAAGATTATCTCGCCTTATATGAAGATATAAATCAGGAACTGGATTCTTATAGAAAAAATATACGGACTTTGAAAAAAGATATTAATCGCGTTGAGACTCTATTCCAAGATCTTCAAGAAGGGAAACTCCGAGTTGATCGTTGTTCAGATGATATCATTGGTATTTGGACTGATACGTGTAGTGACTGCACCCGCATTCTTAACCAACTATCGGTAATGCAGATGCGTCTGCTGGCAATGATAGATTATGAAGGAAATTAGAACTAATATTGCTAACCGTTTTCTTAGGGTAAAATATCACTGAAATCATAATTCTAAGGCTCCCTGTTTTATAGGGAGCCTTTTTTTTCAAATGAATCCCCAATGTTTCAATAGTTTGTTATAATACATGATCTTATAAGGAGCTTTAGGGATTGCTTTTCCTATTCATAAAGCTCACCAGTATAGAGGTAAAAACTTCAAGAATTAGAAAGACTTAATACTAAGGAATTCCCTAAAATATAGTGGTAAAAATTAAAAAAAAATATTCCATGCGTAACATAAAGTAATTCTTTCTATAGTCTTTTGCTTTTTAGTTGATTATGAATAAAACTGTTGTTGTTGCTATGTCGGGGGGAGTAGACTCCTCTGTAGTCGCCTATCTTTTAAAAAATTATACTTCGTATAAGGTCCTGGGACTTTTTATGAAGAACTGGGAAGAAGAAGACGGTGAAGGTCTTTGTTCTACAGCTAAAGATTATGAAGATGTTGAAAAAGTTGCTGGGCAGTTGGATATTCCCTACTACACAGTATCTTTTGCTAAAGAATATCGAGAGAGGGTTTTTTCCCGTTTTCTTACAGGATATTCTGAAGGTTATACGCCGAATCCCGATGTTCTTTGTAATCGTGAAATCAAATTTGATTTGCTTCAGAAAAAGGTTCGTGAGTTGGGGGGTGATTTCTTGGCTACAGGACATTACTGCAGGGTATCCCCAGATGAAAATGGTGTGAATTTACTTCGTGGAATTGATCCCCAAAAAGATCAAAGCTATTTTTTATGTGGAACGCGAAAAGAATCTTTAGAGAATGTGATTTTCCCCCTGGGAGATAAGACAAAAACAGAAGTGCGTTCTATTGCTGCTCAAGCAGGCCTGGCTACAGCTCAAAAAAGAGACAGTACAGGAATCTGTTTTATTGGGAAGCGGCCGTTTAAAAGTTTCCTAGAGAAGTTTGTACCCAACTTAGAAGGTAATATTGTGGATTATGATTCTCAGAGGGTGGTAGGTCATCACGAAGGCGCGCATTACTACACTATAGGCCAACGACGAGGATTGGATCTTGGGGGGTCAGAAAAACCATGTTACGTTGTTGGTAAGGATATGGAGAAAAACATTGTGTATATAGTACGAGGAGAAGATCATCCCTTGCTATATCAAACAGAACTTACAGCCAGAGAATTGAATTGGTTTGTTTCTCCAAAATCGATAACAACATGCAGCGCAAAAGTGCGCTATCGTTCCAATGACGAGGAATGTGAAATTCTACTTAGAGGAGAAGATGAAGTTCTCGTGCGATTTGCTTCACCCGTGAAGGCAATCACCCCAGGGCAAGCTATTGCCTTCTATGACGGAGAGCGGTGCCTAGGCGGTGGGGTCATAGAGATTTCTATGACTCCCCAGTCGGTATAGTTGCCGGAATACTTTCAGATTGTTCTTCCTCGCGCTCGAAAGTTACTCGATCTTCTGTGAGACTAGCACGAAGCTTTCTCGCTTCTTGACGGCAAGACTCCTTAAGCAAAAGCTCCGCAAGAGGATCTTCAAGATACTGCTCAATAACTCGACGTAAGGGTCGTGCTCCCATTTCTGGAGAGTGGCCTTTCGTAACTAAGAAAGAAATCACGGAATCTGGAATGCTTAAAGCCATTTGGTAATTTTTCAAACGGGAATCCAGTTTATTAATTTCTAAATGGATAATCTGAGATAAAGCATCTTTCTCTAAAGGACGGAAGATGACACTTTCATCCAAACGGTTGATAAACTCCGGTTTTAAATGCTTCTTCACAGCATTTTCGATTTTTTCTTGGATGACTTTGTAATCAAAATTCGATCGAGTGCCAAAACCAATTTCCCCACTCTTTTTAATTAAGTCCGCACCTAAGTTCGAAGTCATGATAATGATCGCATGACGGAAATTAATCTTGCGACCAAACGAGTCTGTAAGACGTCCTTGCTCTAGAATTTGCAACATTAAGTCCATAATGTCGGGATGAGCTTTTTCAATCTCATCGAATAAAACAACACAGTAAGGACGACGACGTACTTGTTCCGTAAGATGACCACCTTCCTCGTGACCAACGTACCCTGGAGGCGATCCCATCATTTTGGTGGCGGCGAACTTCTCCATGTACTCAGACATATCTACTTGAATTAAAGCATCCTCACCACCAAACATTTCGATGGCAATCTGTTGAGCTAGCAACGTTTTCCCTACTCCAGTGGGGCCTAGGAATAAGAATGAGCCTGTTGGACGGTTGGGATCTTTAATGCCAGTTCTTGAACGACGAATAGCTCGGCAAATGCTTGCTACTGCCTGATCTTGACCTATGACTTTTTTACGTAGAGTATCTTCTAACTTAAGTAACTTTTCACTTTCAGCTTCAGTAAGCCTTGCGGAAGGAATACCTGTTTGTAAGGAGACCACTTGAGCAACTGCTTCCTCATCCACGGGAATCTGATGCTCTTCTTTGTGATTTTCCCATTCTTGTTTCATGTTGGAGAGACGTTCTCGAAGCTTTTTCTCTTCGTCGCGTAATCCTGCCGCCTTTTCGTATTCTTGTGTGCCAATCGCTTGCTCTTTAGCGAGCTTCGTAGTTTCAATCTCAGCTTCGAGTTTCATTAACTCTGTAGGCTGATCCATGGTATTGACACGTACACGCGCTCCAGCCTCATCAAGCAAATCAATAGCTTTGTCTGGAAGGAAACGACCGTGAACATACTGATCAGATAAAGTGGCCGCAGCTTTCAATGCTTCTTCTGTAATAGAAACATTATGATGCTCTTCGTATTTCTTTTTTAACCCACGTAGAATTTCTATAGTTTCATCTACACTAGGTGGGTGCACAATAATTTTTTGGAATCTGCGTTCTAAAGCAGCATCTTTTTCAATATGCTTGCGGTATTCATCAATTGTTGTGGCTCCAATACACTGAATTTCTCCACGTGCTAGAGCTGGTTTTAAGATGTTAGAAGCATCAATAGCTCCTTCAGCAGCACCCGCACCTACGATTGTATGTAGCTCATCGATAAATAAAAGGATGTTTCCGTGTTTGCGGACTTCATCCATAACTGCTTTGATACGTTCTTCAAATTGACCGCGATATTTAGTTCCTGCAATCATTAAGGCAAGATCTAGGGTAATTAAACGTTTTTTGCGTAAAGTATCGGGAACTTCATTGGAAATGATCTTTTGCGCTAATCCTTCAACGATAGCCGTTTTACCTACACCAGCTTCCCCGATAAGTACAGGGTTATTTTTTCTTCTGCGACATAGGATAAGGATCAGGCGCTCTACTTCCGTAGAACGACCTATGACAGGATCAAGCTTAGACTCACGAAACATTTCGGTTAAATCATAACCGTAAGCTTTTAATGCCGATAACTTATCATTTTTTTCTCCTCCCAGAGTATGACCTAGGGAAGAAGATTTAGAGGATGAAGATGAATTTCCTCTAGGATTAGAAGAAGATGATGATGGGGGAAGTTGAAGATTGAATGTTTCTAATTCCTTAAGAATTTCCTTACGAACTTCTCTGGGATCAATATGTAAGTTTTCTAAAACCTGTAAAGCAACTCCATCGGCTTGATTTAAGATGCCTAAGAGAAGATGTTCAGTACCTACGTAATTATGTTCTAAAACCCCAGCTTCTTCATTTGCAGATTCAAAAGATTTTTTTACTCTTCCAGTAAGGGCAGGATCACCATAGACCTGGATTTCAGGTCCATAACCGATCAGACGCTCGACTTCTTGTTTCGCAGTGTCAAAATCTACTCCTAAGTTGCGCAGTACATTTACGGCTACGCCCTGACCTAGTTTGAGTAAGCCTAAGAGTATATGCTCTGTGCCTAGATAGTTATGATTTAACCTCTGAGCCTCTTTTTTAGCCAATTTAATGACTTGTTTTGCTCTGTTAGTAAACTTCTCAAACATAAAAACCTAAAAGACCGGGTAGAACTTTCCTTAAGCATATACGACATTTAAAATAATGATGCAACTCTTCGATAAATAGATGTGGTATTACAGAGATTAAAGAATTTTTTTTGCGAAATAGTAAAGAATCCTCTCCCTGTGTTATACTGTTTCTACATTTTTCAACAAATAATGCACCCCCTCTTAAGTTATGACCATTCGCATAGTGGATTCCGGAAAAGGAAGCTCAGAAGCCCATATGGCTAGGGATAAGTATTTGCTAGAGAACCTGAAAAAGGGGGAGGTAATTCTTCACCTCTACGAGTGGAGCGGTCTATATCCCCTCACTTACGGCTATTTCATGCGTCCAGAAAAATTTTTAATTGACGATCGAGCTGCTCTTGGTATGGATTCTGCCATTCGGCCCACGGGGGGAGGCTTTGTTTTTCATCACGGGGACTATGCTTTTTCGTTGCTAGTGTCATCAGAACATCCTCTGTACGCACCTACTGTACTAGAGAATTATCATTCGGTAAATCAGATCGTGCTACAGGTTTTGAGTAAAGTTTTTCGTATAGAAGGAACCCTAGCTTTCAACGAGGACGCGCATCATCCGCAAACCTCGAATTTTTGTATGGCTAGAGCATCAAAATACGATGTTATGATGGGGGATAGGAAGGTTGGGGGAGCTGCCCAGCGTACTGTGAAACATGGATTCCTCCACCAGGGATCCGTATTTTTATCAGGGAGTCCTTTAGAGTTTTATCAAAAGTTTCTTTTGCCAGATGTTATAGATACTATAGTTCCGGCAATTGAAAAACGAGCTTTTTTCCCCCTAGGCTTGTCTGCATCTTCTTCAGATCTTTTTGATGCGAGAAGGGCAATTAAAGAGGGGTTAATTCAGATCTTTTCAAGAGGACTTCTATGAAAAAGATACATTGGGGTTTAGTTATTGCTATCTTCTGTTCGTTTATAACAAAAGATGCTTGCGCTTTCATAGTGCATTTCCCCTCCTATCAAGAACAGGCCGGAGTCCTTGTTCACGAGAATAGTGTGGAAGTTTACGAAAAACTTCTATCAGCCATCGATGTCGCTAATCATTATGTTGAACTATGTCCCTGTATGGCCGGGGGCGACCTATTAACCGAGATTATCGAGCATTTGGATGCTCGTATGTCTGAGGTTCCCGAGCTGCGTGCCTATATCCTCATTCAGCCTACATTTATTGATAGCAAGGATAAGCAACTTCTTGAACATATGAGATCCCTTTGGCCTGATAGGTTCTTCTATATGTTTACCGGCTGTCCTCCAGGATCGAGTATTCTAGCTCCTAATGTAATAGAGAGTCATATAAAGCTTTCTATCGTGGACGGTAAGTTCATTTTTATGGGAGGAACGAATTTCGAAGACTTTATGTGTACTAGAGGGGATGCGATTCCCGACCCCGTAGAATCTCCCCGTTTAGTTATTGGAGGAATTCAAAGACCCCGAGCGTTTCGTGATCAGGATGTTACTCTCTGTTCGGCAAAACTTGGGAGCGAGTTAAGAAAAGAATTTCATGCGCACTACGCTCTTTGGAGTGCTTATGCAAATAATCCGTGGTTTAATAAGAATCTCAGTGATTTTCGAGCGCTTTCTTTCCCTGAGCTCTCCGTTGAAGAGGCCGAGTCTACCTATTGCCGTGAAATAGAGGATCACGTCGATTTTATAACAACAGATCTTAAAAATATCCGCGTCATTTTTTCAGGCCCAGATGAGAGCATAAATGCTATTACTCAAGAATATGTACGTTTAATTTCCGGGGCAGAGAAATCTATCCAAATTGCGAACATGTACTTTATCCCTAAAGATGAAATTATTGAGGGAATAAAATCAGCATGTCATCGTGGAGTACGCACAGAAATCCTCACCAATGGATGTACTGAAAATAGTCCCGATCTTACAGCCGTATATGCTTGGGGAAATCGTATGAACTATTTCTTTTTAGCTTATGGCGAGCGCCCCTCGTTATGGAAGAAGTACGCCTTTTCTAAAAAGCAACCATGTAGTTCTCTTTCTATAAGTGAATATTTTGTGCGCGATACGCAGCTACATAAAAAATGTATGATTGTGGATCAACGTTTCTTTGTAATAGGTAGCTACAATTTTGGAAAGAAAAGCGATCTTTTTGATTATGAAAGTATAGTGGTCATTGATTCTCCAGAAGTTGCTGAAAGGGCAGATACTGTCTTTAAAAAAGATTTGAGTTTATCCAAACCTGTTGCGAATTCTGAGATTTTTCAATGGTATTTCGATCCCATTCACAATCTTATTGGTCATTTGCAAATTAACTTTATGCCTGCTTAGATAGGTAAGTTACCTTCTTTATGAGAAAAGAGAGTAGACCTTCTCTTTTCTGTTTCTCAGGGGATCCTTCTTGGTTTTTTCCGATCAATAGTTTACACTAAGCTTTTTATTGTTTATTCCTGAGGGTGGCTTTGCTAGCGTTCTTTTATAAGCATCAGAAAAAATTCATGGGTTTAGTTATTGTCGGGGTATGTATATCCGGAATAGGTGTAGGCTGGGGACGCTATCCAGGAGAAGCAACGCGTAAAGGAGCTAATAAAGTTGTTTTTTCAGTGCCGGGGAAAAGGTATTCTGAGAGAGAATTCTTAGCTATTAAGAGATTCTTCGTGAATGAAGCCTATCCTTTTACAGGAAACCCTACGGAATGGAATTTTTTAAACGAGGGGTTGCTTACAGAGCGCTTTTTAACAAATAAAATTGGAGAAAAGCTGTTTTTAAAAGTATATTCTCAAGACTATCCTGCTTTTAAAAAAGAAAAGCGTTATCAGCCTTATCGACGCTTTGACTCTCCATTTATTTCTTCTGAAGAAGTCTGGAAATCTTCGGCCCCTCGTTTATACCAAGCTTTAACTACTTTGCAGGAAATAGAGAATCCCGTATCTCCTGAAGGATTTGTCGCTAGGGTTCAATTATTTTTAGAAGAGAAAAAATTTCCTCATTACATTCTTAAACAAATGCTTGAATATCGCAGGCAGATGTTTAACCTTCCTCAGGACGCGGTTTTGGCTCAGGGAAAAGACCTCCGTTTATTTGGTTATAGGAATATCTCTGATTGGTTTGGGGAAGCTTATGTATCTGCCGCTGTTGAAGCTCTGCTGCGCTTTGTCAATGAGCAGAAAAAAAATATAGCCATGCCTTCTTTAAAAGAAGCTCGTCAAGATTTTCAAGACAAAGCCCAGCAGGCTTTTACTAAATTGAGTAAACATGCTGGTCTAGCTTTAAGTTTTGATGAATTCGTTGCCTCTTACTTCGACTTTCTTGGAGTAAGTGAACCTGAATTTTTCAATATGTACCGAGAGATTCTTTTATGTAAGAGAGCCTTCTTGCACTTGGAAGGTAGTGTGACTTTTGATTACCGTCCTTTGCAAGAGTTCTTCTCTATGGGCAAAGACTCTACATCTGTGGAAATGGTCAAGCTTCCTCGGGAATATCAGTTTAAAAGTAAAGACGATTTGGAAGCTTTTGAAACTTATATTAGCCTTGTAGGAGTACCCGTACAAAATTGTCTTGATGTTCCTCGATTTGTTTTACCTATTAAAACTATAAAAGCAAAGGAACCAAGATTAGTGGGACGAAGATTTTTAGTGTCTTATAAGAGTATAAAACTCGGGGATTTAGAAACTAAAGTTCCTATGGTTGAGGTACATCAATGGCAACAAAATCCCGAGAATTTCCAAGTTCTACTTCAGCAGTTTCCGAAAATTGAAACATGTAATTCGAGCAAGGATTTTCAATCCCTTAAACCTTCTCTTATTGAAAAGATCCATTCCTTTACGAGAAAAGAAATACTTAGAGCACATCCGGAAAGAATTCTAGAGGGATTAGCGCAAAGTAAGCATGAAAGTCATGAAGTTTTCCTATCTTCTGGGAAAGATAGCATCTTAGAAGGGATTTTAGATGGGAATGAGTTAGCTATGCTCCTATTGGAAAACGAAAGCTTAGAAGCTTATAGTCAGGATGGCGAGCACTACTATTCTTTTATTGTTGATACATGCTTTGAAGCTGAGGAGGTTATTCCTTATCGTGAAGTATTGCGCAAGGGGCTTGCCAAAACCCTAGTTTCTTCGCATAGAAATTCCTCACATATGGATAAGGTTGTTTCCGCTTTAAAATCTCGCTATCAAGAGGAGGAGAGTGCTAATTTATGGCAAAAGCGTCTTTGGTCACTCATGGAAGAGCATAGAGAAGGAACTTACCAAGCAGGAACCCTACCTTGGAATTTTGAAAAATCTATAAAAATATTTACTCGTGGGGATCGGAGTATTCCTAAGCCTTATTCTGTACTAGCTTCTATGGAAGAGGGAACCTTATCGGGTATTGAATTTAATTCTGAAGAAGGCCCATTTTTCTATAGGTGTTTATCACATCAGACATGTATTGACCCCGCGAGTGTGGAGAAATTGTTCTTTGCTAAGGGGCATTTAAATGAAGAGATCCTTGGTAGCTATATAGAACATTTTATTGATAAGGGAGTCAGGTAATGTGGTATTCTGATTGTCATGTGTGGATTCAGCCGATTCACAGTGATGTTGTGCGTCTCGGGCTGACAGATAAAATGGGGAAGAATTTGGGGAAAATTCTTCACATCGACTTGCCTGAAGTGGGAGGTTTCTGCAAAGAGGGCGAGGTCCTGGTTATCCTAGAGTCTTCAAAGTCTGCTATTGAGGTTTTAAGCCCGGTTTCTGGGGAAATTATTGAGATTAATGAGAGTCTCAAAGAGGATATTCAACTTCTGAATCACTCTCCTGAGGAGGCTGGGTGGTTTGTCATCGTTAAACTTGATCAAAAATTAAATATCGAAAATCTTTCTCTTAAAGAGTAGTTGGGTTCTTGTTTTAAAAAAAATATTGCATTGTATATATTTTTTGAATCTGGATAAGAGTTTTTTTTTATTTTCTGAAGGAGTAAAATTTTTTTCCGAAGAGTTTAAAAAACACCCATTTTACTATGTCTTTGTTAATGGTTAGCACTGTGTCTACTCCCGTAGAGATGGAAAGTGCTCGATTAAAGCTTTCCAGACAGCTTAAAGGGTTAACCGTAGTAACGGTATTGTTAGTTTTAGCTGTTATAGGATTTTCCTGTTACGGACTTTTTGGAACGCCATTGATAGCTATTCAATTGATGATATGGATTATGAGTGCTTCCATGACTCTGTTAGCCTTAATTTGTTCGTGTGCGAAATACCATCTTCTTCGTCGTTATGAAAAAACGCTACTCGCTAGAGGGGAGCCTATCCAAGAATAGATAAAGGAATTATGACTTATGATGACGAATAACATCCAAAGGTTTCAACGCCCCTCCCCAGAAACTCCAAACACAATAACTTTATTATATCGTTTACACGAAGAGCCCTTGGAGGAATCTGAGGGACTACGAACTTTCCGCAGGGTACTGTCAGCACTTCTGACGGCTCTGGCGATACTCGTTATGATAGTCTTTACAGTTCAATCCCAAGTAATTACTCCTGCGGCATTATATACCGCAATTTTCTTTGCTTGTTGTGCTTTGGTATGTATAGCTATGTTTATGGTGAAACATGTGCTATGCCAGTTCCCCCAAATTGCTAGAGACACTATCGAACATTCTTAGTTTTCTAGGCTTTTCCCTTTTTCCTATTTATTGCTTTTACCTTGGTAGCGTGTTGTGATGGCGCTGTGTTCATTTTTGTCTCAGATTTGAAATCCTTTATTTCTGATGAAGAGATGTCATAGATTTCTGTATCAGATCCCGACGTTGTTACCGAAGGCTTCGAAATATCAATACCTGTTAGACTCATGAATGCCATTGCTATAAGCCCTGTAGTAATGAAGGAAATTCCCATTCCTTGAAGGTTTTTAGGAATATCAGAATAGGCAAGCTTTTCTTTGATAGTCGCAAATAACACAATAGCCAACCACCACCCACATCCGGCTCCTAAAGAAAATATCATCATAGGAATAAATGGATAGTTGCGGGTGATTCCGAATAATACCCCTCCTAAGATGGCGCAGTTTACAGCAATTAATGGTAGGAAGATTCCCAAAGAAAGATAGAGATTCCTAGATATCTTCTCTAAAAGCAATTCGAGGATTTGCGTGAAAGCTGCAATAACAACAATAAAGATGATAAGCTCAAGAAAGTTTAAATTTACATTAGCTAATGCTGGAGATAGCCAAGTGAGAGCTTTAGGTCCTGTAATAAACGCATGCACCGCCCAGTTAATACTGCCGGTGATGGTAAGAACTAATGCTACGGACATTCCTAGACCGTTAGCTGTAGAGACCCTGCCTGAACAGGCAAGATAACTACACATTCCAAGGAAATTAGATAAAAGGATATTTTGGATAAAGGTTGCTTGTAAAAAGATACCAAAGACATTTAGCCATGTATATTCGCCTAACCACATAGAGCTACCTTTTTGCCTTCTTAGATCTAAGAATATTTACTACCCAAATCATAATGCCTAAAAGGAAGAATGCTGAAGGAGCTAAAACCATCAAGCCGAAGTTTTCATAGCCATCAGGATGAGCTTCGGAAGCATAGAAACATTTTGGGATGAGTTGTAATCCAAGAAGAGTTCCAAAACCGAAGAATTCTCGTATTATACTGACAAAAACTAAAACCCAACCGTAGCCTAATCCCGAGGCTAAGCCATCTAAAAATGCTGGAATGGGAGGGACGTTTCTAGCTAGACTTTCTGCTCTTCCCATTACGATACAGTTGGTAATGATTAATCCAACGAACACAGAAAGTGTTTTTGAAATGTTAAAGAAAAAAGCTTTTAAGAACTGATCAATTACAATTACAAATAAGCTAATGATAATTAGCTGCGTAATCATACGTACGCTATCGGGGGTAATTTTTCGCAGTAAGGATACGAAGAATGAAGAGCATCCCGTAACAAAACTTACGGCTAGACCCATGGTAATCGCTGTTTTTACCGTTGTTGTTACAGCCAGGGCAGAACAAATCCCTAAAATAGCGATTAAGGGTTGGTTGTTGTTCCAAAGAGGATCAAGGAAATAACTTTTATAGGGTTTATTGTCTGCCATTACGATCTCTCTGATTATTAAGCTGAGCGAAAGATATTAACAAATTACGATAAGGAGCCAGAGATAGAGCGTAGGCTTCAGTAACGCCGTTACATGTTAATGTAGCTCCGGAAATACCATCAATTGATGACCGTGCTTTCGGAGATGTTCCAAATACTGATTGTACCGATCCTTTAATTACTTCAAGTCCCAGAGGGGTTGTTGCGAAATCTGTAGTTCCTGAAGCAGCCTCCAAGAAGATCTTTTTCCCATAAAATTGCTTTTGCCAATGTGGATTAGCGATATTTGCTCCTAATCCTGGAGTTTCTGCCTGTTGATACCACGCTGTTCCTAATACCGTATCACCGTTATTTTCCACAGCGAGATAACCATAAATAGGCCCCCATAAACCAAATCCTGAAATAGGAATAATAATAGCACGAATTACAGAAGGATTTTTAATGACTTCTGCATCACTCATAGCTCTGGCTTTTTCTGTATTTTCTAAGATTACGTAAAATAGAAGTAGAGGCTGTTGGTAAAAATGGCCGTTTTGATGTTTTTCTATAAACTCTGCAACATTGAGATTTTTTTCTTTGAAAGAAAACATCTCCCCGCGTCTATTTGCAAGTAGGGGGCGAACAAAACCTTGAGTATAGGAGTCTAAAACAGAGCCTGTGACAACAGGTGCTTTCTCTGTAATTTTAAGCAGATGGGATTTCTTATCGTATGTAGCAGGATGCCAAGCATCATTTTCATAGATTTGGAATTTACCCGAAAAGTCTAATACTCGCGCTGCAGTTAACATTTGCTGGTCGCGATCAAAAACAACAGCTCGTTCTTGGAAAGGAGCAAGAATATAGTATATGGTAGAAAGGAAAACGCTAGAGAATAAACTTAACGCAAAGATGAAAAGGATAACGTACCAGGTTTGATTCAGATGGCGCTTCGATTTCCCTGAAGACATAGTTTAAATTCTCCTTCGTCTATACTTTCTTACAGCAAAGTAATCAAGAAGAGGAGCAAATACATTCCCTAGAAGAATGGCTAGCATAACTCCTTCGGGATATGCAGGATTTATTAGTCGGATAAGTATTGTCATAAAGCCAATAAACAACCCATAAATCCATTTTGCTAATTTCATGGTTGGCGATGAGACGGGGTCCGTAGCCATGAATACAAGACCGAAGGCTAAACCTCCAAGGAATAACTGTCGGTAGGCAGGAATGAAAAATCTTGCAGGAGCCCAAGCACCATGTTTTCCGACAATAAGGATGCTGACAATTTTAAACAGCCATGCTGTGACGAAAGCTCCTATACCGAATGATACCATTGTTCTCCACGAGGCAATGCCTGTGACAATGAGAAATATCGCACCAAGCAAACAGGCAAATGTTGAAGTTTCCCCTAGGGAGCCAACAATGTTTCCCCAGAATAAATTCCCTGAAGAAAATTTCCCAATTCCATAGATAACATCAGTAATCGCATATGCGGAATCAAATTGCGTGGGGAGTAAACCGAGACCACCTTCACTAAGAGGCGAGGTTACAAAGCTTTGCAGTTGTTCTAAAGTGAGTTTATCTAACATTAATCCAGGATGAGACTCTGTCCATATTGAAAATTGTGATTGTATCACATTTTGTGTAGGGACATGTGTCATATGTAAAATGTTAGATGCTATAGCATCTACATGGACTCTTTTTACAGAAGGAGGCGTAGAGTTTAATGTGTGGAGGCAGGTAGATTGTGAAAAGCCATCTATAATTGATTTTCCTGCTGTAGAATTCATGGCAAGAAGGCTTTCTTTAATTTTCATCGGGTTGCTTCCTACCCAAACGTCCCCGCTCATCTTTGCAGGAAATGAGAAGAATAGAAAAGCCCTTCCCGATAGGGCTGGATTGAGAATATTCATTCCCGTACCGCCAAACAACTCTTTACTAACGACGACGCCAAAAGCGATTCCTAATGCGGCCATCCAATAGGGAATGGTTGGAGGTAAAGTTAGAGGATAGAGAATTCCTGTAACAAGCAATCCTTCAGCAATTTTATGTTTGCGAATAACAGCAAAGAGGACTTCACAAGCACCTCCTACCGAATAGCTAATTATTAGTAGGGGCAAAAAAATTTTATATCCTGCCCAAAGAACGGAGAATACGCCGACGTCATGGAAGATAAAAGAGAGGTAACTACGAAAACCCGAGATGTGTAAAAATGCCTCCATAAGCTGGGCATTTCCCGAACCGTAGACCAGAGATTGCACTCCCGAATTCCATATGGCTGAGAACGTTGCTGGGAATAGAGCAACAACAACAAGTATCATCCAACGTTTGACATCTACAGCATCGCGAATGAAAGGAGGGGATGAAGATTTATGAATAGGTTCGTAGCAAAACGTATCGATAGCGTCTGCAACTGGAGTAAAGCGTTGAAATTTGTCCTTTTGACAAATTTCCCAGATGGAATTAACAAATCGTTTCAGCATTGCTATTGAGAGGGAAGTTGAAGCTCCTACACGTTTAAGAACGTAACAAATTGTTTGGAATTTAGGAATAAAAATTTTCCGTGATTCAGAGTTTCTTGAGTTTTTTTCTTAATTTGCTTTTCCCTAAGCTTTGTTACAGTTGTCGACAGCCCGGAGAATTTTTATGTCGAGATTGCTCTGAAACCTTAAAATTAGAGAAATTTACAGGACGTTGCCCGCATTGTTTTAATACTTTAGGAATAGAAGAAACAGAGACTTGCAGTCATTGTCTTCCATCATTTTCTAGGAAATCTTTTTGCCTTTATACTCCCTCTAGGGCATCTCTTTCCCTATATTCTCAAGCTTGTCTTGGGAAATTACCGGCTATCAAATTTTTTACTAGGGGGATAAGAAAACAATGGGATCTTTATGAAATTCGTCCTAAGAAGATTTTTTATTTCATATCGAAATTTCCCAGGGATTTTGCCAGACAGTTATCCAAGGAAACAGGGATTGTTTACCAGGGGATTTTTCCTTTGACAGGGCAGCTGCGCAAATTGAAAAGCCATATAGATACAGGGCCTATATGCATCTTGTCAGACTATCCCTTATCTCGTGATTGGCAAGATATTATTGAGAGGTATGCTCCACAACCTGCAGTTCTTATGAGTCTTTTTTCCGAGACTCTTCACTAATCCCAACAATAGCTACATAACCTAAAAGTCGCACACCCTCGTCAACACACAAGGTTCCGGCTTGAATATCGCCTTTAACCATGGCTTCGCCGCGCAGCTCTAGCTTTCCACTTACCGTGATATTGCCTTCAACAACACCTTCAATAATTGCTTCTTGAAGCTGTATATCAGCCTTTACACAACCTTTAGGGCCTATAATGATTTTTCCGTTAGAAACTAAAATACCTTCAAAGGTGCCATCAATACGTAGTAAACGGTCAAATGCTAATTCACCTTTAAATGTGACACCCTCTCCTAGAGTAGTTTCTGGTTCTTCAGAAAATGATAATAAAGAATCAACTTCTGAAGATGAAGAAGCCCATTTTTGAGATTCTTCATTTATAGGATATGGAGACAGAGGACGCGTTTCCGGAGGTTTAGGAGAATCAAAAAGATTTGGAGGAGAATCTAAACGGTCAGATCGGGAGTAAGAAGAATAATTTGAATGAGCCGGTGTTTCTTCTTCATATAATGTCTGAACATCTTCAAAGGGACTTTTTCCAGTTCTTCGGAACATTAGAAATTCTCCTAGATTACCCAACAATGTGGTTTTTACACAAACTAATTTGACGTGTTAGAGTTTCATCTTTTTCTATTTTTTGTTCTATAGTTTTGCAAGCATAAAGTACCGTGGAATGCGTTTTTCCAAAAGCAGAACCTATAGCAACTAAAGAGTCTGTAATTAAGGTTTTGGCAAGGTACATAGCCACTTGGCGGGCTAAAACAAGTTCTTTAGAACGTGAATTTCCTTTGAGATCCTGCAATTTTACTTGGAAAACAGTAGCAACACTTTTTAATATGCTTTCTACAGAGACTTTTTGTTTAGAGGGAGAACGGAAAAGCTCTTTTAGAGTATCTCGAACAATGCTTTCTGTAAGTGTTTTTCCAAATAAGCGACAGTATGCTGTGAGCTTATTAATAGCTCCTTCAAGTTGGCGAACATTTCCATAGATGTGATCTGCAATATAAAAAGCAATTTCATTAGGAATATGTAAGCCTTTCTGTTCTGCTTTATGCTGTAAAATTGCTACCCGAGTTTCTAAATCAGGAATACCTACATGAGCAACCAATCCCCATTCCATTCTAGCAATAATGCGCTCCGAAAGTTTTAATTGTCCCGGTGGTTTATCACTAGTGATGACGATTTGTTTATTTAAATTAATCAACGTCTCAAAAGTATTACAAAACTCTTCTTCGAAATTTTGTCTATTTTGCAAAAACTGAATATCGTCGACAAGAAGCAGATCCAAAGATCGATAAAAATTTTTCATTTTGTCGATAGATTTCAATCGTAGATGTTGTACGAGATCATTGATAAAAGCTTCTGTAGTAATGCAGTGCACTCGGAGATTTTTGTGATGTTCTTTAACGTAGTGACCTACGGCATGGAGCAGATGTGTTTTCCCTAACCCTACACCTCCATGAATAAATAGAGGATTGTACGAACGTCCTGGGCGCCCGGCGATACCTACAGCTGCAGATTTGACAAATTGGTTTGAAGGGCCTTCTATGAAATTATCAAAACGATAGGCTGTGTTTAACTTTAGTTCAAAGTCTTTAGATCCTTCAAAAGTTTCTGCAGGGCTCTCTTTCTGTTCTCGAGGTGCGACAGGTTGCACAGGAGATTTTTTGATTTCTGCAACAACAAATTCTAAAGCCGGCTCTCCTTGGGCATCAAGAGGAACAAAAGAACACAGGTCTTGTTTATAATTATCAAGAAGGTAGTTTTGAACAAAGATGTTGGGAACTTCTAAACGGATCTTTTCCTGTGTTTCTTCTATAATTTGAATAGGAGAAATCCAATTTTCAAAAGCCGTTTTGGAGCAACGTGTTTTAACATAGTTCACAAACTGTTCCCAAGTACTACAATTGTTACAGGTTAACATGCTGCTCTCTTTTATGTGTCGAGAATTTTCTTACAGACGAGCGCAACTGGTGCTCGATTAGGAAGAAAGTGCCAATGTACCATTGCTATTGATAAGCAATCAATAGTTTTTCTGAAAAAAAACAGCAGAGAGTTTCAAATAGAGGAGGAATTATTATAAACTAGGCGCTAAGCGCTCTTTAATGCGAGAGCGCGGGATTAACGAGAAAGAGCCGCAGGCTTTTTAATAGTTTTTTTGGCATAGCTCATAAGCAAGGCCTCGGCATCATTAGCGATTAGAGAATCATCACAAGATGTAAGATAGACAGCTATAGCAGAGGCTTCGTCAATCCGATTTAAGCAAAAGAGAGCTTTAGTTTTATTTAGTAATGTAGGGAGATGATCTCCTTGCATACGTAAGGCTTGATCTAAGACGCCTAAAGCTTTGGCATTTTCTCCCACCTGCAAATACAATCCTCCGAGAGTTTGGAAATCATAAATGCTTAAAGGATCTAAAATGACTAGGGCTTCGAAAAATAGGATTGCTTTTTGGTAATGTCCCTGACGAAGAAATGAGTATCCTGCAATGCGCATCTCTTCAAGTTCTTCATCACCCCATCCTAAGATGGCTTTCCATTCGTTATCTAACATGTTTTAGCCTTGAACAAATTGAAAAATACGAGAAATAACGTAATCAATCATGATATTAGAAGATTTTAATCCTAAATCAATAGCTTTGAGTAAGATTTTTCCTTCTTGAACGATCTCGTCTTCTTGAAAATCGGAAGTTTCGTCTTCCTCTTTTTCACTTTCTTCCTGATCTTTGTAAGAGAGAAAGGGGGTTACACGACTTTGATAAGAAAATTTTCCTCGAGTCAGGACTTTTAAATAGGAAGAAATTTTTTCTAAATCGTCATCTTGCTGATCAGGAGATCCTAGTGAAGGAGCTAAATAGGGAGTGGAAAATGGTTGTTTATAGAAGTTATTGGGAGGGGAGAAGAAAGCCCAATGGGTCTTCTTATTCGTTTGCATTAGAGAAGACAGAGCCGAGGGCTTTGGCATCATGTCCAAAATTTGGGCATGTTTGGCTACATCGCGGATCGCCAAACCTTCCATGTGAACTTCCTTACGGAAATCATTCACTACTTTATTGTTAGACGCGTGCTTTTCGTAAACAGAGGTACTGTAATTAAAAATTTCTACCATAATACAGCCTGTAAAACCCTACTTTTTTAAATCATAGTAGGGTAAAGGAAAAAGTCAATAGTCTTAATTATTCTTAAAATCGATCAAGGTACATGATAGAAATCTTTTCCCATTCTCTATAATGGTGTATATTTTCTTGTATTATTGTTTTTAGAATGATTTAGGCATTTTTGTGTCAGAGGCCCCCCAACATATTCCTGTATTAGTAAATGAGTGTTTGTCTTTGTTTGCTGATCGCAATCCAAAATTTTTCTGTGATGTCACATTGGGGGCTGGTGGACATGCTGAAGCTTTTCTTTCTGCTTACCCATCTATAGTTTCTTATGATGGATCCGATCGAGATACCATGGCGTTATCTTTAGCCAAAGAACGTTTAGAAAAATTTGGCAATCGCGTGCATCTTCATCACGCTTCATTTGAAGATCTTGCTCAAAATCCTAGGGAAAATGTCTATGATGGTATACTTGCTGATCTTGGAGTTTCCTCTATG
Organism: Chlamydia felis Fe/C-56; assembly: GCF_000009945.1. Lineage (NCBI taxonomy): Bacteria > Pseudomonadati > Chlamydiota > Chlamydiia > Chlamydiales > Chlamydiaceae > Chlamydia > Chlamydia felis. The sequence goes on along the minus strand of NC_007899.1, from coordinate 741,161 downwards.
CAGCTAGATACTTTATCCCGAGGTTTTAGTTTTCAAGGGGATGATCATGATTTAGATATGCGTATGGATACTTCTAAGGGGACCACTGCGAGTGAAGTTTTAAATACGTTGCGCGAAGAAGATCTTGGAAGAATTTTTCGTGAATATGGAGAGGAACCGCAATGGAAAAATGCAGCCAAGGCTATAGTGCAGTTTAGAAGACATAAGAAAATAATTACCGTTAGAGATTTAAAAGAGGCTACGACTAGGGTTTTCCCTTCTTATCGTTTGCGTAAGAAGATTCATCCATTAACTTTAATTTTCCAAGCCCTACGTGTGTATGTAAATCAAGAGGACGTACAATTGAAAGTATTCTTAGAATCTGCTATGCGTTGGCTCGCTCCTGAAGGGCGTTTGATCATTATTTCGTTTTGTAGTTCCGAAGATCGTCCTGTGAAATGGTTCTTTAGAGAAGCTGAGGCTATGGGGGTAGGAAAGATTCTTACTAAGAAAGTTGTTATGCCTACATACGAAGAAACTAGAAAAAATCCTCGTTGTAGATCGGCCAAACTCCGTTGTTTTGAAAAGAAATCTTCATGAATAAATATCGTTTTTTGCGTCTGTCCTTTTGTTTTTGTTTTTTAGGGAGTTTGCTTTATTCCTATATTAACAAACAAAATGATCTGACTAAATTGCGATTAGAAATTCCCTCCTTATGGTCGACGTTGCGACAAAAAGAACAAGAAAACATAGCTCTGGGTTTTCTTATTGATAAGATAGAAAGTCCCGAGCATCTCATGCATATAGCAGATCTTCCCGAATATCAATACCTTCAATATCCTGCAGAAGATAGGGTTTGTATTATACCTTATGAATCATCGTAAATACTTAACCATAATCACCTGTGGGGTGTTGCTTTCCTACTCTTTTCTTATCATACGCTATTACAAAATTCAGATTTGTGAGGGAAAACGTTGGGCTGCGGAAGCTTTGGGGCAGCATGAATTTCGAGTGAAGGACCCTTTTCGCCGGGGGACTTTTTTTTCTTTAATGAATGTACGTAAAGGTGACCCCGAACAACGACAACCCCTAGCTGTTGACATTACCAAGTTTCATCTTTGTTTAGACGCAGTAGCAATTCTTGAAGAGCATCGTGATATTATTGCAGAGAAAATTTTTCATCTAATTGGTGATGGAGATTACGATAAATTGCGAGGGGAATTTGATAAAAAGTCTCGGCATAGGAAACTGTTTCTCTGGTTAGATCGTGCAGAGCGTGATCGCATTCTCTCTTGGTGGCGGGGTTACGCATCAAAATCCAAGATACCTTCAAACGCGTTGTTTTTTGTGACAGACTATCAAAGGTCTTATCCTTTCGGAAAACTTTTAGGACAAGTTCTCCACACTCTTAGAGATGTAAAAGATGAGAAAACGGGAAAAGCTTTTCCCACAGGTGGCTTAGAAGCATATTTTAATCATATCCTTGAAGGGGAGGTTGGGGAAAGAAAATTTCTTCGTTCTCCTTTAAATCGTTTGGATCTTGATAAAATCACCAAAATTCCTAGAGACGGATCGGATATCTATCTTACGGTGAATCCTTGTATACAGACTATAGCAGAAGAGGAATTAGAAAAGGGAGTTAAAGAAGCTCGAGCTAACGGTGGGCGCTTGATTTTAATGAATGCCTATACAGGAGATATCCTTGCTTTGGCGCAATACCCTTTCTTTAATCCCGCTGAGTACAGGGATTTTTTCAATGATAAGGAGAAAATAGAACACACGAAAGTCACATCAGTGAGCGATGTTTTTGAGCCAGGTTCTATCATGAAGCCTATCACGATTGCTATCGCATTGCTTGCCAATGAAGAGATGATAAAACGTTTTGGTAAACCGTTATTTGATCCTGCTGAACCTATTGATGTTACTCGGACTGTTTTCCCTGGAAGAAAACAGTACCCTCTTAAGGATATCTCTTCGAATCGGCGTTTAAACATGTATATGGCGATTCAAAAATCTTCCAATGTTTATGTTGCGCAACTTGCCGATCGTATAGTGCAAAACTTGGGGAGTCATTGGTATGAAGAGAAGTTGTTATTATTAGGATTTGGAAAGAAGACAGGGATAGAATTGCCAGGAGAGGCTTCGGGGTTGGTCCCTTCACCCAAGCGTTTTCATGCAAATGGGGTTCCTGAATGGTCTTTGGCGACCCCTTATTCTCTTGCTATGGGATACAACATTCTTGCTACAGGAATTCAGATGGTCAGAGCCTATGCAATTCTTGCTAACGGTGGTTATGATGTGCGCCCTACTTTAATAAAGAAAATAGTCGAGAATTCTGGAAAGGAATACGTTTTGCATCCTCAAGTGCGAGGAGAAAGGATTCTTTCTCAAGATATCGTCGATGAGGTATTGAAAGCGACGCGTTTTACCACATATCCTGGAGGGACAGGGTTTCGAGCTTCTCCTAAAAACCATTCGAGTGCAGGGAAAACGGGAACAACAGAAAAACTTGTGAATGGAAAGTATGATAAGCATCGCCATATTTCTTCATTTATAGGGATTACTCCTATATATCCTTCAGAAGAAGCTTGCGTTCCTCTCGTTATGCTTGTCTCTATAGATGATCCCGATCATGGTGTGCGCGAAGACGGAACAAAAAATTATATGGGAGGAAGATGCGCAGCTCCTGTATTCGGAAGGGTTGCTGATCGTGTGCTGGCTTATTTAGGGGTTCCTGAAGATAAGCAGAAATACGATTATAAAAAGGAAGTTGCTTCTATGAAATCTCTGTATGAGGAATGGAATCGTTCGGGAAAGTAGACTGACATTGCCGTATCGCATAGGATTAAGAAATCCCCGAATGTTTGAGACGAAAGGAGACTCGGTTGAATCGAGAGGGTTGAATTTTAGTATAACGAAAGAGTCTCTTTTTGCAGTAAACACTGTGATACTCTGCTCTCAAAGAGATTGTGTCTTTGGGGTTAAGGTGAAAAATTGCATTAAGAAATAATTTATTTTCACTAAAAACAATATATTTTTTTATTCATTATAAAAATTAGATGGACTATTTTAAGTGCTGTAAGTAAACTAGTTCGGCGGCAAAAATTTTGAGCTATCACCGATATTTGAAGGGTTATTTATAACTTTGTGAATGCGAGTGGCTCTTTTTTCTTTGTTCTGGAAAAAGCTTGCCTACAGACATATTGGAAACAATTTTGTATAAGAAAGTAGGCATTCCCTAGAAAAAGAGCCTTAGGCTAAAAAATGAATTTAAAAGAACTCCTTCACAATATAGATATTGATGCTAAAGTTTACGGGAAGATTTCTCCTATAGAGGTAAGAAATCTTACTAAAGATTCCCGAAATATTGGTTTTGGGGATATCTTTATAGCTAATAAGGGCAAACGCTGTGATGGAAATGATTTTGCGTCTCTTGCTGTTGAAAATGGAGCCATTGCAGTAGTTTCTTCTATCTACAATCCGTTTTTATCTGTTGTTCAGATCATTTCTCCAAATCTTTCTCTACTTGAAGCTCAGCTTGCCGCAAAGTATTATAATTACCCCTCTCGAAAACTCTGTGTTGTTGGTATTACAGGAACTAACGGGAAAACTACGGTTTCTCATTTGATCAAATTCTTATTTGATGCGTGCGATAAGCCTTCGGGCTTAATAGGGACGATTGAGCACATTCTGGGAAACAACCGTATTCAAGATGGATTTACCACTCCCGAGTCTTGTTTATTGCAAAAATATTTAGCCGAGATGGTGAAGAGTAATCTTACGGCTGCGGTTATAGAAACTTCTTCTATAGGTCTTGTTTTAGATCGGCTAGCCAACGTAGAGTTTGATGTTGGTGTTTTAACTAACGTGACTCTAGATCACTTGGATTTTCATGATTCGTTCGAAGAATATATAAAAGCGAAACTACAGTTATTTGCTCAGCTTTCAGATTCAGGTTTAGCTGTAGTGAATAATGATTTGCCCCAAGCTAAGCAGTTTCTAGAGGCGACTAGAGCTGTTCCTGTTACTTATGGGATAGAACAGCTAGCCGATTATAGGGCGTCTAATTTGCGATTTTCTCCTTTTGGAGCGGACTTTGATTTGATACATAAGGGTGAGATTTTTCCGTGTCACTCACCTTTAATAGGGCAATATAATGTTTATAATGTTCTTGCTGCTATAGCTGTTACGCACCAGAGATTAAACTGTGATTTGCAACAGCTGGTTTCTTTAGTCGCGAGTGTAAAATCCCCGAGAGGTCGATTAGAACCCATTCAGTCTGGACCTTGTCCAATTTATATTGATTATGCTCACACTCCAGATGCTTTAGATAATGTGTGCCAAACACTACGTACTCTACTTCCTTCGGGTGGAAAACTCATCGTTGTTTTTGGGTGCGGAGGGGATAGAGATCGGAGCAAACGAAAAATCATGGCTCAAGTAGTCGAAAAATACGGATTTGCTGTTGTGACTTCAGATAATCCCAGAGGTGAGGATCCAGAAACTATCGTTAATGAAATTTGTTCAGGCTTTGTAAAAAGAAATTTTTCTATCGAAATCGACAGAAAACAAGCAATTACATATGCTTTGTCCATTGCCTCAGATAGGGATATAGTGTTAGTGGCAGGTAAAGGGCATGAGACGTACCAGATTTTCAAGCACCAAACCATCGCTTTTGATGATAGGGAAGTTGTACATGAGGTTTTGTCGTCTTATGTCTAGTCTTTATACTCTGCTTACCCTCTGTGTCTTTGGAACTGTAATAGGGGGGATTGCAGCTGAAAGTGCCCCGCCTCAGCGTGTGCGTCGTAGCGAAGTGATCTTTATTGATCCTGGTCACGGGGGTAAGGATCAGGGGACTGCGAGTAAAGAGTTTCATTATGAGGAAAAGTCCTTAACCTTATCTCTTGCGTTTTCAGTTCAGAGTTATCTCAAGAGAATGGGGTACAAGCCAGTTCTTACCCGAACATCGGATGTATTTGTAGATTTAGGGAAAAGAGCGGCTTTAGCCAATCAAAACAAAGCTGATATTTTTGTCAGTATTCACTGTAACTATTCGTCTAATTCATCAGCCTTTGGTACTGAAGTATATTTTTATAACGGTAAAAATAATGTTGTGTCAAGAAGCCAAGCTTCGGAAGCTCTAGCTAAGGATATCTTAAACGCAATGCAAAAAAACGGGGCGTTGAAAAATCGAGGGGTGAAGAACGGGAACTTCGCTGTTATTCGAGAAACAACAATGCCTGCGGTTTTAATTGAAACTGGATTCCTTTCTAACCCTAGAGAACGAGCTGCGCTTTTAGATGCGCGTTATCGAATGCACACAGCCAAAGGCATAGCCGAAGGCATCCATACGTTTCTTACTGGTCCTAATTTTCAAAAAACTAGTTTAGCGAATATTAAGGCTAAAAAGCTTTCTGCAAAGGCGAGTTAAATTTCTAATGAGATAAAAAGAATAAAGTAGAAAGGGTCGTCCTCGATGCGATTCGAACGCATGGCCTGCTGCTTAGGAGGCAACCGCTCTATCCTTCTGAGCTACGAGGACACCTGGCCTAGTACTTTATCAAGTTAGATTAAAGAAGTCACGCGTTTGCCGTTATTAAATTATAAGAAAGCTGAGAAATTTTTTGTCGGACTTTAAGATTCAGCAATCATAAGTTTTGACAAATATGAATCTTCGTTATTTATAACGATATAGAACAATTACGTATTTTTAAAAAATGTCTTGAATCCAAAGGATGAATAGATATGATACGCTTATACCTCAAAAGTTTATTATTTAGGGCTACTCAACAAGTTACTTTAGGGCACTTTAATTAGGAGGCAACGGCTAATATGGCTACCATGACCAAGAAAAAACTGATCAGTACAATATCACAGGATCACAAGATTCATCCGAATCATGTGCGTACTGTAATCCAAAATTTTTTGGATAAAATGACAGATGCTCTAGTCAAAGGTGATAGGTTAGAGTTTAGAGATTTTGGTGTTTTGCAGGTTGTAGAAAGAAAACCTAAAGTAGGTCGCAACCCTAAAAACGCAACTGTTCCCATCCACATTCCTGCGAGACGTGCCGTAAAATTTACTCCAGGAAAAAGAATGAAACGTTTAATCGAGACTCCTTCGAAGCATTCCTAATTTCGTGCCTTTCTCTTTTATCTAATTATCGGGGTCAAGTTTTTAGGATTGCTTAGGGACTTGACTCTAAAGTTTTATATTATTATCGTCTGAACGCAATCCGTTTCTGAGTAAAATTGTGAATAGTGATGGGATCAGGGCTAAGATTGCAAGAATGTATCGAAGTGTTTCCTCACTCGAATTTTGATTTTCAGGTTAAGCAATTAATCTACGCTTGTCAGGATAAGAAGCTTCGCAATTTCGCATTTAAAATTTTCCGATATCATCCTTTATTAAAAGTTCACGATATTGCACGGGCTATTTATTTGCTTATGGCTTTAGAAGAGGGACAAGATTTAGGATTAGATTTCTTGAAATTAGATCAAGAGCTTTCAGGAGCTGCACGTTTATTTTGTTTTGGGGGATTTCCTTGGAAAGGTCTTCCTTATCCCGGAGAACATGCGGAGCTGGGACTTCTACTTTTACAAATTTCTCGGTTTTATGATGAAAGCTTGAAACCTGCGAAAATGATGAACTCTTTTCAGCAGGCATTATTTACACATGAAGCTACGATTTTTCCCTCTTTATGGAGCCAGGAGCGTACTCGATCTATAAAGGAAAAGACCTCTTTGAGTAAATCTTTCCTATATCAGTTAGATCAACAGGTCGCAATTGAGTATAAGTTTACCGATCCTAATTTAGGCTTTTGGATGCAACGAACACGATCTGCTTCTACTTTTGTTTCTGGATCTGGATGTAAAAGTGGAGTGGGTGCCTATTATTCTGGAGATGTTGGCGTAGTAAACTACGGTCCTTGCTACGGAGATATTAGCGATTGCGAAGGATTCGGTCTTTGCGGGATGGTTAAAGAATTTTCTTCTATAGAAAATCACGGAGAGACAAATATCTCCTTTCTCTCTGCTACAGCTGTGCCTTGCCCAAGATTTACAGGGTTTTCTTATTTAAAAGATGCTTATTTAGGGTCTAAAATCCGTCATCATATCGCTATTTCTGAAAGGCAATGCAAGGTGCTCTCTTTAATAGAAGAAGATCCTTGCAAATCGACATTCTTAATTTTCTGTAGGGGAAAAAGTTGTCAGGTTGTTGAAGGCCCAAGATTGCGGTCGAGCTCTCTGGATTCTTATAAAGGACCAACTAATGATATACTTATTCAAGGAGAGCGGGATTCTTTGCGGATACTGTCCTCGAGTCCTCGCATGGAAATTTTTTCTTTACAAGGAAAAGAAAGGTTTTGGGGAAGTAATTTTTTGATTAATATTCCTTATCAGGACGCCCGCGTCTCTGTTGGTTTTGAAAAATGCAATTAATAGTTTATTGTTTTTTTGAAAAATCACAATAAAATAATCTTATAATTGTTTTTTAAGAATTTTTTGTATTAAAATTATCCTTTCTGTAATAGGAGAGAACATTATTATGGAGCTTCTTCCCCACGAAAAACAAGTGGTAGAGTACGAGAAAACAATAGCCGAGTTCAAAGAAAAAAATAAAAAAAATTCTTTACTATCCTCCTCAGAGATACAAAAATTGGAAAGGCGCTTAGATAAGTTAAAAGAGAAGATCTACTCAGATTTGACTCCGTGGGAACGCGTGCAGATATGCCGACATCCTTCGCGTCCTCGCTCTGTGAATTATATTGAGGGGATGTGTGAAGAGTTTGTCGAGCTCTGTGGGGATCGTACTTTTCGTGATGACCCCGCCGTCGTTGGGGGATTGGCTAAGATCAATGGCCAGAGATTTATGCTTATTGGTCAAGAAAAGGGCTGCGATACCTCTTCTCGTATGCATAGAAACTTTGGGATGCTTTGTCCTGAAGGCTTTCGTAAGGCACTACGTTTAGCGAAAATGGCAGAGAAGTTTGGTCTTCCTATTGTTTTCTTAGTGGATACCCCGGGAGCTTTCCCCGGGCTTACTGCAGAAGCACGCGGTCAAGGATGGGCAATTGCTAATAATCTTTTCCAGTTGGCTAGATTAAAAACCCCGATCATTGTTCTTGTGATTGGAGAGGGATGTTCTGGGGGGGCTCTAGGAATGGCAATCGGTGATGTGATTGCTATGCTTGAACACTCTTATTATTCTGTAATTTCTCCTGAAGGTTGTGCTTCTATTCTTTGGAAGGACCCTAAAAAGAATAGCGAAGCAGCCGCTATGTTAAAAATGCATGGTGAGGATCTCAAGCAATTTGCTATTGTGGATGTTGTAATTAAGGAGCCGGTGGGTGGGGCACACCACAATCCATCTGCTGTATATCGCGATGTTCAAAATTTCATACTTCAAGAATGGTTACGATTAAAAGACCTATCGATAGAAGATTTGTTAGAAAAGCGATATCAGAAATTTCGAACTATAGGTCTTTATGAAACTTCTTCTGAAAGCGGTCCTGAGGCATAAAAAACATCTTACGCTGTTAGGGTTTTCTTTACTGGCGATTTTAGGATTAACCGTATCTTCTCAAGCAGAGATTTTTTCCCTAGGGCTTATTGCAAAAACTGGACCCGATGCTTTTGTTCTTTTTGCTCGGAAAGAAAACAATCGATTGGTAAAGGCCTCTCAGTTAAGCCAAGAACAAATTTTAGAGAGATGGTCGGATATCTCTCCTAATTCCGAACCAATAACAACAGCACAGGCTAATGCCTATATTTCTCGGTATGGAAATGGAGCCACGTCCATAACTAGCAAATTGTCGCGTTTTATTTCTCACTACATAGATCTATCGCGTTTTGGCTCGTTAGCTCTGTTTCTAGTCTTTGTGGCGATTTTCAAGGCTATAACATTGTTTTTTCAGAGATTTTTATCTCAGGTAGTGGCGATTCGTGTAAGTTGCGATCTTCGTAGAGACTATTTTCAAGCACTGCAAAAGCTGCCCATGACTTTTTTCCATGCTCACGATATGGGAAATCTTAGTAGCCGTGTCATTACTGATTCCACAAGCATTGCTCAAGCAGTGAATTCTTTAATGGTTAATTATGTTCAAGCTCCGATAACCTTGACATTAGCTCTAGCCGTTTGTTTATCGATATCTTGGAAGTTTTCTCTTTTAGTTTGTATTGCCTTCCCTGTGTTGATTCTTCCAATAGTAATCATTGCAAGGAAAATCAAAGCCTTGGCGAAGAAAATACAAAAAAACCAAGATAAGTTTTCCTCCGTACTTTTAGATTTTCTTGCGGGTATTGTTACTGTAAAGGTCTTCTGTACGGAGTCTTTTGCTTTTAAGAAGTATTGCGATCAAAATAGCCAAATAGCTGCCTTAGAAGAGAAGAGTGCGGCCTACGGCTTGCTTCCCCGTCCTTTATTGCATACGATAGCTTCTTTATTTTTTGCTTTTGTAGTGATCATTGGCTTGTATAAGTTTAATATTGCTCCCGAGGAGCTTATTGTATTTTGTGGGTTATTGTATCTTATCTATGATCCCGTGAAGAAATTTGGAGACGAAAACACTACCATTATGAAGGGATGTGCTGCTGCGGAGAGGTTTTATGAAGTGCTTTCTCATCCCGATCAGTATAATGAATCTGCAGATAGTCGAGAGTTCCTAGGGTTGGCAAGAAGCGTAGAATTTCGTGATGTCTCATTTTCCTATGATAATGAGAAGACGGTTCTTAAAAATCTTAGCTTCACAATAAATAAAGGTGAGGCCATTGGAATTGTTGGCTCTACAGGAAGCGGAAAAACTACCGTGAGTAAATTACTCCCTAGGTTATACCAGGTTTCTCAAGGAGAGATCCTTTTAGATGGGATTTCGATTAAGGAATACAGTAAATCTTCCCTTAGAAATCATATTGGTTGTGTTTTACAACATCCTTTCCTGTTTTACGATACTATTTGGAATAATCTTACCTGTGGTAAGGATATCCCCGAGGAAGATGTGATCCACGCGTTGAAGCAGGCTCATGCTTACGAATTTGTTCAAAGGATGCCTCTGGGAGTGCATAGTCTTCTTGAAGAATCAGGGAAAAATCTTTCTGGAGGGCAACAGCAAAGATTAACCATAGCGCGGGCATTATTGAAAAATGCTTCTATTTTAATTCTAGATGAAGCGACCTCCTCATTAGATCCGATTAGTGAAAATTACATTAAAGAGATCATAGGGCGGTTAAAGGGGCAGTGTACGCAGATAATCATTGCGCACAAGTTCTCTACTCTTGAGCACGTGGATCGGGTAATTTATTTAGAACATGGTGAGAAAGTCGCAGAGGGAATGAAAGATGAGTTGTTATCTTCATGCCCGTCTTTTTTAAAAATGTGGGAATTATCAGGAACTAAAGATTGGGAAGTTTCTTCGTCTGCAAATTCAGAGTTAGTTCCACCTCTTGCTATTAGTTAGGGATTAGATTTGGCTTGGGATAGAGCTTTCTATAATATTATAGAAGGAAGAACTAAACGCAGAAGATAACTTTTTAGCCAACACGCTCTTATGCTGGTTAAGATAGTCTCCGCCCTCTTTCGTAGTGTAATCGGAAGCAATTTTAATCATCATACAACGTAGATTATGATGTTTGCATAACTTGGCAATAGAATACCCCTCCATATCCACAAGCTGGAGTGTATCATGAAATCCCTGTCTGTATGGAGCACGAACAGAAACTAAGTTGGCTTGCAGAAGATTAGGAATAGTGGTAATTGTGAGTTCTGATGTTTCCTCTGTCAAGTTGCAAAGTGTGGGGGAGTCTTCGCGAAATAGAGATACCTTATCGATAGTATAACAGGTTTGTAAAGGAAGATGAGGAGAACAGGTTCCTGCAAAACCAATGTTCACGCAGGAATCATAATTTTCTAGTTTAATATTTTCTAATGCCTGTAAGACGCCATTTTCTCCCCATTGATCAAGAATGATCATATCCATAGCTATGGACATATGAGAATCCCGACATTGATAGAAATTATTCGCAGTCTGAGAGAAGGTAAAGTCCTGGATTAGAGATTTTGCTTCATTTATATCAGCTAGGACAAGAAGAAGTTTGCAGAGATAGTTAGACAGTGTATTCGGCATAATTTGATAGTGTGTAAAGAGATTGTTTCCCAGCATGAGATAATGCAAGAGTTTCATCATTAACATAGGTGGAAATAAACTTTCGAATGACCTCAGCATTTTTATTTCTAGAGTACTCTAAAGCTTTATGTTCAGAGTTTCTAGAGTCTTTGAGTGCTAAGAATAACGACTTTTTCAACTCTAAAGTTAAAGCTTCTCTCGTATTTACAGGGACTTTTTTGGATATAATTAGACAGCCCAAAGGTAGGGGAAGCCGGGTTTTCTCTTCCCATAATTTGCCAAGGTCTGCCCGTAGAAAAAGTTGAGAGTCATAACTAAATCTTTCCTCATGAATAATGACTCCTGCGCTTACATCGCCACGAAGAATCGCTGCGATAATATCGCTATATATCATGGGAATAAGCTCCGCATCAGGATAGAATACTTTACACAATAGATGGGCCGTTGTTGTTACTCCAGGAGTAGCTATAGTTTTTAAAGGAGCTTCTGGGTCTAAAGCTAAAACTAGAGGACCTACACCACAACCAATAATATTTCCTACTTCCATCAGGGTATAGTTATCTGTAACTTTTGGAAATAACGCTGCAGATATTTTTATTAGTGTATGCCGATGTTGTAAAGCTAATTCATTTAAGGTGGCAATATCAGCAATCGTAATTTGATTTAATAATGAAAAACCATCATGACGTTCTAAAAAAGAACGAAATAAGAAAATATCATTAGGACAGGGGGAAAAAGCCGCGGAAAGTATCATGTCATTTGTTTCATTAAGTCGATAGCTGCTTTCATATCTTTATCCAGATTTCCTTGATTTTCCAACCATTGGATATAAGATGCGGGAACTTCGGTAAGGGGTTTGCCTTTGTATTTGCCAAAAGGCATTTTAAATGTTTTAGGGTGACAGCTCTCTTCCATTAAAGCGAGCACTTGCTCTGCGGAAAGGTCTCCAATCAGCGCAGAAAATACATCGTGGAGAGTAATCACATCGTCCAAAGCTCGGTGGGCTTGATTTTCAGCAAAGCCATACACCTGACGCAGATATTGTAAGTTATGTTTAGGCAGATCGGGGCGATACTTTTGCGCCCACTTTAAAGAATCTATGGTTCGTAAGGTTAAAGGTTCCAAGGAATGCCGACGACATTCCTTTTCAAGTAAAGGGAAGTCAAAACCGTCGTTGTTGTGTGCAACAAGGACAGCTTCATTTCCACAAAAATCACGGAATTGCTTATAGGCTTCTGGAAAATCAGGAGCTGAAGCTACTGTAGATGTAGTAATTCCATGAATTTTTGATGCTTCCTCTGGAATAGGAATTTTTGGATTCACATAAGTTACAAAGGATTCTTTAGTTACATTGTTAAAGGCAGCAATTTCTATAATACGATCTTTATCTATCTGTGTTCCTGTAGTTTCCGTATCATAAAAAATAAGTGCTGTCATCGAACTTTTCCTAATTTTTATTTTCTTTACGCGCTTGTTTTTTCAACTCATCAAGATTCATATTTCCTGAAGATATCAAACCTATAGCATGGGAAAAACTATCGCAAACCAATCTAATGGTGTCGATATATACGCGCAATAATGTTTCATTAATTTCACCTTTTAGACAAGGAACTACTAAACGATAAAAAATTAACCCCTGTTCTTCATCCATGCCAAATCCAGGAATGTCCACATCTCTATTCAGCAAATGCAGAAGTCGGGCTGTAGCTTCTTTTTGATTGTCATATAGTTGATAAGGGAAGTAACAAATCATTTGAAGGATTTCTCCTTCACTGCGAATCACAAAAAATAGGGGAAGTTCGTGATCTTCGGCTTGGATATTTATATATGTTAACCCGCTCTCTCTTTCTAAAAGAGGTTCTAGCCCTGCATTCGTAAGGTATTTTGATAGGTTATTTTGATTTAAAGACCATGTTGTCATTTAAACACTCCAAATTGTTCATAAAAGATGCTTAAAATTCTTTGTCAGTCAGATTAGAAACTCGTGCGTCGTCCATCTTCTTAGTTTTATAAAATTTCCGTATGCTCTTACTAAGAAAATCAGAAGTAGATGAAGGTCCTTTTTTTTCGTTTTGTTGTAGGAGTTCATTGATATCTGTATCTGGAGGGAATTCTGAAAGCAGGGTGATTTTCTCTCCGGACTCTGCAATGACAAGAGTTTTATTTACTACCCGAATGATGTAGATACAAGTTTTGGGGTTTAAGGAGCGTCTATCAAGAATCTTGATTGTCGAAGAGTTACCAAAACCTTGACCTTTAGATTTTAGGAATTTTTTAAATGCCCAAACTCCAATGCCGAATAGAGTAAGAAGTAATATTAAAGATCCTAGAATTTTAAACATTTCCAGCCTCATATTTTCTGGAAACATTCGTTGGAGATTTATTTGCTCGCTAGAAGTATCGGCCAGAGCTAGGTCGTCTGAACAAAATGCGAAATAAGAAAAAATTTTATGAGGCATGTTTAAGACCTTTTTGTGTTTCTATAGTCATAGAACAACATAGGAAACAACTTGATTTTGGGACATTTTACTAGAGAATTGTTTTCGATCGGCTCTTTATAAGATAATGTTTGATGTGCTTCAAGAACAAATTAAACTGCAATTGTGTATATTCCGCAAGACCGATGTAATTAACTGACTAATATTAATTTTAAGAGAATATACTCAGAGAGATCTTGAAGGGTTTTTAATAGTTTCTTTCTTTATACTGTTTTAAGTTGATTTTGTTATTTAGAATAGATGTAATTTTTTCTCGTGATTCATCTATCATTACTACCCTGGAATGAAGTATAGAGAAACATCATAATAAGTTTATGGGAGCGCAAGGTTCTTTATGGATAGATTACTGATTACGGATATAGACGGTACGATTACGCATCTTCCACATCATTTAGACCCTGAAATTATTAAGAATTTGCGGCATTTGTATCATTCTGGATGGAAGTTATTTTTCCTTACGGGAAGGTATTTTTCTTATGCGAATCACCTCTTTAGAGATCTGTCAGTTCCTTACTTATTGGGATGTCAAAATGGTGCCTGTGTTTGGTCCTCTGAGGAGAATAAATTTCTTTATTTCCAAGATATTCCTAGTGAGATTTTGCCCGTCCTAGAGACGTATGTGGAAGATGCAGACGTGATTTTCTCCGTAGAAGCTGGGGCAATGAATCAGGATCAATACTATCGATTTGCGTCTTGCCCTGCTGAAAAGGACTTACTACTTCAGCTGGATCCTATATATTTTCCTAATGCAAGGGAGAGGGAGAGATTAATAGAGACTAAAAATCTTTCCAGAGATTATCCCCACGAAACGTTTGCTGTCGCAAAAATCTTTGGGAAAAAAAATGAAGTCAAAAAGGTTCAAGAAAGAATGAACCAATCGAAGGAATTAGTTTCAAACTTGGCTATGACGTTAATGCGCTGGCCTTTTGATTTTGACTATGCGATCTTATTCATGACGGATAAATTAGTCTCTAAGGGTTATGCTGTGAACCGTATCGTGGATTTAGTTTATGAGGGGCAAAGGCCGTTTATAATGGCTTCTGGGGACGATGCTAATGATGTTGGTTTGATAGAGAACGGGGATTTTAAGATAGTAATGAATTCTGCTCCCCAACATATGCACGGCATAGCAGATTTTCTTGCCTCCCCAGCGAAAGATTTAGGAATACTTTCGGCATGGGAGGCTGGCGTTGAGCAGTATCGCAGGATTAAGAGTTCTTAGGAAGCATTTCAGGGCCAATTCCCATAATATTTGCTCCATGATCTACATAAAGTGTTTCTCCGGTAATTGCACTAGCTAATGAAGAAACTAAAAATGCAGCAGCAGCTCCGACTTGTTCTGTTGTCATAGGTTCGGGAATAGGGGACCAATCTAAGTAATAATCCACCATCTTCTCGATAAATCCGATGGCTTTGCCTGCACGGCTAGCTAGAGGCCCTGCGGAGATGGTGTTTACACGAATTCCCCATTTTCTTCCTGCTTCCCAAGCAAGCATTTTTGTATCACTTTCTAAAGCAGCTTTTGCTGCACTCATGCCTCCGCCATAGCCTGGAACAGCTCGTGAAGCAGCTAAATAGGTTAATGAAATGCTACTGCCTCCAGGATTCATAATGGGGCCGAAGTGAGCTAATAGGCTTACTAGAGAATAGCTCGATGTGCTTAATGCTGATAGATAACCTTTGCGTGAGGTTTCTAAGAGCGACTTAGAAATTTCCGGACTATTAGCTAGAGAGTGGATTAAAATATCAATATGACCGAAATCCTTAGTCACTTGCTCAACAACTTCTGAAATCGTGTATCCTGAGATCCCTTTATAACGTTTGTTCTCAGCAATGTCTGAAGGAACATCCTCTGGTTTATCGAAACTTGCATCCATGGGATAGACTTTCTTAATCTCTAAGAGGCTCCCATCGGATAACTTTCTTGACTCATCAAATTTCCCTAAATCCCAAGATTGAGAGAAGATTTTATAAATAGGTACCCATGTTCCTACAATGATGGTAGCTCCAGCTTCAGCCAGAACTTTAGCGATTCCCCAGCCATAGCCTTGGTCGTCACCAATCCCTGCTATAAAAGCTACTTTGCCAGTTAAATCGATCTTTAACATCCGCCAATCCTATGTCTACATTCATATTGATAATAAGAGGAGGTTAGCAGATTTCTTTATTATTACGAAACTCTTTGCCAATTCCGCGCTCACAAGCCTATCTGCATAGATTTAGTTCTTTGCTTCCAAAAATTCAAATTCAAATTTTTATTTACATTTTAGTTTTTCAATCCTAAACTCCCCGCCCCTTGCGCCAGTTTGCAAGGTAAATCCTATGTTCGGTGTGATCTGTAAGTGAATAGGATAAATTAAAAATAGGAGAAAAGTCATGACATTTCCAATAGGAAATACACGTGCTTCTTTAGGGTTTGAAGATCCTCAAGAAGCGTCTAATGTTACAGAGAACACATCATTGGTTTCTACTGTTGCTGAAACAGCGTTGGCAAGTTCAACGACAACCCAAACTTCACAAATATCGATAGACACTATGAGCTCGGAGATTTCAGGAGCGACGTTTACTTCTGATGCGGGGGAGGCAGCAGTCGCTGCTTCCGTTGCAGCACTATCAGCTTTAGATACTGTTTTAGAAGATGTTTATGTAGATATGGCGTCAGTAAGACAGGATAGCGAATCTCAAACAGATTTGTTAAGTGGCTTAGAATTTCTAAGAGAAATGTGGGAAAATCCAGATGTTCAAAGAGTTCTTTTAAGGAAGCCCGTTGGAGAGCGTTTTACTACATATGGAGCAGATCTTTTTGCCAGATCCTCAACCTCAATAAATTCACAGATAAATTCAAGGCCTCCTCGTGCAAGTATGGAAGGTTTGGATGATATTTCTTTATTAGATGATCTTGAAATATCTCTTCATGAAGAAACGGAAGAGAAAATACAAAACACTTCTGTATTGCGCACTCAGTTATTCGGGTTTTTTATCAATCTTGTAAAGCAAGATTTGCTCCACGACAATATTAGTGGGGGACGGGTCAAAGATTTATTTGATGCAGTATCAGGAGGTATGAGTCGTCAAGAATATACAGAATTATTGGATCTGATTAAGGAAGGAGATTTTACATCTACACAGGACATTGCTAAATTTTGCAATATATTTATGTCGACACCTAAATTCAAATCTTCACAAGGGTTGCAGACACTTTTTGCGTTCTTTAAAGGCGAGGGAGGAGCTGTGACTTCAGTTTTGTTGCAGGAGTTAATGGGAGTGTTGACGGGAACTTTTGGTTTGCCTCTTCCTTCAGGTTTAAGTTCTTTCTTACATGCTCTGAAAAATTTATATGAAACCACGCATCCTAATGGGACGTCTAATATGGAGGCTGCAGTTTCTTTGGTTTCTTTAGTTTCTGGGGTATTGCAAAGTGAGACAACACAACGTGTTATGCAGTCCTGTTATGATGGTTGTGCGGATTCTTGTGCAGGAAATTGTGGATGTGTAGGTTGCGGTTGTGCTGATGGTGCTTCTGGTTGTGGAGGCTTTGGTTCTTTCTTCTGTGGTCTGTTTGCTAGTTGTTTCCATTTGAATACTAACCGAGGAGGAATTACCGAAGAAAGTTTTAAAAAGTTAGAGAAAAAATACAGTTCGGCTGTTGTTTTAATTGCGTTAAATAATTTAGGTGTAAATAACGTGGATCTTCTTTCTGGTAAGCGTTTGGGTTTGCCTACTTTAGAGGAGGTTAAAGCTGAGTGTGAGTCTGCATCAAATGGTCTTAATCAAATTATTAAGAGTAAGAGTAGGGAGACTTGGGGAGAAGCTGCTTGTCGCTACCCCAGCCTTTTGTCTCGTCCTCTTCTTAAGGAAGGGATCATAGGAGGGCTGTCTAATCGATACATGACAGTCAATGATAATAAATTGCGAGGACGCGTCTTTATCGACTGTTCCTGGGGATCCGAAGGATTTATCTCTACACATGAACCTTTTGATTCTCAAAGATTGGTCAGTTCTCTTGCTTCTCTGTCAGTTAAGAGAGCAGGAAGTTCCGCGTTCTGTAGATTGGGTGCTGCCGATGCTTCTGATGTTATGACTAACATATCACGAATTCTTTCTGTGGCAATATCTACAGGGGATAGCATCTGGTTATCTACCGAAGATCTCATGGCATTAGTTTGTGTTGTTTTAGCACATAAGAATCTTTCCGTAGTTGATGGTCAGGGTTCTGATATGACGAGAATACAAGATTCTCAAGAAATCAAGGATCTGTTTTCTGCGGTTGAAGAGAATCTCGTTAGAGTAGAAAGGAATCAGCAAAGAGACATACGATCCAGCTTGAATGCTTCTGTTTTATATAGTCAAATAGCGAGAAACGCGTCTAGAAGAGAAACCTCTTACAGACCCTTAAAAGACAGAGCAAGAACTGAGGTGCGAAATAATCTTGTGACCAAGATGTCTATGCCATGGATGAGAGCTGCGGGATTGGTATTAACGAACACAGCACCACAAGGGCGTGATGAGGTTGATCGTCCTGCTGAAAGATCTCTTAGAGATTCGAGAAGTGTCCACGTTGCCCAGGTGTATCGAGAAACATCTGTGTAGCTTAAACTTTTCTAAGTGGTTTTCACAATAGTTTTATCTGTTTTGAAAATCTAAAACCTTGAGCGTGTAATAGCTCAACTAAAGTATTGTTCCTAGGTCCAAAGGTTAAAAGGGATACTCTAGGACAAACCAAATGTGTCTATTGCATGCTCTTTGTCTAAAAAATCAATTTTTTTTTAACAATTCTGTTCTATTTTTCTAATCTTATAAGCTTTAGTCCCTCTTAATTAAAGGGCTAGGTTATTTTTTTCTTTGTTTGTAGTTTGGGAGAAGGGAAATGACGTCACCTACAGGTTCGGGTAATATAAACAACGGTTTTATTTCAGATAATATTGGAACTTCTTGTGAGGAAGAAGAACAAGGGGCATTGTCGGGCACAGTAAGAAGAAATTTATCTGAAGTGGTTCTATCTGCTCTTCAATCCAGCAGAACATATGGATCTAATACTACGGATACAGGGGCGGGGCAACATTTTCCTGTGATTACGACCCAGCCGAGTTCTAGTGCAAGGGCGCATTCTCTCTTAGGACAGGGTAGCTTGCATCCCTCGGGTCAGAATGGTGGAAATACTTTTCCCCGTTCAGCCTCAGAACAAACCCCAATCTGTGCGCAATCCCCATTGGCTCCTGTGAATTCTAATTTGCAACCCCTTTTAAATTTACTTGCGCAAGCCTCTAACTCGGGTTTTTCTGCGCAACCTACGAGTCAGGTTCAGGCAGCTCCTGTTCCGGAGCCTAGTATGAATCCCGAGACGCAAGCGTTGCTAAGACTACTTTCTGGAGGGACGACACCAAGTCCCGTTACGCAACCTATGAGTCAGGTTCAGGCAGCTCCTGTTCCGGAGCCTAGTATGAATCCCGAGATGCAGGCGTTGCTAAGATTACTTTCTGGGGGGACGACTCCAAGTCCCGTTACGCAACCTATGAGTCAGGTTCAGGCAGCTCCTGTTCCGGAGCCTAGTATGAATCCCGAGATGCAGGCGTTGCTAAGATTACTTTCTGGGGGGACGACTCCAAGTCCTGTTACGCAACCTACGAGTCAGGTTCAGGCAGCTCCTATACCGGAGCCTGGTATGAATCCTGAGACGCAGGCGTTGCTAAGATTGCTTTCTGGAGGGACGACTCCTAATCCTGTTCCACGGCCTTTCCCTCTAGGAAATATGAACCCACAGGCATTACAATCTCTATTAGGCTCAATTGTATCAGGTAACGGTGGCCAGAATTTGCAGTGGCTTTTAGGCCAGATTCAAAATGCTTCGGGAAATAATCCTCTTTTGCAAGCTATTTGTAGTCTATTTCAGGGACAAGGCGGAGGAGGATTGCAACAAGGGCTTGCGGGGCTAGCGGGATTAATGGCGGGTCGGGGGGCGTCTTCATCTAATCTATCATCAGTAATAACGGCTATAAGTGGATTATCTGGATTAGCGGGCCCAGCAGGTGTTGCTGTTAGTTCTATAGCATCATTGCTTGCAGCCGCAGCATCTAGTGAAGCAGTTCAGCGTAGTGGCCGCTTCTGCTATGATAATTGTCATTCTTGCTGTGAAGGGAATTGCGGGTGTCCCGGATGTGGATGCGCATTCGGGCAATGTGGATGCGGAAGTTTTGGACACTGGTTATGTGGAATATATGGCAATTGTTGTGGTGTGCAGGTTGCTGCTAGAAAAGCTCTAGAGAAAGATCTGAAAGAAATAGAGGAGGAGTACGGTGATACGGTATTGCTTATCGCCTTAAGTAATTTGGGAACAAATACTGTGGGGCTTTTAGCAGGAGACACATCCATATCAGTTCCTCCTTTGGACCTCATTCGAAGGGAATGTACGTACTGCTCTCGAGATCTGCCGAGGATTTTGCAAAGCCAAACAAGTATTATGTGGGCAAACGCAGCACAAAGGGTTAGTCAGGTTACGAGAAATGGGTTTTTAAGAAGATGTTTTGTTTCAGGATTGACAAGTTTCTGTGATATTAATCCTAGTCGATTAGAGCGACTTGTCCGTATTGTGTACCCGTGGGGAGGTGATAGGGGTGTTGTCTGTGCAGCGCCTTTTAATATGGAAAAAATAGCTCGTACCCTTCCGGATCTTACAATTATGCCACGTGGTCACCGCACACCATGTGCTTTAGGTACAATGACAGCCGCATCAGTGATGCAGATTTTAGGAATGATTTTGATGAAAGCAACTCAAGGGGAAAGACAGATTTGGATAGGTGTAGAGGACTTAATGACTTTAGTGTGTATGATTTTAGCATCAAAAGGTCATAGTATCTATTCTGAAACAATTTCTCTTACTCAGACCAGGATCTATCAGGGAGAAGAAATGCAAAATTTAATGGCCGAAGTGGAGGGGCGTCGTAGATTTCAAGAGCGTCTTCGTGGACCTATTCCTTCTGCTCCTATACACAACCCGTATATTGAACTTGCAGTAAGGTGCTTCAGCGAAAATGCTCAGCGTGCTGAGAGATTGAGAAATCCTCGAGATGAATCAAGAAATCAGCTTTTAAGGGATCTTTCTAGCCGGTGGATGCTAGCTGCGGGAATTCTCTCTTCTCCTGTTGTAACACAACCTTTAGAAGCAAGCACCGTTCTTGGACCAAGAGCTTCGCGGTATTCTAGAGCGGGAAGAAACATGGGAGGAGCTCGTAATTATGATTTAGAGGGCGCTCGTCCTAGACGCGGAGGCAATGGCAGAAGTGACAGTGAAGATGAAGGGGATTTGGATACGATGGTTTAATCTATAAGTAGGTGGGGAGCAACTTTTCTAGGATCTCCAGAAGAGGAAGCTACGACATCCACCTTTTCTTGAGATAGAGGCGATGTAAATGTTAGGGAATGAGCATGTAATAACGGACGAAATATATTTTTTGGTTGTTCTTTCCTGCCGTAATCTAGATCGCCGACGATAGGGTTACCCAGCATATGCATGTGTAGACGAATCTGATGCGTTCTTCCGGTAAAAGGTTGGCAGAGCATCAGAGTATAATGTTTGTAGGAATGAAGCACAGACCAATGTGTAATTGTCAGTTTCCCCGAATGTTTGTCAGTATTTCCAAAAATCACAGCACCGCAGCGACGGGATTTGGGAGCTGTATAAGAAATTAACGTCCCAGAAGATTTTTTTGGATGACCAAAAACTAAAGCGGTGTATTGTTTATGTATTTTTCGTTTCTTGAACAGTTCCGAGAGGGCATGAGCAGAATTGGTGTTTTTAGCAAATAGAATACATCCTGTGGTATCTCTATCTAGTCTATGGACTATATGGAGTCCTGTTGTTTTTGCAAGATCTTCCGTAGTGGTGTGCGTAGGCTTATCATAAATACAGCAGTGCTGATCTTCCCAAAGAATTTTTGGCTCTGACCTTATTTGTAAGGTAAGAGCAATGCAATCTCCTGGTTGAACTTTATAAGACTCGAACCTTTCTAAACGGCCGTTTACACGACAACCGTGATAACGAATCGAATCGAAAATGATTTGCTTTGTATAATCGGGCAGCTTTGAACGTAGAAAAGATGATAATCTCTCTACGCGATTAGCAACCCAAGAGAATTCTTTCATAAAGTATCGAATTTTAAAACCCAGGTAAAATTTTACGAGAATTGGTATGGCAAAGATAGCTTTTTCTGAAAGAGCGAAGAAATTTCCTGTAGAAAAGTTAAAACAATGGTTTATAGATAATAAGCGCAGCTTCCCCTGGAGGGATGATCCTTCACCTTATAATGTCTGGGTTTCTGAGGTTATGCTCCAGCAGACTCGAGCAGAGGTTGTTGTAAAGTATTTTCTTGAGTGGATGAAGAGATTCCCCACTATAGAATCTTTAGCTACAGCTAACGAAGAGGAAGTGATTAAGGCCTGGGAGGGTTTGGGTTATTATACTAGAGTTCGAAATCTTCTTCTTGGCGCGCGCATGGTTATGAAGGATTTTGGAGGCAAGCTGCCGGATGATCCCTTAGATTTAATGCAGATAAAGGGTTTGGGTCCTTATACGGTACACGCAATTTTGGCTTTTGCTTTTAAAAGAAGAACCGCTGCGGTCGATGGCAATGTGTTGCGTGTGATCAGTAGGGTCTTTTTGATAGATGCTTCCATAGATTTAGAATCTACAAAAACATGGATATTTAGAATTACTCTGTCTATTCTGCCGGTTAAAGATCCACAAGTAGTGGCTGAGGCTTTGATAGAACTAGGAGCTTGTGTTTGTAAACGTTCTCCTAAGTGCGAAATCTGTCCTTTGAATTCTGTTTGCGGAGCTTTTAAAGAGAAGAAACAAAAATCTCTTCCTATACGTCATGCTAGAAAAAAAGTCGTTTCTCTATTTCGCTGGGTAGCGATTATCCTTTATGAAGATTTTATTGTTCTTGAACAGAGAAAACCTGAGGAGATGATGGCGGGGTTGTATGAATTTCCCTATATCGAGGTCGGGTCTTTGGATGATCTTGCCGATATAAACGCACTTGTTCAAGAAATGGAATGTTATGTAGGATCCTCGTTAATTTTTTGTGGAGAATTAGAAGAACAACGTCACTCCTTTACTCATTATAAGGTTCGTTTGATTCCAAAAATTTTCTACGCTAGATCTAAACCAAAATCAGAGCTATTGTATCCCTTAAATACTATCGATTCTTTACCTTTTTCTTCTGGTCACAGGAAAATAAAGGATTGGTTGTTAGAGAATCCTTGTGTTATTTCTAATCCTGAACTTGTAAAGGTTTAAGTTCATGAAAAATATAAATTTTTCGCAATTGATAGAGCTTGTTAGAAAAAAGGTGACAGAGGGTGTCTGTCCTTGGACAGACAGCCAGGATTTCGATTCTATACTAAGTCATATCCATCAAGAGTGTCAGGAGCTTAGAGAAGCTGTTCATGAGGGACATTCTTTAGAGGCGGTCACTTCTGAAGCAGGAGATGTCCTTACTCTCGCACTATTGTTATGTTTTAAGATGGAATTCCTTGGGATGACATCTATAGACGCAATTATTGATGAGTCTCTTGCTAAAATGCGACGCCGTGCTCCTCATGTTTTTGATTCTAGTAAAACCATTTCTTATGAGGAGGCTAGAAAAGCGTGGGACCTGGCCAAACTTGAAGAAAAGAGCGAAAAGTAGAAAGTTTACTAACGGCTTTTCTCTTTAGTAAAATTCTCAGAGTATGATATGAAAGAGCGGTAAGTTGGGGACCTTTTAAGAGAAGAGGCCTACGAACCGGGTCAGGACTGGAAGGTAGCAGCCCTAAGAAGCGTTTTCTTTTGCTAGAAGAGTTTCTCCAACTTACTCTTTTTCTTTTCTGGTGTTTTATACAGACAACATTCCAATGTTTGTTACATTAAATAGTATATGCAATACTATGGGCGCAGCGATGTGGCGTTCTTTTTCATAAAGAAATCCCGTAAATAGAGAAAAAATTAAAAGAACAGGGACAAAGACTAAACTTCCCCAGGAATGCTCTACGTGAGTAAGAGCGAAGATTACTGATGAATAAAGAAGAGCGTAAATCCTATTCATTTTATTTTTCAGAAAGGTTTGCAGAAAACCTCTGAAGAATATCTCCTCAGCAATGGGGATCAAAATTCCTAAACTGAAAATAAACCCGTAATCGTACACTGTGGATGTTAGGGTGTCCTGAACTTCTTGAGTGAGAGTTTGTTCTTGAATGGCCTCTAAAGGTAAGATTAGTGTGAGCCCTTTATTAAGAACTGTACCAATAATTTGTGTAATGGGAATAACAATGATCCACATCCTTACGGCTGAAAATAACGCTTTTAAAAACGTTACCCCAGGTTTATTTCCAGAGTAAAACACGCTTCTTGTGATTTCAATGGGTAAGCCTAAAAGGTAAAAGATGAAGGCGCAGGCTAAAAATATCCCATGGAAAGAACGCCAAGAAATATCGGAATGAGATCCTGTAATAAGTGGAATTAATCCTGGAAGAAGCAAAAGAACAACCCCAACAAGAATATGTTTTAGCTGTAGTGGGGTTTTTTCTGAAGGTTTTGGCCAAGTAAAAAAGTTTCTTGAGGAAATAGCTGCTAAAGCTAGAAACACAAGAAAGAACAACCAGGAATGCATCATAAATTACGAATAATTAGCACAAACATAGCCTTCAACTCTAGCGACAATTTCTCGAAATAGACGCTGGTGCATCAGACCCATGGGAGTTGCTTCGAAATTTTTGGTTTGCCATCCGTAACGATGATAATCGCTAGTTGTGGTAGCTAGAGGTTGGCTAGATTCAATGATTTCCTGATAGATTAAGGAAACCTTATTGTGACGAATATCAAAAACACGTACACGCACAGAGGCTATGATAGAGTCTTGACCAGACATATCTTGTGATATTTTTTGCTCTAACAATTCCGTGGCCACGACAAATTCTGCAGGGAGAAACTCAGCTACCGCTTGAGGAGAAAATTCAGGAACCACAGGAGAATAAAATTGTGAGATGATTTGTGGTGATGCAGAATGTTTAATTAAGAATACTTTTTCAGAAGAATGGAATCTCTTTCCAATTTCCTGAGTAAACTCGGCTTGTAAATTCCATGGGAGAGCTTCTGAAACTTTGCCTGTACGGTAAAATACCGGCAACATAGCCACAACGCCTTTGGCCTTGCTTCCAGATTTGTAAAGTTTAGGATGATAACTCCCAGATGCTGGTAGAGAACAGCTAGTTAGGTTGATTGACATAAGTCCACAAGAAACTAATAAAAGTAGTTTTCGCATAATTGCTGTCCTTATATTAACGAATACGATGCGCCTGGGCATGTATTTTTTTACGTGCTAAATTTTTGTACAAGGATCCTTACTTTCTTTTGAATAGAGCGGACCTTTTGTTTTCAGTTAAGTTATAACAAAGAAAAAAATAAATAAAAACAAGTCTCGATTCAAAATCACTGCAAACTCTGAGCCAATTACCCCAGATTCCTTATTATTGTGACAGAGGGTTGGAAATTAACGAGCATCGCATACAGGCGCTATTCCCTTCTTTAGGAATTAATGTGCATCCTGGGATTAATAATGCTGGAGATGAGAATGCAAGAATAAAAAGGAACCATTTCATTGCCATACTTCCTTATACAGTCTTTTTCTACTGGCTCATAATGGCAAGAACGGTTTTATGCAAAATCTATTTATGCATTTGCTTAGAAGAGAATAAGGTTTTCTTGATGTATATAGGATTTAATCTAAAGGAATAGGGAATGCCCGCTGGGGGCGGGCAAAAAAGAAAAACTTAGACGGTGTCTCTAAGAACCTAGTCGATATCTTGAGTAGAGGTAGAGTCGTTAGTAATCTCGTGGTAGCTGTTAACTCCTTCTACTATATCTGATTTTTCTGCTTCTTCTGCTTCTTCTGCTTCTTCTGCTTCTTCTGTACCATTTTCAACACTTGTGGAATCAGTAATCTGCTGGGAAGCTTCTGGTTTGGTGGTGCTGGTGTCAATTTTGTCTTCTGGTTTGGTAAACCATGGTGCAATTTTACGATAGTATTTACTACATACCACTAGTGCAACAATAGAAAGAATAGCCGCAGCTATCGGAAGAATGCAAAGAATAGGACAACCAACTAAAGCACAGGCTACACCAATAGCGAATAGTAATACAGCTGCTACTAGCGCAATAATAGCTTGAGCCTTTACTTTGTTTGTTCTTTCTTTTGCTTCTAGAAGTAGAGCTTCGGCTGCTCTTACTGATACGCCTACAACAGGCAAATTTACACGGGAAGAATCAGGTGTGTGAGCAGGTTGTGAAGATGGAAATGTTACCATAATTTTTACCTTGATTAGTGTTGTTGTCAGACATACTAAAGGAAGGCTTAATATAAGTCTTTTACTTAGTGTAAGTTAGGGTGTTCGAAAAACCTTTTTCGGAGAGCGCATCTTCCGTTGAAAATATTTTTTAATATTTTAATAACCCTATGTGGTTAGGGAAGTTGGCGAAAGATGAGAATAGCATATTAGATTAATAGACTTTTTTCAAAGAATCATGAAATAGCAAGGAGCCGGAGAGAAGATCTCAGATTCCCTGCTATTCTCAATTTGATTTGGAGAGAGGTCTTAGTGTTGTCTAAGAAGTTCTGCTCCTAATCCCTCAGAAAAATCTTGTTCGGTATTTGCAAACCCTAGGAGCGGGCCTTTAGAAAGTAGGAAGGGAGGAGGTGTCGGGCGAGTTTTATAAATTGCTAGAAGCAGAACCACAGAAAGAACTAATGCGGCTACCGGGATGGCGTATAGAACAGGGAGCCCGGAAACAACAGCGGCCGCTATCCCAGCAGCTGTAATTAACGCAGCAGCAGCAACCGTAAGAATTGCGAGTGCTTTTGCCCTTTTTACCCCTTTTTCGTAGGACTGAGGAGAGAGAAACTTCTCCGGCTTCGCCACTACGCTGGGGGGTGTTGAAGATACTGGAGGTGGTGACATGTGCCTACCCAGACAAATTAAAAATTACTATGTCTATTATTTTAACATAAATTTGCTTTTAAGTGATTTATTTATGCTTATTTAAAATACTTTAGTTGTTTAGGGAAAGAATAAGAATATTCTATGGGCATTTCCCGATCCTTAACTACGACTACTGTTAAGCTTATGTGGGGATGTCTTTCGGAAAATTCTTGCAGGGCAACCACAAGAGCTGTTTTTGGGGAGTGTTTTAAGTAAAGACGGGCTTGGAGATTCTCGTCGTCAAGGCAGTCCTCTTGCATTGTCTCAGAGAATAGTAAGGGAATTTGGACCATAGTGGCTGGAATGTTTCCGGAAATAGCCTCTTCGAAACAGTTTGTATAGGTTTCTTTACATAGGAGAAAAGCCGCTACCGGATCATATTGGTCTAGGAGCGGAGGATTATATACATGGGAGAACCAGAAGGGGAGGCCGCTGTTTGGATAGTAGCTATCACCTTCTACAGATTCCCACCGGAATTTTATCGAGCAGGATCCGGGAGTTAAGGAGGGTTTACCATTTCTCGTCTGTTTTGCTTCTTCCCAACACCTAGTGCTTACAGTTCCGTAGAAGGGGTAGAGTTCCTCGAATGGGTCGTCCCCAGTCAAAGTCTCATCGGCGGGGTTTACCATAATTAATGTACACTCTGAAATAGTTCTCGGCTTGGTAATATCTCCCACAGTGGAGATTAGGATAATTCCTGGATTGCTATTTAGTCGCCACACGGTTTGTTGTATGCTAGATGGCTGGGGACGTATTTGGTGGGGAAGATTGCTCCAGCGCGACTCTGTCCATAGGGTTGATAATAGATTAGGATATTGAGGCATGGTGCTTGGTATTCTAGAAGAGTCTGTAATAGGGCTATTTTCTCTTAGATAGAGTTTTGGGTGGATAAAAGGAGTTTGCTGCTGTAGTAGAGCAGGTGCTGGGGACGCCGATTGTGTGTTTATACAGTCTAAGAGGCAAGATAGGACCGTCAAGCAAAAGAGCAAAGATAAAACTATGATCAGTGTTGCAGATGGGTAAATAATAGCGAGAGTAATTCCCGATAAGGTCAAAATTCCGGCAAGCCCGAGGATGCATGCGACAAAGATTTTTTCGTGCTTGGATAAAAGTTTAGCACAGTTTTTGGATGAATCAACAGGAGGTGTCGAAACTTCTGAGTTTGGTAGTGAGATCTGTATAGCGGACATTTTCGGTTCTAGATTGCTGTATGTTGTGTTATTTTACAGGTTTTATTTTGAAAGATTTTTGAATTTAATTAGGTTGTTTGTTTTGAAAATAATTATAACTTAATTATTTCTATTTTAGCTAATTAGTATTCGCTTGTGTGTGAAGAATCGGAAAAATCAAAATATAAAAATTTCTCTAAATATGGAGGTTTTGGTATATCCCGGAGAGAACTACTAGTTATAATTTTTTATTGATTGAACTGTTCAGTATCGGAAAGTCTCTAATTGTAGCCGTAAGTGATTTATAGTTTTCATGCAAAATACTGTAGATTTTGATTATTTTGGTTTAAGTGATATAGGGATGGTTCGCTCCAGAAATGAAGATTTTTGGCAGGTCAATCTTTACTCCAAGGCTGTAGCTATCGCAGATGGCATGGGGGGATGCTCGGGAGGAGACGTTGCTTCTCATGAAGCCATTTTTAGTTTAATGGAGCTTATTGATGCCAGGCAGTCTCAGCTGGCAGAGTTTAAGGACGATCGATACCGAGAGGCATTAAAGGTAATACTCTCTGAAGTTAATGGTTTGATTTATGAGCATGGACTTATGGATTCGCATCTTCAGGGGATGGGAACCACATTGAGTTTCATGCAATTTTTTCAGGAAAAAGCCTGGGTACTTCATGTGGGAGATAGTCGGATTTATCGTTTGCGCGGTGAAAAACTCTCTTGTTTGACCGAAGATCATTCTCTAGCAAATCAGTTGAAAAATCGTTATGGGCTTTCTAAACAATCGGATAAGATGTATCCTTATCGTCATATTCTGACTAATGTTTTGGGAAGTCGTCCCCAAGTTACCCCTGATATTCGGGATATTTCTTACGAGAAGGAAGACTTATTTGTTTTTTGCTCCGATGGCCTGACGAATATGGTTTCCGATGCAGATATGCGGGATATTTTACTTCAGACTACGACTTTAGAAGAAAGTGGGAATATACTAATTTCTCTAGCAAATAGTCGAGGGGGATCTGATAACGTTACCGTGGTGTTAGTCCGAATACAATAGTATCCGATTTAAGGAACTTTGTAATGATCTATTTGGATAATAATGCCATGGCCTCTCTAGAGCCTGGTCTTTTAGAATTTTTACAGCAACTTTTTCGCCAAGGTGTTTACGCTAATCCCTCGAGTGTGCATAGCGCTGGGAAAAAATCCCGAAAGCTAGTGCTGGAAACCACAGAATTAATTCAAAAGACCCTGTCTTTTTCTGGACAGGTAATTTACACTGCAAGTGCAACGGAAAGTTTAAATCTGGCCATTGCAAGTCTCCCAAAGGGAAGCCACGTCATTACTTGTAGTTGCGAACATCCCGCTATAATAGAACCTTTAAAAAACGCCCATCTTTCTGTGTCTTATTTAGATCCTAAACAGGGAAGTTGTGTGGTCTGCCCAGAGCAAATAGAAGCTGCTGTCACTCCTGCAACTACAGCAATTGTTTTAGGATGGGTAAATAGCGAAATTGGCGCAAGAATAGATATAGAGGCGATAGCGCATGTGGCCAAAGCGCACAATTTACAGTTCATTGTAGATGCAACAGCCATTATCGGTAGGGAGAAAGTAGCAGTTCCTAAGGGGGTCACCATGGTTGCCTTTAGTGGGCATAAATTTCATGCTCTTTCAGGAATAGGGGCTCTTCTTATCTCATCAGGAGTGAAGGTGGCTCCTTTGCTAAGAGGCGGGGGGCAGCAAGGGGGAATACGCTCTGGAACAGAGAACCTATGGGGAATTGCTTCGTTATACTATATCTTTAATCTTCTAGATAAAAAACAAGAAGAAATCTCAGAGAAAATTTTACGTTACCGTAATTATTTTGAGAAATGTCTGAAGGAGCATATTTCTGATATTAGCATTCATTGTGAGCATCAACCTCGTGTGAACAATGTTTCTGCTATAGCTTTTCCTCCATTAGAGGGCGAGGTGATGCAAATAGCTTTAGATATCGAAGGCGTAGCCTGTGGTTATGGATCAGCGTGCTCTTCTGGAGCTACTACAGCTTTTAAATCTTTAGTCTCGATGCAAGTAGATCAAGATATAGCTGCGGCTACGTTGCGATTTTCTTTCTCTCATTTACTCACTCAGGAAGACTTAGATTTAGCCCTAGAAAAAATCGTCAAGGTAATTACTCATTTAAAAAGTGCTTGGTAGACTTTATGAAAGTAGATTCTTAATGGAGACGCTTTTAATCCCGTATAACGACACTTCTTTAACCTCTAAAAGAAGGTTATCAGTAATTACAGAAGTCCCAATTTCCGCAGGAGTATCTAGCAACTGTAAAACTAGTTGGGCTAAGGTTTCTACCCCATAACGAGTTAGCTCAATTCCCAGTTCTTTTTGTAGATCCTTTAGGGGGGTATTTCCTGGAAATGTTCTTTCTATTACGGAAACCGTTTTCGGTTTTAGTTGAGCGATGTTAGATGTATTAAATAAGATGTTAAAAATCGCGCTTAAACTGAGGATCCCCATAGGTTCTCCAGAAGAATTCAAGACAACAGCAACGCTAGAGCGGTTATCTCGAAATTCTTTTAGTATACGAATCAATTTAGATTTCGCTGTAATGAACCATGGAGAATGGAGATTATGAATTAGAGAATCCTCAGGACTCTTATTCACAAAATCCTTGGGAAGAGCTATCCCTATCACATTTTTACGCACTTTATGATAGACAGGAATAAATTCCATGTCAGTGCTTTTAATCTTACGGCGTAAATCTTTAACATTTGCCGTAGAAGGCAACATCGTAACCTGATCTAAAGGTTGGCATACTTGCTCTGCAGATGTTGCGCTTAACGAAAAGATATTTGTCGCAATAACATTAAAATCTTGTTCTTCATGATGTGTTTCTAAGGCCTTTTGGAATTCATCACGACTTAATGTTGAGTTCAGCTTTTCTTTCTTTATTTTTAAAAGGTAGTAAATTCCCTCTGTGAGGCTGCCTATAAACTGAATTAAGGGATAAAAGAGATAGTGAGAGTAATACAAGATAGGAGCGCCCCAAAGAGCTAATCTCTCAGGAATTTTACGAGATATTGTTAAAGGCAGAAGTTCGGCAAAAATGACCACGAGAAAGATTTGCGTAAAAGGAGCATAGTCTGGAGAGAAACCTAGAGCTTTATAACAGTTCCTAGAAGATTCAGAACCCACTTGAAGAGTTATGTTCACACCAAGCATCACCGTTCCGAATAGACGATAAGGACGACGAATAAGGAAGTTAATATAGCGAGCTTTCTTATGATCTTTTGTTAGATAGTATTGCAGACGTACGCGGTTAAAAGAAACGCATGCCATTTCCATCATAGAATAAAATCCCTGAAGGACAATACATAGAAAATTAACCCCAAGCCAAAAGAAAGGAGAATCAGTCATGCATTTTCCTTATATAGACTCGGCGTATGCGATTGGGAGCCGCATCTAAAACTTGAAACATAAGATTCTTCCACATGAGCTTTGTTCCTGTGATTGGAATAGATTCCATTTGTTCCGTTAGCCATCCTCCTAAAGTTGCACTATTGGTATAGGTAGGAAGATTAATATTAAAAATCTCACTAAGATCACTTAGCTCTAAAGTTCCTGCTGCAATAATAACATCTTTCCCTGACATTGTATAAAGAACTTTTTCACTTCGTTGATCTATGATTTCTCCAGAAACAATTTCAAAAAGATCTTCTTGGGTAATCAATCCCTCAATGGACCCATACTCATCAATAATCATACCCAGAGTTTCATCTTCAGCTGCAAGATGGCATAAGGCTGTTTTTGCGGATATTGTCTCGGGCATGTAATAAGGTTTATTCAATAAGGGTAAAAGATCTTCTGAGGATTGTAAAGGTTTGCCATAAAGTAGCAAAGCCTTCGCAGTACAGATTCCTAGTAAATTTTGTAAATTATCATTGCATACAGGAACTCGAGAGCAGTGTTGCCTAGAAAATAAATCATAGAGATTGTCAAGAGGAGTTTGAATGTCGTAGAACAATACGTCCTGACGGGGTTTCATACGTTCTTTAACACTACAGTCGCTAAGCGATAAATAACCATACAACAAACGACTTTCTTCCTGGTTGACAACTCCGAAGTCCTTACAGCTTTGTAAAACTTCTTTCAATTCTTGAGGTTGGATAATATCTGTTTTCTGAGATGAAAGAATCCATTGAACAACATAGTTAATCCCGCTAATTGCCCAGTAAAGTAGCGGTCGAAGGACTTTCGTAAATACTAAAATGAGAGGCGCGACAAAAGAGGCTATTTGTGTGTTATAAGGTAAAGCTACTGCCTTAGGTAAAATTTCACAAAGAATAAGTGTAAGAGCTAAAGGGAAACCGACAATGATTAACCACGAAGCCTTATCTCCAACAAGTATAGCAACACAGTTTTGTATTCCAATATTTAATCCAATATCAAGAAAGATAAGCGTGATTAATAAATGGTGAGGATGAGAAAGTAACGAGGCTACTAACTGCTGTTTTTTATGCCTAGAGCGCTTATAATGAGAAATTAAAGATGTAGGCAGAGAGAAAAGTGCTATCTGTGATAATGAAACAAAACCAGAACACAAAGTGAAACAAATGATTAAAAAGATCAGTAGAGTAGAAATCATGCTCTTGTCTCAATCTGTGCTCTTCGATTCTATAACCGGAGAGAAACACACCTTAGTATAACCCTTAGGAATTAAACCCAGCCTACGAATCAAAGCAGATTCAATTACCGCAGGATTATCCCAATGTTGAATGTGCAAACGAAGTTCTTTCTGCTCTTCTTCAGCGCAAAGAATTTTGGCTTGAAGTTCTGATACACGATTTTTTAAACGCATCTCTTCTTGCTTTAGCTGATGAATAGCGCGATCATACGTAAACCCACTAATAAGCATGCAGAGGATTAACCACCAAGAATTAACCACGATTTCTTCTAAGAATCTCTGCCAGTGAACTTTTTGCATAGTAAAACTTTAAACAAAAGGAACGGTAATTCCTTGCTGTTTTTGGTACTTGCCTTTTCTTTCAGCATAAGAAACTTCGCACATCTCATCGGCTTCAAAGAATAAGACTTGCGCAATTCCCTCGTTAGCATAAATTTTTGCTGGCAAGGGAGTGGTATTGGAAATCTCTATGGTAACATACCCTTCCCACTCAGGTTCAAAAGGTGTTACATTAACAATAAGCCCGCAACGTGCATATGTGGACTTTCCTATACACATTGTTAAGACATTTCTTGGAATGCGAAAATACTCTACGCTATGCGCAAGAGCAAAAGAGTTCGGAGGAATGATACAAACGTCATCAGTAATCGAAATAAATGTATCTTCTGTAAAATGTTTGGGATCAACAAGAGAATTGTAAACGTTAGTAAAAACTTTAAATTCTCGAGACAAACGAAGATCATAACCATAGCTAGACAAACCGTAGCTAATTAATTTTTCTCCCGTTTCAGCGTCTATATTTACTTGACCATCAGCAAAAGGCTCGATCATTCCATGAGTTTGTGCCATTTTGCGGATCCATTTATCTTCTTTAATGCTCATTTAGAAACCTTAGTCGTTAGATTCTATAGAACGTTTTCTTAGTATCTTGAATTTATAGAAACTGCGATTTTTCGCCATACTTGAAATGCAGTTTTCTATAAGGTAATAGAATACATCTTTATGCCGGTATATGCAAATATATAAAAATTCAAAAGTTATTGAATTTTGAAGCAAAATACCCGGTCTTTCTAAAGAGAAGGACTTTGTATGTAATGTGATTCTACATCGATGTTAGATAATGCTATAAGAAAAAGGCAAATCTTATTTTCTTAAGATTTTTTTAATTACCTGTAACGATTAACTCTTGTCTTATAAGTTTACTTTGTTTCGAGAGAGTTTTTTTAATTAGTTTTTTTCTAGATTACTTAAGTTTATTATTCTCATTTTTTTCATGGATGAGTTGTATTGACTCTATAGAATTCGCTTGGGTATAACGACATTTCTTGTGGTAACGAAACACACTGTGCAATTTCAAAAAAAAGAAAAGCAAAACTTGTCTGAAAGATTACTTCAAAAAGATGGTAATAACCGAGTGAATGTAAATTTCTTAGAAGACAGAAATTCCTATCCTTTGTGAGACTATGGAAAATGCGGTAACATATGACACATCAGGTATCTGTCTTACATCAAGATAAAAAGTTCGATATCGCTTTAAGGCCTAAAGGATTGAGGGAGTTCTGTGGTCAGGCGCAGCTTACAGAACGGCTAGAATTATTTCTTAGTGCCGCTTTGCAAAGAGGAGAAGTTCCCGGACACTGTCTTTTTTTTGGTCCTCCCGGACTAGGTAAAACCTCGCTAGCCCATATCGTTGCTCGTACCGTGGGAAAAGGGCTTGTTGTTGCTTCGGGACCTCAACTTGTTAAACCTTCTGATCTGTTGGGGTTGCTCACGAGTTTGCAAGAAGGGGACGTTTTCTTCATTGATGAAATTCATCGTATGGGAAAAGTGGCTGAAGAGTATTTATATTCCGCAATGGAAGATTATAAGATTGATATTACCATTGACTCTGGTCCCGGTGCGCGTTCTATTTCTGTAGATCTTGCTCCGTTTAGTTTAGTTGGAGCAACTACACGTTCTGGGATGTTAAGCGAGCCTTTGCGTGCACGTTTTTCTTTTTCTGGTAGGGTGTCGTATTATTCCGACGAAGATCTGGCAACTATTCTTAAACGATCTTCTAATTTATTGGGAATTGATGCAGATGCAGCAGCGTTATATGAAATTGCTCGAAGATCTAGAGGGACACCTAGATTAGCCAATAACCTTTTGCGCTGGGTGCGCGATTTTGCTCAGATGCGTGAGGGGAATCGGATTAATAGTGACGTAGCCGAAAAAGCTTTGTCTATGCTATTAATAGATGATTGGGGGTTAAATGAGATTGATATTAAACTCCTCACCACAATAATAGACTATTATCAGGGTGGCCCTGTGGGAATCAAAACTTTATCAGTGGCCGTCGGAGAGGATATCAAAACCCTAGAAGATGTGTACGAACCTTTCTTGATTTTAAAAGGCCTATTAAAGAAAACATCTCGAGGAAGAATGGTTACTCAACTTGCGTATAATCATTTGAAAAGATGTTCTGATAACTTACAGATTTTAGGAGAAGAAAAGTGAAGATATTGAAGTGCATCCTTTTAGGACTTTCCTTCAGTATGAGTGTGGCCGGATACACAGAAGTTAAGGTTTCTGATACTTTTATGGTTCAACCTATTGTTTCCGAACCTAAAATTCGTGTTCTTCTTCTGAAAGAATGTACGACAGCTTTGGTAGAAGCTAAAGGCCCTTATCGTCTCTATGGTGATAATGTATTGTTACAGCAATCGCCTCAAGGTTTGCGTTGTGCAGCACACGCTCTTTATGGTGGAGTTCGCTGGGGAGAAAATTTTCCTGGGATTCAGTGTTTGAAAATAGAACCCATCGATGATTCTGCATCTTTATTTGTGAATGGCCTCCAATATAAGGGAGCTCTGTACATTCATAAGACGGATAAACATTGTATTGTTGTAACTAACGAACTGACTGTTGAAGAGTATCTCAAATCTATTCTCTCTACAAAATACCTCAGAGAGTTAGATAAAGAAGCTTTGTCTGCCTGTGTAATTTTAGAAAGAACAGCTTTATATGAAAGGCTTCTGGCTAAAAATCCTCAAAACTTCTGGCACGTTACAGGAGATGAAGATAATTACTCGGGCTATGGAGCCACTAGACAATTCTATGGTGTTGAAGATGCTGTAGATTGGACTGCTCGATTGGTCGTTGATAATCCCGAAGGATTAATCATTGATGCTGATGGTTTGCTTAAAGCTAATGTAGATCGTCTTGCTATCGAGGGGTATAACGCGCGCCAAATCCTAGAAAAATTCTATAAAGATGCTGATTTCGTTGTTATAGAGTCCTGGAGTGAAGAAACTCATGAAATTAGTTAGAGTGACTTGCATAACTAATAGCTACTAGCATCATATAAGAGTCTAAAGTGGTTGTTTCTGATAGGCTTTGCGATGCGAAGCCTGAAGAGCTGTCCGCAATTTTTTGATAGGGAAGAAAGTTCTCTCGTAGTTTTGGTAGGGTGAACTGGACTGACCCTTCTCCTGCATGAAACGCTGTGAATAAACTATAATTTTTGTATTTAAGTTCATAGGCTAAAAATTTGCTGGGGTTCCACTGTATGGGAGTCGCATTCGCATCAAGCCAAGTAATATTTTCTTGGGTGAGAAATCCTTGATTGAAGATTTCCTGATGCTGTTTTCTAAAGCGAATAGCGCTACGAACAAAATTTACAAGAGAAGTATTTTTATATAGTTCATCCCAAAGGAAGTGATTGGCACGGGTGTCTAATGCCCAACGATTGTTATTTCCTTTTGCTGTATGGCCATATTCATCTCCAGATTGCAACATAGGAATTCCTTGAGACAGGAATAGAGTTAATAAGAAATTACGCATCTGACGTTGGCGTAATTCAATGATTTTAGGATTCTGTGTTTCTCCTTCTTCTCCAAAATTATAACTATAGTTCGCATCGCTTCCGTCGTGATTATCCTCGCCATTTTCCTCGTTGTGTTTGTTGTTATAGGAGACTGTATCATACAGAGTAAATCCGTCATGGCTACAAATATAGTTAATTGAATTACACGGAGAACCTTGGGGATAGAGATCTTGGGATCCTGAAATTCTTGTGGCAAAAGATCCAATAAGATGTTCATTTCCGTTTAAAAAGGACTTTACTGTATCGCGATATGGTCCGTTCCACTCACTCCAACGTGGGTTTAAGGTGGGGAAATATCCTACTTGATAAAGACCCGAGGCATCCCAAGGCTCAGCGATAATTTTTGTTTCAGAAAGTATGGGATCATAGCTAATGGTGTGTAGAATAGGAGAGAAGGGAACGGGATTCCCTAAAGGATCTCGAGAGAATATAGAAGTAAGATCAAAGCGAAAACCGTCTACGTGCATTTCCTGAACCCAGTAGCGTAAAGAGTCCAAAATCCATTGTGTTGTAGGCGTGTGATTGGTATTCACTGTATTGCCGCATCCTGAATAGTTAGCTAGCTCCCCTTGAGAATTTATCATGTAGTAAGAGGGAAGATCTATCCATGGTAGGGGACAGGTGGTGTTTTCTCCAGTATGATTGAAAACAACATCAAGTATTATCTCAATGCCTTCTTGATGTAAAGCTTTGACTAGAGTTTTAAATTCTCTGATTGGGGCGCAGGGATCTGAACCGTAGGCATAACGTCGACAGGGAGAAAAAAAGTTTACAGAAGAATATCCCCAATAATTGCAAAGATATGGGTAATCGGCCCTTGGAAAAGGATGAGATGTTTCATCGAATTCGAAAATAGGGAGAAGCTCTATAGCGGTAATTCCAAGTTTTTTCAGATAATCTATTTTTTCAATGATTCCTAAGAAAGTTCCCGGATAACGCACTTTTGAAGAATTATTCCAAGTAAATGAACGCACATGCATTTCATAAATGATTGATTCTTCTTTAGGTAAATTAAGACAGCGATCTCCTTCCCAAGAAAACTCTTCATTTTTTAAATAACTAAAGGCATAGTCTCCAGAAGTTTTTGTAGAGCCAAAAGTTTGAGGAGAACGAAGGTTTTTTGCATAAGGATCGGAAAGGTATTTGTTAAAATCAAACTTAGTTGTTTCGCTTATAGGGCCATCTACACGAAAAGCATAAGACCATTGATCTGAAATCCCTTCTACTTCTACATGCCAAATAGCTCCTGTGCGGTTTTCTTTGTTGGACAATGCAATTTCTTGGATGCGAAAATTCTTGTCAGCAAGAACCAAAACTACTTGAGTGGCTTGTGAAGAAAATAGCGCAAAACGATAACGACTAGAAGAAAGCTGAGTTGCTCCCAAAGGTAGCGGAGAACCTGGATAAAAGCTGATTTTGCCCATCGCTAAACCGATAGCATAAAAGGTTGAGAAAAACAAGAAAGTTTTTGATTTTAAGTCTTTGAAATCGTTTACTAACAAATCTACAATGTGTTAACTTAAAGAAAATAACAATTATCACAAGGAGATTCCCTCATGTCCAGGCAAAATGCTGAGGAAAATCTAAAAAATTTTGCTAGGGAATTAAAGCTTCCCGACGTGGCTTTTGATCAGAACAATACATGCATTTTGTTTGTGGATGGCGAATTTTCCCTTCACCTCACTTACGAAGAACATTCTGATCGTTTGTATGTTTACGCACCTTTGTTAGATGGGTTGCCAGATAATACCCAAAGAAAGTTAGCTCTCTACGAAAAGCTTTTAGAAGGTTCTATGCTTGGCGGACAAATGGCTGGGGGCGGCGTTGGAGTTGCTACAAAAGAACAGCTCATTTTGATGCACTGTGTTTTAGATATGAAATATGCTGAAACAAATCTCTTAAAAGCTTTTGCTCAGTTGTTTATTGAAACTGTGGTGAAATGGCGAACTGTCTGTGCTGATATTTGTGCTGGCAGAGAACCTTCTGTAGATACTATGCCTCAAATGCCTCAATCTGGTGGTGGTGGAATGCAACCTCCTCCTACAGGAATTCGGGCGTAGCTTGATCCAGGGCGCGTCACACGTCTTTTTCTACACGGCAAAGACGCTCCTTGTTCTAAACAATAATTATTTATCTTTCTATAAATAGAGAGCGCAATCAGTATACTCTAAGTATTTTCCCCGCTTAGAACAATTTTGTGATGTAAATCATAAATGGATGTCCTTATTCATTTGTAGTTTTCTAAGGATTTTTATCCGTTCTTTTTCTGGTTTTCCAATGACGCATATTGACGATATTACGTGGCGGATGTATAACACATGGTCTCGTGATATTAGCTTCTAAGACAAGCTGACCAAGATTTTAATATTGATGTTTAGGTTATAGGCTATACCCAACTAGGTATTAAAAGAAGTACTTTATGTTTGTGTTTTCCCATATTGATGGAACTCAAAGAAGAACTTTTTGAACGAACTCCAGGGGGAAGTTTGAATCTATTGATAAGATTGCGCGTAGCGTGATTTTCTCAGTACATTCTTGGTGTGTGTATGGGCGTCTTTTATTGTATCTTTGAGGTGTTTAGAGGAGCTTTATAAAAAGGCTTCTGAATGAAATCTGATTTCAATAACTTTAGGTTTTGGCCTTTATTAGGGTAGCAGATTTCCGTAATATTAAAATGACAACAAGTCCTCTGCTCGCAGAAGTAAGGAAGCGTGGGGTCTAGGGGAAATTCAATAGGTGATTTTATGATGTTTGGTTATTTTATCGGTTACTTGGGAGCAGATCCCGAAGAAAGAATGACTTCAAAAGGTAAGCGCGTGGTAGTGTTACGTTTAGGCGTAAAATCTCGTGTGGGAACCAAAGACGAAACTGTATGGTGCAAGTGTAATGTGTGGCATAACCGTTATGACAAAATGCTCCCTTATTTAAAAAAAGGATCAGGAGTAATTGTTGCTGGGGATATCTCTGTAGAGAGCTACATGAGCAAGGACGGAACGCCTCAATCTTCTTTGGTAATAAGTGTCGATACAATTAAATTTAGTCCTTTTAGCAGGAACGAAACTCGTTCACCATCATCTGAGGATCACTCTTCTCAAACATCTTACGATAATGTGTCTGTAGGATTTGAAGGAGAAAGTTTAGATGTTGAAGCTATAGCAGATAAGGATATGTATGCCGGCTATGGTCAAGGTCAGCAATACGTGTCTGAAGATGTTCCTTTTTAACGGCTAACGAAAGTAATGATTTTTATAAAGAGGTAATCGTGGTTCTATTTCATTCTCAAGCGTCTTGTTGCAAACGTGTTAAAGCTGATGCGATTGTTCTTCCTTTTTGGCAGGTTCAAGATAAGGTTAGGTGTGCAGCTTCAATCGTAGAAGAATACGAACCTCTTTATCAAGTTGCTCTGGAAAACTTTGCAGGGAAAACTGGGGAGGCTGAGCTTATCTATAGCTACGGTCAGGGAAAGGAAAAGCGTATTTTACTTCTTGGACTAGGAAAAAACGAAGAGCTGTCTTCTCAAGATGTTTTAGAGGCTTATGCTAAAGCAACTCGTATATTGCGTAAGGCAAAATGTACAACAGTAAATATCGTGCTTCCTGTAATTTCCGAGTTGCGCATTTCTGCGGAGGATTTCTTATCTAATCTAACTTCGGGAATTCTGTCTTTAAATTACAATTATCCTAAGTATACTAAGGAATGCCAAAGTTCTGAGCCTTTATTGACTAAGGTCACTGTGTTGGGAATAGTCCCTAAGATTGCCGATAGAATCTTTAGAAAAGAAGAGAGTATCTTTGAGGGCGTTTACTTGACGCGTGATCTCGTGAATGGTAATGCTGATGAGGTGACTCCTCAGAAATTGGCAAATATTGCAAAAGGATTGGCTAAGGAATTCCCAAGCGTTGACGCTAAGATTTTAAATAAAGATGCGATTCTTAAAGAGAAAATGGGGCTATTGGCAGCTGTTGCCAAGG
This sequence comes from Chlamydia felis Fe/C-56, assembly GCF_000009945.1. Classification (NCBI taxonomy): domain Bacteria; kingdom Pseudomonadati; phylum Chlamydiota; class Chlamydiia; order Chlamydiales; family Chlamydiaceae; genus Chlamydia; species Chlamydia felis. The sequence goes on along the minus strand of NC_007899.1, from coordinate 700,856 downwards.
GATCAGCTGTCGACCCCTGTTTTATTGTTTTAAGTTATCAAGGTAAGCCAAAATCAAAAGATCATACCGTTCTTATCGGAAAAGGAGTGACTTTTGATTCTGGTGGTTTAGACCTTAAACCTGGCAAGGCTATGCTGACCATGAAGGAAGACATGGCAGGAGCTGCTACAGCATTAGGAATTCTTTCTGGGGTAGCCGCATTAGAACTTCCTGTGAATGTGACCGCGATTATCCCAGCTACAGAAAATGCTATAGACGGTGCTTCCTATAAGATGGGAGATGTCTATATAGGGATGTCGGGATTATCTGTAGAGATTGGAAGTACAGATGCCGAAGGTCGTCTAATACTCGCAGACGCAATAACTTATGCTTTAAAATATTGTAAGCCTACAAGAATTATTGATTTTGCCACTTTAACAGGGGCAATGGTTGTCTCCTTGGGAGAGAGTGTTGCTGGTTTCTTCTCTAATAATGATGTATTAGCTCAGGATCTTTCCGAGGCTTCCGCAGAAACTGGCGAAGCTTTATGGCGATTACCACTGGTTGAAAAGTATGACAAAGCTTTGCAGTCCGATATTGCTGATATGAAGAATATCGGTAGTAACCGTGCTGGGGCTATTACTGCGGCTCTTTTCTTAAGACGTTTTCTTGAAGATCAGCCGGTAGCTTGGGCTCATTTAGACATCGCTGGTACCGCGTATCGTGAAAAGGATGAAGATCCCTATCCTAAATATGCTTCAGGTTTTGGAGTGCGTTGTCTTATTTATTACATAGAAAAGTTTTTGTCTAAGTAATTGTTTTTTAAGCGCTTTCTGTTTAATAACTCGTTTTTGTTTTTAAATTATTAAAAATAAATTCGAGTTTTATTAAAGTTTTTTCAATTTCCTGCCGATAGATGGGATAAGTAATTACCTGTCTAATTAGGGGAAATGAAAATGTTAGGAGTACAAAAGAAACGTAGCAGCAAGAAAACAGCTACTAAAGCTGTTCGAAAACCTGCTAGAAAAGCTGCTGCTGGAAAGACAGTTCGTAAGACAGTTGCTAAGAAAACCACAGCTCGCAAAACAGTTAGAAAAACTACAACAGCTCGTAAAACTGTAGCTAAGAAAGCAGCTACTACTAGAAAGCCTGCTGTTAAAAAAGCCGCAGCATCTCGTAAGCCAGCTGCTAAGAAAGCTACAACTCGCAAGCCAGTTGCTAAAAAAGTTGCGACTCGCAAGCCTGCTGTGAGAAAAACAGTTCGTAAGACAGTTGCTAAGAAAACCACAGCTCGCAAAACAGTTAGAAAAACTACAACAGCTCGTAAAACTGTGGCTAAGAAAGCAGCTACTACTAGAAAGCCTGCTGTTAAAAAAGCCGCAGCATCTCGTAAGCCAGCTGCTAGAAAAGCAGTAGCAAAACCAGCACTGTCTACTTGCCACAAGCATCATAAACACACAGCTGCTTGCAAGCGTGTGTGTTCTTCTTCTGCTACAAGAAGATGTGGTTCTAAAAGCCGTGTTCGCACAGCTCATGGCTGGCGTCAACAGTTAATGAAACTCGTTGCTCGATAGGAACAAGATTCGTTAGGCGATGGTGAACGGTAAGAAGATGCTTCTCTTACCGTTTTTTTTTGTCTCCATCTTAGGATTCTATAGACTCTCTCTGTACAGTTAGAATGGCAACAGGTATAGTAAGTTCTCTAATATGTCTGTGCTAAGAGGTTCAGGAGATGCAAGACTACACTTGCTTCCAAGATTTTTCTAAAGTTTACAAGGAAAATACTCCTTCTTTTACAGTCATTGGTTCAAATTCTGAAGAGGATAAGGATGTATGCATAGAGCTGCTTATTTCTGGGAAAACTCAAGAGTTTGATGCTTCAGGATTAACGATTAGCGACTTATCAAAATGGACAGAAGCTTACGGGTTATTCCCCTCTAAAGAAGTAATTACTATTTTCCAAGTAGAGAAGCTATCGCAGCAAACTCGGGATTTTCTTATTCGCTACGCTAAAAATCCCCACCCCTATCTTACTGTATTGTTGTTTACTACAAAGCAATCTTGTTACCAATCTTTAAGGAAGGAATTCTCTTCGGCAATTTTTTTATCATTATTTGGTGAATGGCCATCAGATAGAGAAAAACGTATGATGGTTCTTCTATCTCAAAGAGCATCACTTTTAGGGATTTCTTGCCCTTTAGCTTTAGCTTCTGCATTTATTAAAAAATTCCCTCAAGGGGAAGAAATGCATAATCTTCTCGGAGAGTTTCATAAGTTGCTCTGCTGCATGGGGAAAAAGCAAACGCTAGAATATAGCGATATTGAAAGTTTCGTTGTGAAAAAAGAGCAGGTATCCTTATGGAAATTACGCGATGCGGTGCTTCAGAGGAATGCCAGTGAAAGTCAGGCTTTGCTTCAATCTTTGATTTATGAACAAGGAGAAGATCCCCTGGGATTGATAGCTTTTCTTCGTGGGCAGTGTTTGTATGGATTGCGTAGCCTGGAAGAAGAAGTAGGAGATCGGAAGCATCGGTTTTTTGTTGCCTATGGGAAAGAACGGCTTTATCAAGCCCTGAGTCATTTATTTTATGCCGAGAGTGTTATTAAGAATAATGATCAAGACCCTATAATAGCTGTTGAAACCTTGCTAATTAGGATGACACATTCATGACTTTATATATTTTCCCAAATACTTTAGGTAATCGACGCGTAGATCTTCTACCCGCGGCTATTGGTGAGGTTATCCCTAGGATTCAAGGTTTAATTGCTGAAAGTGATCGTGGTGGGCGGGCCTTTCTTAGTTTATGGAAAGTTCCGGAAACACATAAATTTCCCATAGCTGTATTAAATAAAAATGATAGATCCATAAAAGCCTGGGATTTCTATCTTGAGCCTATTGTAAAAAAACAGGAAAATTGGGGATTGGTTTCTGATGCCGGTCTCCCTTGTATTGCGGATCCTGGGGCTGGATTAGTGCGGCGTGCTCGCTCTCTTAATTTACCTATCCAAGCATTTTCTGGGCCATGCTCTATAACTTTAGCTTTGATGCTATCAGGATTACCGGGGCAGAATTTTACTTTTTTAGGGTATCTTCCACAAAATCCTAAAGATAGAGATCGCTGTATAAAGAGTAGTTCCGGAAAACAGAATACGCAAGTATGTATCGAAACACCCTACCGTAATGTTCATACTTTCCAAGCGTTATTAGCATTTTTACCGGGGTACTCTGATTTGTGTGTATGTATAGATCTCACCGGTGATCAGGAGTTTGTTTCTACAAGATCAGTAGATGCTTGGAAGCAATCTAAGGATCTCGATAGGGTAACTCAGAAAATTACAAAAACACCGGTGATTTTTCTATTTCATACTCCGAAATAATCTCAGAGTTAGACAGAGGATAGTAACCTTTAAATTAGGGTTCCTTAATACGCATTCCTTATACGTTTGAAGACTGGGAATTGCTGCAGCAATAGCCTTTTGAGCAACACCCGTCAACAGCAGGAGCATGCACTGGATTCTCTGCTTTTTCTGCTTCTTTAGCAAGCTTTGCGTAGTGGTTTTTTACCTCGCGCATTTTCTTACAAAGAATGAATGGCTCTATCATAGACCAAATGCCTAGAACAAGAATCGGCATACCCATCAATTTTATGTAGGATGGATCCATAGAGGGTACTTTACGTATTCTTATTTTGCCAGAAGCCATGGCAAAGACGTACATCACGTTCCATAAGATTGGCGTAGCTATGATGATGAAAGCGCATAGGAATAAAAGATTCCTATACTTTCTAAAGTGCTTCTTAGGAGCTAAGGGTTCATTTTTAAACAAAATTCGATAGAAAATTAATACAGGTATGGATGGTGAGAGAAAAAAGATTAAATTCGCTATCGTCGACATAATACTTTGTTGGGGCACAACATTCTCCTTGTTTTTCAATCAATATACCTTAGCTTTTCCTATGTAAATCCGTCGATATTTTTATTATTAATTTAGTTTTTGTTTTTAAAAAAATTTTTTTATTCTATTTGTTTGTTTGAAATTGATCAATATGAGTTTTAATAAATTAAAAAATGAAAAATTTTTTTAAATCTGTAAAAGCACAAAATTCTCGTGATACTACATCCACTGATCAGAATCTATTTTCCTGTGGTAGTAACGAAAACTCTATGTACCAACCGTGGAATGTTTCTGGCCAAAGAATTGCAAACATAGTTAGGGATGCTAATGGCACACCATCTACTGGGAGTATTGCTTTAAAAAGTGATCTCAAAGATTACCTGCAAAAAGGAGATATCACTACAACCGGGACCTTTTTAAGGACTGCCGGTGGCTTAATGATTGGTAATATCAATATGGGGGGATCGTCTACTGTAGTTGGTTTGCCTACATCATATAAAACCTCTACTGTGAATTCTACAGATATGGCTTCAGTGGGAATGGTTTCAGAAGATATTGGTGCTCTGGCTAATAACGTAACTGATCTTATTAATCGTATAAATGATCTAGTCTCAACGAATGGTTTGGATAAGCTCATAGAAGACTTAGGAACTCCAGAGGGAGATAAAGGGACGCTTAAAAACCCTCAAAATGCTAAATGGTTAGTACGAGGTGGGGGGAATTCCATGCAAGGAGATTTAGGATTTAAGAAAAGCGAGCAGAGTGCGCCTACAGACCTGGATCCTACGATTAAAAATCTTATAATAACAGGCGGTACAACAAAAAATAGAGTGACTGCAGCTTTAGGGGCTGTTTCTACTGGTACAGGTAAAGAAAATCTTCAAAGAATCCTAGCTGTAAAAGACGTGTTGGAGACTGTTGCTGGTATAAGTCAACACAATTCCTTATATCCGAACTGGTCTGGAATGGAAATCCCATTTGTTAGTTTAAAACAGACGTCTAATGGATCTTCGACTCCGAATTATGAAAAGTCTAGAAATTCTGAAAACTACATCACAACCACAGATAATAGTAGCGTTACTTTATTGCGTAGAGGTATTTATTTAGTTTCTTTTATCTATGATTTCTCTCAATCAACAGTAACTTCTCCAGGAATTAGCCCATCAGGATATTGTCGTTTATCAGGGGATTCATATCCGAGTGAGACTCTCTCTCTAATAAAGAATCCCGCTTTAGCAGCTGCAAATGTTAGTTGTTCTCTATCTCTTACGCCTAATGGTGGTGCGAAAAAAGAGTGCTATAAAATAGAGGGTAAGTCAGATTCCACATTGATAGGGAACACTTATATTTTTGTTGAGGGTTCTCAAGCATCTGTTTCAACCATACTGAGTTTCGATGTTACCTCGTCTCCTGCAGTTACTACACGTACATGGACCGTATCTTTTATAGGGGCTGCTTATTAAATTATGGAATAAGGCTAAGAATAAACTTAGCCTTATTTTAGATAAAACTACGGATTAGTTGTAGTTGGGAAGATAGATGGAAGTAGTGTGACCTGCCACGACCATGAAGTAACTGTAAGAGAGTTGTTTCCTGTGCCACCACCACTGCCGCCTCCTGTTGTTGGCGGAGTGAATTTGAGTTTGAGATCAGAAGGTTGCGTAACAGGAATCTGACAGAATAGGTTTTGTCCTGATTTCAATGCTAACACGTTATAGACCGTAGTATCATTTGCGGTAGTTGTGTTACCGTTCGTAGTTCTTGTTGTGGATGGATTTAATATTACACTGATATTAGCGGCTGTATCTCCATCCCAATTAGCTGTTACAGACAGTGTTGTAATTCCCGGAGCAAGCACTTTAATTACTTTTGAATCAGAGTCATCGATTTTTAAATACTTGTCCGTTACCGGAGTTGTAATCATATTATCAGTTTTTTGTGGGGTCGTGGGCGTTGTTGTTGGGCTTGTCGTAGGTGTAGTAGTAGTGGTAGTTGAAGTTAGAAAATGGGGTGTAGGTTCTGTAAGTGTTGTGATGGGCTGAGATGGTGAAGGAGCTGGAGGGACAGGAGGTGTTGTCGAAGAGCTTTTCCAGTCAAAATCATCGGTAACTGTAGTGGTCGTATTGATAGTATTTCCTAACAGTCCAATTTGTGGAGTGGTGATTTTAGATTGCAAGTACTCAACATTTGCAGCATCTTTAGTGTCTGAATCTCCCGGTGTTCGTATATTCTTCACAGTATGTTGGGACATGTCTAAATCTCCTGACATGGAGCTTCCTGTAATTCTTACAAATTGTGAAGTGTCTTCTTGTGTAGGGTCTGTTGAAGTATCAGTTTGAGGGGGAGTTGCTGTATTGTTTCCTGTTCGCAGAGATGAAGTGCTGGTCTTGTTGCATCTTCTAATTCTCATCATCTGAGTGGAGCTTGCAGGGCTTATTGAGATTCTTGTTGTTGGTGAGGACGGTTGTGTAGGGGGTGGGACTGGATCCTGGGCCTGTACTATTCCTAAAGCGGCTTCAATTGTGCTGACTTTTGTAGATATCGCAGAGATTTTTTCCAAAGCTTTATTAATTTCGGGATTATTCGTTACCTTATCAGCTGTATCCATAACATACTGTACAGTCGCTGCAGATGATGGATCCAATGTGCCGTTGGCTCCATTTGTATTTGGAATTGTTATATTTGTGACTGAGTGACCACCCATATTAATGTCCCCAGACATGGTTCCACCTTTTGTTTGTAGATATCCAGAATTGGGGTCTGTCTTTGATACGTAGTTTGATTGTAGGTAATCCAAAGACACTGCGTCAGAATCTTTTTGAGGATTTGCCAAACCAGTAATATTCTGGTTGCTCATATTAATGGGTTTCGTTGATGTGATCCCTGTTTTTGTTAAGGTAAATAGAGCTGGGTCAGGAGTTGCTCTCAACTGTGCTCTGCTTCCCATATTAATTGATATTGAATCTTCGTTTTCTTTATTATTGATTTTATCTTTCATATTTTAATAACAATTAATTGTTTTTAAAAACTAATAACAATTGTTCTTGTTTTATTAAATTAAAAAGAAAGATTCATGATTTCTTCAGCGATAGTATCGTGAAATAATCGGCCTTGTTTGTTTAAGAATAGAAACTCATCGTTTTGGTCGAAGAGTTCTTGAATTTGAGGAAGGGAAACTAGAGCCTGCATGAGTGGAGCAGGGAAATCTTTCCATCGGGCTCCATTAGTAAGACGTAGTCTTAGAGCTAAAGCTTCTTTAATACGTTCTTCTTCAGGTAGGCATTCTGTGAATTCTTGAAGAGGGAGGTTTTTACGCAGCGCGCGTAGATAGTGAGAGATTCTTGAGAGATTTTTCGAGCGTATTTTATTGAAGTATTGTGAAGCAGAGACTCCTAATCCTAAAAATGGCTTATCTGTCCAGTAATAGAGATTATGCTTTGATTGTGCTTGAAATTTTGCGTATGAGGCAAGTTCATAACGAGAAAACCCATGAGAGGAGAGGAGCTCTTCAGCTGAGAGACTCATAGCTGCAAGTATGTCATCGTCAGCAATAGAACGTTCTAGAATCCGTCGGTGCTTATAAAACGATGTATGGGGATCCAAGGTAAGGTTATAAAGAGAGAGGTGCGTAATGGGGAGAGATAAAGCTTGATGAAGATCAGCAATAAAATCTGACAAAGACTGGGTGGGGAGACCGTAAATAAGATCTATTGAGATATTGTGATATTCGTGTTCGTGGCAACGCTGTACAGCGTCTATAGACGCTGATGAAGAATGTATTCTTCCTATAGCTTTTAGAAGGGGATCATGAAAGGTCTGTACTCCAATGCTAATCCTATTAATAGGAGTCTGGGTAAGATCTCTTAAATAGGATTCGGATAGATCTTCCGGATTAGCCTCTAGAGTGATTTCTTGAGCATGAGGCGCAAGAATTTTAATGATATTATGTAGATGATGGGGAGGAATTAATGAAGGGGTTCCTCCACCAAGAAATACAGTATCGATGAAATACGAGTCCGTAATTGTAGACAACTTATGCAATCCTTCTTGAAGAATTGCATTGCAATACAAACCCACGGATTCCGGATTATAAGGAATCGTATAAAAGTTACAATAGTGGCATTTCTTTGAGCAAAAAGGAAAATGGATGTAGAGAGCTAAAGGGGTTTTACCATTCATTAGCATCGGGATCAACAATTCCCCCGCGTCTCCAACGATTCCGATCACTAAAAGGATCTTCATCGTCATCGTTAGAATAGTCGATTTCTACAGCACCCTCTTCTCGATCTTCATCGGGCAACTCGATTTCTACTGTCTCCCCGGAATCAATATCAATTTCGGTTTCTGTTGCTTCAACAAATTCCATATCTGACATGCTTGGTCCATCGGGATAGACGGTTTTTGCAGGGCTGCGTCTTGGGGTGACGAATTCTTCAACTTCGCCACTTTCTTTTAGTAGTTGTAAACGCTCCTTCTCCTCAAGGATTTTGTTTTCTAAAGAGCGCATTTCTTCTTTATGTCTATCGATTTCTTTCTTTGGCACTAAACCCAGTTGCATCCATTGGGTTAGGTCACGTAGTTCAGACTCGAGTTTTTTTAGACGTTCACTTTTCATCTAGTGGGCACCATCCTGTATTCTAGAGAGAAGATGTAATGTATCCCTTGCTTTTTTTCAACCATAGAAAAAAAACAAAGATTGTTTTTTTTGAAAAATAAAAATTTGCTATGAAACGAAATTCAGATCGCATCTATCGAGAACAAATATCATATGGATTCTGAGTTTGCTGGACAAGTCCATTCTTCGGATATGGACTGGATCGAAGCTATGTTTCAAAGGTTTCTAAATCATGAAACCCTGGATTCTTCATGGAAGTATTTTTTTGAAGGGTATCAATTGGGTCAGGAGGGAGTTAGCTCAACATCTTCTGGCAACGAAGAAGCCTATGCTGCTTTGCAAGAAAAGAAAGCACAGTTTCTTTGTATGATTTACCGTTATTACGGATATCTACAAAGTCACGTTTCTCCTATATCTCCTGTTCGTCCTTCTTCTTTGATTCAGGAAAAAATTAAAAATATAGATCCTAACGAAACCGTCCCTTCTTTAGGCGTTCTTCCCCGTCCTAAAGTTCCTGTATGTGATTTGATCCAAGCATTAAAAAACTTTTATTGCCGAAGTATTTCTGTTGAAACTCTTACGTGTTCTCCTCAACTACAAGAATATGTCTGGAAGCTTATGGAGAGCAAGCCTCCTCAACGATCCCCAGAAGAGCTTTTACGTGTCTATCAAGATATGTGTAAGGCAACATTCTTTGAAGAATTTCTGCAAATAAAGTTTACAGGGCAAAAACGATTCTCCTTAGAAGGAGCAGAAAGTTTAATCCCTATGCTTGAACATCTTGTTCATTATGGTGTTTCTCTTGACGTCACGAATTATATTCTTGGAATGGCGCATCGTGGCCGATTGAATGTTTTAACAAATGTACTAAGGAAGCCCTACTCCCAAGTTTTCATGGAGTTTGAGGATAATCCCGAATCCCGAGGTTTAGACTCTGTCGGTGATGTGAAGTATCACAAGGGATATGTTTCTAGATCTCATAGTAGAGCAGATAAGGAAATAACATTTGTTATGTTGCCAAATCCTAGCCATCTAGAGGCTGTTGATCCCGTTGTTGAGGGAGTTGTTGCTGCTTTACAACATCAAGTAGATTCAGGAAAAGACCACTCTTGTTTAGCACTTCTCATTCATGGAGATGCAGCATTTTCAGGGCAAGGAGTTGTTTACGAAACTTTGCAATTAAGTCAGATTCCAGGATATTCCACCGGAGGAACTCTGCATATTGTTATAAACAACCATATAGGATTTACCGCACAGCCTAAGGAATCGCGTTCTACGCCATATTGTACAGATATTGCTAAGATGCTAGGCATTCCTGTATTTCGTGTGAACGCTGAGGATGTTACCGCTTGCTTGCAGGCTATTGAATATTCTCTTAAGGTTCGCGAAGAGTTTCATTGCGATGTGATTATTGACTTTTGCTGTTATCGTAAATACGGACATAACGAAAGTGATGATCCGTCGATAACATCTCCTTTGCTTTACGATGAGATTAAGAAAAAACCCACAATTCGTGAGATTTATAGGAAGTATCTGTTAGAAAATTATTCTGAAGAGATTTCTGAAGATAGTTTAGTAAAAATTGAACAAAACATTCAGGATAACCTCAATAAGGAATTTCAATTATTAAAACAGGAAGAAAATCGAACTCTAACTAAAAAAGATTGCCGACATTGTGATCGTATGGATCTCGGTGAGCTATTGGTGAATGATATCGACGTGTCTTTAACTCGTGACACAGTATTTCATATAAGCTCTAAATTATGTGGTATTCCTGAGCATTTCACACCTCATCCCAAGGTTAAAGCTCTACTGGAGAAGAGGATGAAAATGGCTGCAGGAGAAATCGGCTATGATTGGGGAATGGCAGAAGAGCTCGCTTTTGCTTCTTTGTTAATAGAGAAATTTTCCTTACGTCTTTCGGGGCAAGATGCCATTCGTGGAACATTCAGTCAGCGACATTTGCTTTGGAGTGATGTAAAATCTGGAGATACCTATTCGCCGTTGTATCACTTATCTCCTGATCAAGGATCTGTGGATATTTACAACTCTCCATTATCAGAATATGCTGTTTTAGGCTTTGAGTATGGGTATGCTCAGCAAGCAGAACGTACCTTAGTTTTGTGGGAAGCTCAATTTGGAGATTTTTCCAATGGGGCGCAGATCATTTTTGATCAGTATATTTCTTCAGCCATACAGAAATGGGATTTACATTCTGATCTTGTTGTTCTTCTCCCTCATGGATATGAAGGTCAGGGACCAGAGCACTCTTCAGCACGTATAGAAAGGTATTTGCAGCTAGCTGCAAATTGGAATTTTCAAGTAGTGATTCCTTCTACACCCGTACAATATTTCCGTATACTTCGCGAGCATACTAAGAGAGATCTATCCCTGCCTTTGGTAGTCTTCTCTCCAAAATTACTTCTGCGTCATCCTGAATGTACAAGCTTTATAGACGAGTTTACTGTGCCTGGAGGGTTTCGCCCTATTCTTGAAGACGCGGATCCTAATTATGATGCCAAAATTTTAGTGTTGTGTTCTGGAAAAGTTTACTACGATTTTAAAGGGGCCTTACCTAAAGAGCGTAATAAAGACTTTGCTTGTTTGCGTATTGAAAGTCTGTACCCATTGTATCTTGAAGATTTACTTTGCTTAATTGGTAAATATTCTAAAGTCGAACATTACGTATGGCTTCAAGAAGAGCCTCGGAATATGGGTGCTTACGACTATATATTCATGGCGACAGAAGAGATTTTTCCTAAAAAGCTTCAGTGTATTAGCAGACCGAGAAGTAGTTCTACAGCTACAGGATCCGCACGCCTCAGCCAACAAGAATTTTTAACGTTAATGGAAACTTTGTTTTCTTTAGGTAATATATGATTACAGAAGTACGCATTCCAAATGTCGCTGAATCAATAAGTGAAGTGACGATAGCTTCTCTGTTAGTGGCTTCAGAAAGTTTGGTTCAGGAGAATCAGGGCATTATGGAAATAGAAAGCGAGAAGGTAAATCAGCTTATCTATGCCCCCGTATCCGGAAGGATCATTTGGTCTGTTGCTGAAGGAGATGTTGTTTCTGTTGGTGGTGTCGTTGCTCAAATTTCTGATGCTCATGAATCTAGTTCCGTAGGCTCTATGGAAGAATCTCCTAAAGACGCGACTGTAGATGCGGAAATTATCTGTTTCCCGAGATCTAAAGCTCATGAGCCCCCCGCAGAAGGGAAGACCTTTGTTCCTTTACGGGATAAAATCCAAAATGTCCCACAATCTTCAGGATCTAAGAATGAAGTTCGTGAGCGTATGTCGTCAATACGCAAAACGATTTCTCGTCGTTTAGTTACTGCTCTTCATGAATCGGCAATGTTAACAACATTCAACGAGATTCATATGACGCCTCTTATGCAACTCCGCAAGGAAAGACAAGAAGCCTTTTTCTCTCGCTATAACGTGAAACTAGGATTGATGTCATTCTTTGTAAAAGCTGTTATTGAAGGATTAAAATCATATCCTCGTGTAAACGCATACATTGATGGAGATGAAATTGTCTATCGTCAGTATTACGATATTTCTATTGCTGTAGGGACTGAACGTGGTCTTGTTGTTCCAGTAATTCGTGAATGCGATAAACTCTCTAGCGGAGACATTGAGATGAGACTTGCTGATTTAGCAAGTAGAGCTCGTGATGGACTGATTTCTGTTCCTGAACTAGAAGGCGGAAGTTTTACTATTACTAATGGGGGTGTCTATGGTTCTCTACTTTCCACGCCTATTATTAATCCTCCGCAAGTAGGGATATTAGGGATGCATAAAATAGAAAAGCGCCCAGTAGTTATTGATAATACAATTGCCATTGCAGATATGATGTATGTAGCTTTTAGCTATGATCATCGCATTATTGATGGTAAGGAAGCTGTAGGGTTTCTTATTAAAATCAAAGATGCAATAGAGCAGCCTGAAACTCTTATCGATTTTTAAAATCATTCTCTAGGAAGAAGAAGAACGGCAGTAACGTTGTTCTTTTTTATTGGAGTGTCTATCACATTAGGTTCTGGATGGGAATTGCGGTAGCGAGAAGAGAAAAAAATCTCATGTTCGGTATACGTACATCTTTCAGAAATAGTAATTTTAGAATCAGAAATTCCAAGATCTCGCAGTTGCTTTCTTGCGATAGCACGAAAATCTAAATGATTTTCCTTTGGCATAAAGTTAAAAAAGCTGGGGGGAAATAGTTCTCTATAATCAGGATAAATGGCGTAGTCGGGGCCTAGAGAAGGTCCTATAACAACGATCAAATCCTGAGGACGGGAATTATACACACGTTTTAATGTGGACACCGTTACTGCATAGATATTCCCAACAAGTCCTCGCCACCCACTGTGTACATTAGCAACAATGTGTTTTTCCGGATCATAGAAGATCGCTGGCTGGCAATCAGAATGGCGAATATGTAGGGAAAGCATAGGATCACTGGTATATAACCCGTCTGCAGGACATCCTGTAGGGGTTGTATATGTGGCGTGACGTAAACTTGTGCTGTGTACCTGATGAAGATCACAAAAACTCTCAGCACCTAGATCTTTGCGAATTTGCTCATTTTTAGGAACATAGACATAACCTTCAGCATCTTTTTGTTTAGGAAACAATCCATGCCGTAAGGGTAAGCCAGAGAGTTCGGGGAAAGTCAGTTTATTTAAACTATAGTCAGAAATAGGTTGTGTCATAGCTAAAACGTATTATTCGGGATCTTTCCATACACCATGTTCTTGCAAAAGACGAAAGAGTTCTTCTTCGGCATCTTCCATGGGAATATGTGCTTTTACACACGTATGCTTTACATAGAGATCAATCATTCCTGTTTTAGATCCAACGAATCCAAAATCAGCATCTGCCATTTCTCCAGGACCATTAACTATACATCCCATAACAGCGATTTTTAATCCTACAAGATGTTTTGTTTTGTTGCGAATTCGTGTTGTTACTTCGGGAAGATCGAAGAGAGTTCTTCCACATCCCGGACATGAGATGTACTCTGTTTTCACTAAACGCACGCCAGCACTTTGTAAAGTGCCAAAGGCTATTTCTCGAACAGTGGGTAGAGGAATATTGGGAAGGTCTAAAATTACACCCTCTCCTAAACCATCAAGAAGTAGAGCTCCAAATTCTGTAGCTATAGATACTGTCGCTTCATATTCGTCATCGAGATCTTTTGAAAATACCAATTTCACAGGCTGATCTTCACACTGTCTTTTAGAAAAGAAAGATCTTACGCTGTGAATAAACGGAGGTGTTGCGTGACAGTGTACAAAGGGAGCGCTTAAAACCTGCTCGTTATTCCAGATTTCTTCATTATAGTCATACAGGCAGGGAACTTCGTGGTGATGGAAAACGCTCATGTGCTTTTGTAACTTCTCAATAATAGAGGTTCCCAAAAAACTTTTGGGAATAACTACGCCTTCGGGTGCAGTGGCATCTTTTTTCCCGTTAGTAGGGTTTATACCAAGTTGTTCAAGAAGCCTTTCCGCGGTCGTGTTTAAAATATGATGCTCGTGTAGCTTGATAAATACTCCATAAACAGATCCCCATGGGGTTGTTTTTGTAATTTTCTTAGAAGCATTGACAAAACTTTCCGAGTTTTCTAAAGCAAAGGGATTTTCCTGTTTAGGAAGATTAAGATATATTGTTGTGTGCTTTAACAAACTTTCACAAACAGGGATTTCTTCAGTAGGACACCCTGTTAACGAACAACGAATAGTGTCTCCTAAACCTTCTGTAAGCAGCGTGCCAATACCCACAGCAGATTTGATAATCCCATCCATTCCCATTCCAGCTTCTGTAACACCTAGGTGTAGGGGATAATGCCAGCCCCGAGCATCAAGATCTTTTGCAAGTTGGCGATAAGCTGCAACCATAACCTTGGGATTACTCGATTTCATCGAAAAAACAACATCGCGATAGCCAAGATTTTCACATACTTTGATATACTCAAGAGCAGAAACTACCATGCCCTCAATGGTGTCTCCATAACGTTGCATAATGCGTTCAGAAAGAGAACCATGATTCACGCCGATTCTCATCGCTTTTCCTAGACGTTTGCACTTTTCTACAAGAGGAGAGAATTTTTCTTCTAATCGAAGAAGACTATCAGCATAGTTTTTATCCGTATAAGTTTTTCCTGAGAACATATTGCGCTTGTCAACAAAGTTCCCAGGATTGATACGTACTTTATCTACGAAATCTGCAACGTGCATCGCTGCTTGAGGAAAGAAATGGATATCCGCAACAAGAGGAATATCAAGACCCATAGTTAGCAGGCGTTCTTTTATATGCTCACATGCCTGAGCTTCCTTAACTCCCTGTACAGTAACACGAGCAATATCACATTTAGCTTCTACTAAGGAGCAAATCTGAGCAACTGTGGCATCAACATCCGAGGTCGGTGTTGTTGTCATAGATTGCATTTTTATTGAATGTTCACTGCCTACAAAAAGACTCCCAATTTTAACTGAGTGCGTATAACGTCTAGCAGTTTGTTTTTTAAAGGGAGAAATAATCATAAAAACCTAAAATAATTTTATTGCGGGAATGAAGAATCATTACCTGGAAGTGGGAGAAAAATATCCATAGAATAAAGTCGACGGTAAAGTTTAACCTATTTGAAGGCATTCATCAAAAAGAAAAAAATAGATTGAGTAAAGGAAAATCTTAAAGAAAATAAAAACAGACGAGTTGTTAAAGAGTATTTGTTTTTTAACATTCGTGTGTTTTCTGTCTATGATCTTTATGTTTATGGGTTTAGATTGGTCCGGGATTTTCTTCGGACCAATCTCTAAGGGTGGGAAAGATAGAAAAATTTAAGATAACGATTATTTAAAAGATGTCTGGAAAATCCTCATCGTCAATAGTGTCATCGATATAAGTTTGACCGAAGTCCATAGGCTTAGGTTTTCGCAAAGGATTTCCGCCCATACCATAAAAACAAACAGAGAATTTGCTATCTTTATTTTGAGCTATTTCTGTTAGCGCCAAGGATAGGGCCTCTCCTACTCTACTGTCAAAATCTCCGTCAAATTGTGCGAACATATCGATATAAAAGTCATTGTTATTACCTTTAGGAAAAAGAAGATCGTGCCCATAAATTCCTATACTATGAATACCCTCAGTCATTAAAGATTTAAAGAGACCAACAAACATCTCTTTTTGATCCTCTAAGCTTCTTTTCCCATAAAGGGGGTGACGCCTATCCCCGGGTTGTTCATTTGGTGTTTTGGGATAGTGACCAAAGGGATTCCAGATATTAATAAGATATTGTGGGCTCTCTTCTGAGGAGGGCGTTACGGAACTATTCCACGCAGTGCGAGACCATCCAGCGGGTTGTTTAGTTTTTTGGGAAAATTCTGCGAGATTTGTATTCCAGTTATGGTCCCCAAGTTCTAATTTAAACATTTCTAAAGAACTATTGTTAACGGTGCTAGGCTTGGTGAGATTTGCTTCTGGGGGTATAAAACAAGCTCTGGATACACCCTTACCGTTATCTAGAATTGGAGAGAAAAGAGACGGAATCTTAAACGTCACTAACCGAACTTTAGAGTTGTTTTTTGCTGTAAAGACATTGACATCTTCAATTGCAGGAGACTGCATATCTTTAGGTAGAGACGTGCTTTCTTTGAAGTTTGTTTTTAGGGCATCGGCAAGACCCGAGGAAAGAAAATTATAAGATCTGCTTTTTTCAAAAGTTCCTTGAATTCTTTTTCTAACATTTGTCTTGGTACTTTCTGGTAACAAGGCTAAAGAAGTTCCTAATAAAATTGCTCCCAGAGTAATCCCTACGGCTGTAGCAACTGCTAGGCCTGGCGCTCCAAGTGCTCCTAAAGTAATCCCGCAAACCATCCCTGCAACTAGAGTTAGACCTCCAAGGATCGCAATGATCTTTTGAGAAGTCTCTCGTACGCGAGGATTGTGTAAAACTCCATTTATGTATCCTTTTATGGGGAAACGCTGTTTCGGAGCTAAATAAAACGGTTGGTGTGGCGGTAACGGTTTGTTATCCGAAGAAATTTTTTTTTGGTGACATAGTTAAAATTTTAAACAAAAATGAGAATAAAGTAATTTCTTTTTGTCTGTTTTTATTTTAACTATTTTGTTTGTCATTGAAAATCAGATTTTTGTGGTGTTTAGGTTTATAAGAGAAATCATGATTTAAATGTTCTAATAAAGACAGTATTTACATGTGTTTTGGATGAGCGGGGGAATGTTATCCCCTGTCTTGCGACAATATGAGAGTGGGACCGGTCGGGATGTTCTTATAAGAATCCGCGGGAGGTTTGAAGCAAATTGCCTGGCGCATAAAATAATACACTTATTTTATGCGCCAAGCTTTCCTATTTTAATGTAATTATGTCTCTAACCTAAAGGAGAATCTGTTATATCAGTAACAACAATAATCATTTCAGAGTTGGGATTTTTCGTTGCAAAGTTTTGGGCAGCTGTTACCAAAGCTGCTTTTACAGCGTTTATCCATAACTCGCGAACATTGTGACCATTTTTAACTATATTATGGGGAGGGGCATAGATACTGGATGATATTAAGGGAAGCTGAACATACCTAGATCCTTTTTCCAGAGCCTTATTAAAGCAATTTTCGTAGGCTTTACTAACTACCTGGAAGCATTTTTCTGGGTCATTGTTCAGAGAGCTGGCCATGGGTCCTAGAAGCTGCGCGAAAAACGCAGGTTGTCCGGATGCCATATCGTTGTTCGAACCATCACGGTTTATCCATTTTCCTGCAGTACATTCACCAACTTCTAATTGTTCTTTGTCCTCTCTTGAGTTTAACCATCCTTGACGATGTACTACTGTTGAAAATGCTCTATTTGTTCCACCACCCCCGGCATGCATTGCGCTATTGGCGGCGTTTACCAACATAGGGGAAAGACCCTGTGTGGTAAATCTAGGTTTAGTAACACTTCCGGTGGTAGACACCAGAGTAGTTCTTGTATTTGCCAACTTCCATCCCGAGAATGGAGCCGTAGCGTTAACAGGATCAAATAGAGTGGTATCGACATCACCTGGGGATGCAAGTTGCGTCCATCCGGTAAGTAGGTGTTCGTGGCTTGGAATAGTAATGAGAGATACGGGGATATCGATAGATTGAGATGGAGTTGGAGGAATTAAGGGGCTTGGTACATCAGGAGATGGAGGGAGTAGTGATTCGGAGAGGGACTCGGAATGGATAGTGGGTAATTTTTCGCTTGGACGAGGGAGTGCTGGTTGGGTGATTTCTGGAATCATAAGTTTTGGGTTTTCTGGAGCCCCTTCTTCTATCTTAGGAGTTTCTGGAAGACCTGAAGGTTTCTTATTGAGAAGAACGCAGCAAGCTACAGCAATAATGGAAAAGACAACCACTAGAGAGCAGCCAAGGATGGGATTGATTGAGTTATGGCTAGAGTTAGGGCTATCACAAGCCCTGCGATGGACAAGGCGGAAACAGCAATAAGTGTTATTTTTTTAGAAGCAATCCCAGATTTATTCTGGCCGCTCTGCGTTATAGAGGGGAGTGTCTTAGGAATAGAATAAGACGTCCTCTGGGTATTGATAGGGAGTGACATAAAATATTGGGTTTTAAAAGATAAACATTAATATTTTACAGCATATCTTTCCTGAGATGTAGGCTTTTTTTTTCAAGTAATTTGTCTTTGAAAGATCGCAAAAGAAAAAAATCCCCAGAGAAGAGGGGGGAATTTTTGTTTTTTGATTTAAGAGATAGAAAAGATCAAGATATTTACACTATGCAAATGTAAATATCTTAATCTTTCTCATTCTTCTAAGAAGATAGGATTTAAAAAGTGACTTTAACGCAACCACCGTTGATTTTGCATTGGCAGGCTAAACGTTCATTGGAATCCTCAGGATCACCAAGAAAGTCTTTTTCTTCTTCGGTAAAGCTTGAAAGATTCTCTTGTCCTTCTAAAACTTCAATAACACATGTACCACATACACCTTCTGTGCAAGCAAAAGGCACACCTGAAGATTCACAAGATTCGGCAATGCTAGAACCCTCCTCCAGCTCAAACTCTTGCGTTTCGTCATCGGATGAAATGATCAACTTCGCCATTTATGATTTCCTGAAAATCTTTTGTTATAAAGAACCTAACCGTTCGGAGTAGAGGGATTCGAACCCCCGACCTATTGCTCCCAAAGCAACCGCGCTAACCAGGCTGCGCTATACTCCGTACAAATGTCTTTAAGAAATAAAGACCTTAGCATAGAAGAAAATAGTCTACAAGATAAACATAAATGAAAATCAGCGATTTTCGGACATAAGAGTTTTTCTTGAAGATATATATTTTTTGTCATTATTGAAGAAAACAGGAGAGGCTCAGAAGGGAGGCGCTTGGTGACAAGCAAACAAGAGACACTATGGCGAATGGCTCTCATTCCCTTGGGCATTCTTTTTTCTTTTTTAGTTCCTTTGCCCCAAGCATTGTTAGACGCCGGTCTGTGTATCAATTTTATCTTATCCCTAACTGTTGTATTCTGGGTGTTTTCAGTAAAATCTAGTCTTGAGGCTAAGCTCTTTCCCTCATTATTTTTATACCTTTGCTTATTTCGTTTGGGATTGAATCTTGCTTCAACCCGACTGATTTTATCTTCGGGTTGGGCATCTCCTATGATTTTTTCCTTAGGAAATTTCTTTTCTTCAGGGAATTTAGGAGCAGGAATCGCAGCCTGCTGTCTGTTCTTTTTGGTAAATTTTCTTGTAATAGCTAAGGGATCAGAAAGAGTCGCTGAAGTGCGTGCGCGATTTATTTTAGAAGCTCTTCCTGGAAAACAAATGTCTCTAGATGCTGATCTCTTGCATGGAAGAGCCTCGGGGTTCGATATCGAAAAACAAAAACAAGACCTTTTTGAGGAGAGTGATTTTTTTTCTGCAATGGAGGGAGTTTTTCGCTTTGTCAAGGGAGACGCGGTTGTTGGATGTATTCTTCTGATCGTCAACTTTTTATCTGCCACCTACTTTTCTTGCTCTTTGGATTGCACTACGGATAGCTTATGGCTAACAGTGGTTGGAGATGCTTTGGTAAGTCAAGTGCCCGCACTATTGACATCGTGTGCTGCTGCTACATTGATATCTAAGGTTGGACAAAAAGAATCCCTACTTGAACATATTATGGATTATTACGAACAAGCACGGATCCATTTTCGAATCATTGCTCTTTTACTTTCTTCATTGTTGTTTGTTCCCGGGGTCCCTAAAGCTCCTGTGCTTGCTTGTGTCATTGCATTATTCATTTCACATAAACAGAAAAAAGATATCCAAAACCACTCGCTTGTATCTGAAGGCTTCCAAAAAATATACCTAAACCTACCCGTAGATTACACAGGAGAAAGCCCTCGTGAGATGTACCTTCTTGCTCGTGAGGAGATTTTCAATGAAACAGGCATTTTATTGCCTCAAGAGATGCAAATTGTGAGATCTGAGAAAAAGGCATCTTTAAGTGGTGGTGGGCAGCATTTTTATCTTGAAGAAGTATCGCTAACTCATCTGTTGCCGATCTTAAGAAATCTAGTGCCAGAGGCTATTCATGGAAAGATTGTTAAAGCTCTTATAAGAGATGCGCAAAATATTTTGGGCATCTCCGTTGACGAAATTATTCCGAAAAAGATTTCAGAAAATTCGCTTCTCTTTTTGCTCAAAGCTTTAGTTAAGGAACGCATATCTATAAGGTTATTTCCTAAGATATTGGAAGCGATAGCATTGTGTGGGTCTCCGGAGGATAGTCAGGAGATGCTTTCCGAGAAGATCAGAAAATATCTAGGAAAGCATATAGGAAGGGCTCTTTGGGATAAGGAAAATACTTTAGAGGTGATTACTGTAGATTCGCATGTAGAGAGAATGATAGGTGACTTGTACTCAAAATCTAACCCGATGATGTGCGATAAGGTTGTTCACCAAGTGCGGTCGATTCTTACGCAATCCGGAGATGGAGGTTTCCGAGCTATCATTACCGGATGTGAATCGCGTTTCGAGTTAAGGAAAATGATTGAACCTCACTTTCCAGATCTTCTTGTTTTATCGCACAACGAACTTCCTGAAGAAATACCCATTTCCTTGCTGGGGTCTGTTTCCGACGAGGTTTTGGCTCTTTAGTTGTAGAATTAGTCTAATTACAAGAAGAAAATTCTTTTAATAGGGGTGTTGTTTAAAATGTTTTTTTAATTTAATCTTAAAATAATTACATAAGAAAAAATTTGTGAAAACACAAAATACGCAAAACATTTCTGAGATTTGGGAATTATATTGGGAAACTCAAAAGATCGAGTATCGTGATACTTTGATCGATCTTTATCTGCATTTAGTCAAGTGTGTTGTACATCGCTTGATTTCAGGTATGCCCTCCCATATAAAAACCGAGGATCTTTACGCTTCCGGGGTTGAGGGGTTAGTGCGTGCTGTCGAACGCTTTAATCCTGAAAAAAGTCGTCGATTTGAAGGGTATGCGTTATTTTTAATCAAAGCTGCAATTATCGATGATCTAAGAAAACAGGACTGGGTGCCAAGAAGCGTGCATCAAAAGGCCAATAAGCTTTCTGATGCCATGGATACTTTACGGCAGTCATTAGGCAGAGAACCCACGGATGGTGATCTTTGTGAATATTTTCAAATCTCTCAGCAAGAGCTTTCCGGCTGGTTCGTTTCGGCACGTCCTGCCTTGATTATATCCTTAAATGAGGAAAGGCCCTTGCTATCTGATGGTGAGTCCGGAGTGGCTTTAGAGGAGCGTATTCCTGATGAACGAGCTGAAACAGGGTATGATATTGTAGATAGAAAAGAGTTCTCCTCGTTTTTAGCAAACGCTATAGAGGGCCTTGAGGAAAAGGAACGAAAAGTCATGGCCCTGTACTATTACGAAGAGCTAGTTCTTAAGGAAATTGGAAAAATTCTTGGAGTTAGCGAATCACGAGTATCTCAGATTCATTCGAAGGCCCTCATTAAACTTCGGGCGTCGTTATCAGCTTTTCTCTAATTGTTCCACTTCTTTCTTAACGGGACCAATGAAGTTTACAATAATTCCAAGGCTTAAACATAGTCCACCGACAGCGCTAAGTAGTAAGAACCAGATATTTGTCGTAAGTATTAAAGCCGAGCAGCTTCCGACTACAGCTAAAACCGCAAGTATTATGAGAACCACAGAAGTAATGCGAATTAACTTGGTAGAGGGAGTAAACTTGCATACGCCTCTTTGTTCTGGGGTAATATTTAGAGTGTTTTCTGAAGTTGGAGCCACCATAATTGGGAACCTTTAAGTAAAAAATTGATCTATTTTAAATCAAAATTGAATTAACTTCTATTGTTTTCAGTGCCGGTCTCCAAAGCTGAGAAGGGAATCTTGCATATAAGAAGACTGGTGGTTAAGATAGTACTTCAATTATTAAGATTTTTTGTTATTGCAATGCGGGATTTCATAAAATATTTGAAAGATAGGGGAATCCTGGAGGATTTTTCCTCGGGACTGGACAATGTGATCTCTCCTGTTTCTGCTTACATTGGTTTTGATCCTACAGCACCCTCTCTCCATATCGGACACTGGCTAGGTATATGTTTTTTGCGTAGGATGGCCACATTTGGCGTGACTCCCATGGCCCTAGTAGGCTCTGCCACAGGAATGATAGGAGATCCTTCGGGGAAAAGCGTGGAGCGTAGTTTACTTGAAAGGAATCAGGTAGCTTATAATAGCCAGAAGCTCTCAGAATGTCTTTCTCATTACTTGCCCGAAGTGCAAATAGTTAATAACTTAGATTGGTTTAAAGACACAACGGTGATTGATTTTCTTCGAGATGTAGGAAAGCATTTTCGACTGGGAACCATGCTAAGTAAGGATACGATTAAACAGCGTATTCAATCCGAAGAAGGAATCAGTTATACGGAATTTAGCTACATCCTCCTTCAGTCATATGATTTTGCCCACCTATTTGAAAAGCATGGGGTAAGTCTGCAATGTGGAGGAAGTGATCAGTGGGGGAATATTACCTCAGGAATTGATTACATTCGTCGTCGGGGATTAGGACAGGCCTATGGTTTGACCTATCCGTTATTGACAAATAGCCAGGGGAAAAAGATTGGCAAAACGGAGACGGGAACTATTTGGTTAGATCCTAATCTAACCTCTCCTTATGAGTTGTATCAGTACTTTTTAAGATTGCCAGATCAAGAGACTCCTAAAATAGCGCGCATGCTAACTTTATTGAGTAATGAGGAAATCTTTGATTTAGATCAGAAGTTTCTCTTGGATCCGATAGCTGTGAAAAGGTTTGTTGCCGAGACTATAGTAGCCTCTATACATGGAGAAGGGGGGCTGCAAGAAGCTCTGGCTGTTACTCAAAGTATGCATCCCGGAAGAGTATCTTTTATTTCTGAGAAAGATTTCCAAGACCTTATTTCTATGGGACAGGGAGTATCTTTAGAAAGATCTCAAACTATCGGTAAGCGATGGGTAGATCTCTTTGTTGATGTTGGAGTTTGTGGTTCTAAAGGAGAAGCTAGAAGATTGGTCAAGCAAAAGGGGCTTTATGTAAATAGTGATCCCGTAGCTGATGAGCAGAGTGTTTTTGAAGAAGCTCAGATTTGTTTCGATCAATATGTTTTACTAGCACAAGGAAAAAAGAAAAAGTTAGTTTTGCGTCTAATTTAAGTGTTGAGGAGGATCGGTGGCAGAGCAAGCAGATATCGGACTAATTGGTTTAGCTGTGATGGGGAAGAACCTTGTATTAAATATGATAGATCATGGTTTTTCTGTTTCTGTCTACAATCGGAGCCCCGAGAAAACTCGAGAATTTCTTCAGGATCATTCTCACAACATAAGTCTTCAGGGACACGAAAATTTAGAAGCTTTTGTTCGCTCCTTAAAACGTCCCAGAAAAGTTATGCTTATGATCAAGGCAGGGGCTCCTGTAGATCAGAGTATCGAGTCATTATTACCTTATCTTGAAGCTGGTGATATTATTATTGACGGAGGAAACAGTTATTATAGGGATTCTGAGAGACGGTGCCAAGACCTTAAGGGCAAGGGTATACTGTTCATAGGTATGGGAATTTCTGGAGGTGAAGAGGGGGCTCGATATGGACCTTCTATTATGCCTGGAGGTAATAGCGATGCTTGGCCACACATAGCTTCCATCTTTCAAGGAATCGCCGCAAAGGTTAATGGGAATCCTTGTTGTAGTTGGGTTGGTCCAGGGGGCGCGGGTCATTATGTGAAAACCGTACATAATGGCATTGAGTACGGAGACATACAGCTAATCTGCGAAGCTTATGGATTGTTAAGAACGCGCCTAGATATATCTCCCGAGGCTGTATCATCGATTTTTTCTGAGTGGAATTCTCGTGAGTTAGAAAGTTACCTAATGAGAATTGCTGTAGAAGTTCTTTCTCTAAAAGATTCTGATGGTTTCCCCGTGATTGACACAATTTTAGATGTTGCGGGACAAAAAGGAACAGGTCGCTGGACAGCCTTGGATGCTATTGATTCTGGTGTTCCTCTTTCCCTAATCATTGAATCCGTATTGGCTAGATTTCTTTCCTCATGGAAAACTATTCGTGAGCAAGCAGCTCGAGAACTTCCCGGAATTCCTATAGTTTTTGAAAAACCTAGAGATCCTCATCTTTTTATTGAAGATGTATTCCGGGCATTATACGCTTCGAAGATTGTTAGTTATGCTCAAGGATTTATGCTATTAAAACAGGCTTCTGAAGAGCATCAATGGGATCTTAATTTTGGAGAACTCGCTTTATTATGGAGAGGGGGATGTATAATCCAAAGTGTCTTTTTGGATGCTATTCATAAAGGATTTGAAAAAGAACCAGAATCTCCTTCGCTAATTTTACAGACCTATTTCAAATCCGCGTTGCAAAATTCTGAATCGGGATGGCGCAGAACAGTCGCGTACGCAGTTGGTTCGGGATACCCTGTTCCTTGTTTAGCAGCTGCCTTGACATTCTATGATGGTTATCGAACCAAAGACTCCTCAATAGCTCTGGCACAAGGACTGAGAGATTATTTTGGAGCGCATACTTATGAACGTAAGGATAGACCTCGAGGGGAGTTCTACCATACGGATTGGATAGGGACTAAAACTACAACGCTAGTAGAATGATTTTTATAAAGCGCGACGATTTGACATAGACATGGTAGGTATTTCTTTGGGGGTATTTCGATATCCTTTTTTTCTCCCCGGCCTTCCCTCAAGGGTCTTGATTGTTGGAGTAATAAAAAGAAGTAGAGATTTGCTAGGGAACCGGGCTCCCTTTATAGAAAAGCGCTCTAATTTATTGGAGTAGGGTTAATCTATTTTTAGAACTTCAATAAAAGCTGTATTTGGGATAGAGAC
This sequence comes from Chlamydia felis Fe/C-56, assembly GCF_000009945.1. Lineage (NCBI taxonomy): Bacteria > Pseudomonadati > Chlamydiota > Chlamydiia > Chlamydiales > Chlamydiaceae > Chlamydia > Chlamydia felis. The sequence goes on along the minus strand of NC_007899.1, from coordinate 675,982 downwards.
TTTCCCAAATTCTTTCATACGCTTTTTACCCTTTTTTTGTTTTTCCCAAAGCTTGCGTTTTCTAGTGATGTCCCCACCATAACACTTTGCTGTGACATTCTTTGAAAGAGCGCGAATTGTTTCCCGAGCAATCACTTTTTTATTAATAGCAGCTTGGATGGGAATTTTAAATAGTTGTTGAGGAATGACATCAACTAACTTTTCGCAGATACTTCTTCCGCGAGCCTCTGCCTTATCCCTATGTACGAGACAAGAAAAAGCATCGACTGGCTCGTCATTGATTAGAATTTCAAGCTTTATGATAGCTCCCTTGCGATAATCTCCTAAACGATAATCAAAAGATCCGTAACCCTTGGTTACTGATTTTAACTTGTCATTAAAATCAGAAACAATTTCGTTTAAAGGAAGATCATAAGAAAGAACTAGCCTATGTTGATCGAGCATCTCGGTTTTTAAGCATACACCACGCTTATCCAAGCATAGGTTCATAATACTGCTTAAGTACTCCTGAGGAGTGATGATATTTACATGTACCCAAGGTTCTTCCATATGCTCGATAATCGAAGGATCAGGATAGGCCGTTGGATTGTCTATGAGCAGTGTTTTTCCATTTTTTAAGACGACTTTATAAATCACACTGGGCGCTGTGGCAATAATATCAAGATCAAATTCTCTGATGATTCTTTCAAAGACAATCTCTAAATGTAGCAATCCTAAAAAGCCACAACGGAAGCCAAAGCCTAAAGAATGGCTGCTTTCTTGCTCGATTGTTAGAGCTGAGTCGTTTAGTTGCAAACGACTTAAAGCATCTTTTAAAGTATCAAAATCTGAGGAGTCGATAGGGTAGATACCAGCGAAAACTACAGGATTAATTTCCTTAAACCCATCTAAAGGTACTTTAGCCGGATGTTTTACAGTAGTTACAGTATCACCAATTTTTACATCTTTAACTTTTTTAAGATTGGCTATGAAGTAACCCACCTGACCGGCTCGTAAAGACCCTTCAATTAAAGTGGCTTCAGGAAGAAAAGCTCCAACACCCAATACTTCAAAAGCGGATCCTTTTGTTGCCATAAAAGTAATGCGATCACCCTTTTTAATTTCTCCGCTGATCACACGAACATACACCATAATTCCTACATAAGGATCATAATGGGAATCAAAAATTAAAGCTTTTAATTCAGTTTCTTGAGGGGGAGTTGGCGGAGGAATCAGGTTAATGATTGCCTCAAGAATTTCTGAAATTCCCTCACCAGTTTTTGCTGAGCAAGCAATTGCATGAGTTGTATCCAGACCTATGTAATCTTCTATTTGTTTTCGGATTTTTTCAGGGTTGGCAGCAGGTAGATCAATCTTATTTAAAATGGGGATGATTTCTAGATCTCGTTCTAAGGCTAGATACACATTAGCTAGACTCTGAGCTTGCACACCTTGAGCTGCGTCAACAATAAGAAGAGCTCCCTCACAAGCTGCTAAAGATCGCGATACTTCATAAGAAAAATCCACGTGGCCCGGCGTATCTATGAGGTTAAGCTGATAGACTTCACCGTTGTAGTTATAATACATAGTCACGGGATGTGCTTTGATGGTGATACCACGCTCCCTTTCAAGGTCCATAGAATCAAGAAGCTGCTCACGCATCTCTCTTTGCTCAACGGTACTCGTACTTTCAAGTAGGCGATCAGCAATTGTGGATTTTCCGTGATCAATATGCGCAATTATAGAAAAGTTTCGAATATTTTCTAATTTATACTCTTTCAAAATACGGCAGATGTTTTGTCAATTTCACAGAGAGCCATGTTAGACTGAGAATAGTTAGTTGTCAATACTACTAGAATATAAGAAGATGAGTTTAATTTATTTGAGAAAATAAAATTAGAATAATTCTTGTGTTTGCAATTTGCATATTTTATACATTTATTTTAGCGAATATAGAAACTCTATAGTTAAAATTTAATATTTAGGTTCTTATTTTATTTAGTATAAATTATGAAAGCTTCAGATCTTTTTTCTTCTCAAGCTCTTCCGAAGCAAGAAGCAGTTTGTCGATACATGCACTCAAAGAGACCGAAAACATACCAATTAATCGTATTAATTGTTGTGAGTATTTTATTTATTATTTCAGGTCTTATTTGTTTATCAGTTTTACCATCATCTATAAATTTAACTGTCTCACTAATTCTTGCTAGCTTAGGGTGGTGTATTCTATCTTTTGTTACCGCTCAAATTATAATTAAGTATTCGCAACCAAAAAATCTTCGAATTCCTTTGGGTTTTCGCCGAGTTATAAAAGCAAACTTCCCCAGAGTTTTTTATGATCTTGTAAGTAATCAGGACCTAAGTATTATAAAGCTAAGAGAGTTGGTGTGTTTTATGGATAATTTCGGAAAGAGCCAAAACTCATTGATCAAGAAAAATTTACACAAGTTATCTCCACAACTAAGGAATAATCTAGAGGCTTTTGGTATTGATAACTTTGATATAGAGACCAACCTTCAGGAGCTCCCTGATTTAGATAAATTATTAATAGACAACAGTCCTCTATATTGGATGAAACATTTTATAGAGCTAGGCAGCAATGATGTTTTAAGTAAAAGTTACGAGAAAAACGAGAAACAGGATAGGAGATATTTAGGAGACTACTGGTTTTCTGACATAGGTTTCATATATCAGTCCTTAGATGGGAAGAAATCATCAACGATTTTCAATCTTCATATGTATGGAGTAGTTCAGGAATTAAATGAAAAAGATTATTCCTGCTTGATGACTCACGCCAGGAATAATACTTGGGATCACCAGGATGTCTCTGTCATAGTTGATAGATTGATCATTAGCTCTCAGGGAGACTATAGCAGGTATACTAAAGATAAGGAGCAAGTTATTTCTGGAAACCTACGTGTAGAGTTTACAGAAGAGGAGTTAAGGAACCTTCTTTTGCGTATATGTTTGCATGGATTTTCTTGGGATCAATTACAACTTATTCGATCAGTCTCAATTTCTTCTTGGCTATTTTTATCCTGGATAGATGAATCTTTCTTGGGGGGAGGAGGTATGAAGAAACTAGCGAGACGTTTTCTAGGAGATTTTATTAACGAATCTAGCCTTAATTACGAACCCAGCATAGCTTTATCAACCTATTCTGAACTTAAGAATGTGACTCAGTATAAAAAGTTGATGAATCAAAGATTTACTAATGCTTGTAGGACTATTTGTTTCTACTTTAATCATCAAACAAAATTTCATAAGAAACTAATGAATGTTGATACCTACTTAAATAAGGAAATGAATTCTCCTGGATGTGGCGTGTAGCATTGAATTTTTAAAGGCAAAAAAAAATCCTCACCTGTTTCCAAGTGAGGATTTCTACTATAAGATCCCTAATTCAATGTTACGAAGAAGCGTTCTCAACAGCAGGTGTTCCCTGAATTGAGGAGGAGCTTACAGGCTCAGAAGCAATAGCTTCTCCTGAAAGTTCTTGTTCTTTGATTGCAGATTGAATTAAGAATAGTTTATTAAGTTTTTTCGCAGAGACTAACCATATAGAAATAATACCAAAGAGTATTACTGCTAGATAAGGAGTCATTGCTCCAATACTTCCACAAACTACTAAAAGACCTTGTTGAATTAAAGAACCTCCAGATTTTCCGAAGCGAGCGGCAACAACGTCAATAGCAGCCTTTCCTTTAACTTTTTGTTCTTGATCCAATGGAATATAGGCCATTTCTTTGGTTGCATCAAAGAGAGCGTACTTTGTGGATTTAGATAAAATGTTTTGGATTGCACCAACAACAACAGCAAGCATTAATGGTGTGGTTCCAAACATTGCTACGATTCCAGAAGCTTGATCTCTAAAGATAACTAAAGTGAAGAAAAGCGTTCCTGTTAACAACACCATAACCGGAGTAACAAGAGCTCCTGTTAACCAGCCGAATTTACGGATAACGTTACCGCCGATGAACAGCATGACGAAAACAGAAACAACTCCAGTCCAGAATGAGAAGTTACCCATAAACTGGCTATAGTCATTAGCATTTGGGTATTGCATTTTTAACTGACTTTTCCAAGTAACTTCTACAAGGTTAATGCAAACCCCGTAGCTAATAACAAGGAGAGCTAGTAGTAACATGTAAGGAGATTTTGCAAGATAAACAAAACTTTCCTTCATGCTCATTTTAGGTTTGGATTTCTTGGATTTTTGTAGTTCTCTAGGATCATAGAATCTAGCATCAGTAAGAACATATTTATTCATCCACCAGTAGCATAGAATAATAACGCAGCCGGCAACAATAGTCATGCTCATTAAGAGATATAGAGAAAGACCCCAAGGATCCGTATTTCCTGAAGCGCTAGCACGTAGCTTAGACGCCCAAATAATAGAACGACCAGAAGCTAATAAAGCAACATTAGCTCCAACGCCGAATAAGGCATAGAAACGTTTAGCTTCGCTAATTTTGGTAATTTCATTAGCAAAACCCCAAAACATTAAAGAAAGCATCACGCTTCCCCATAGCTCAGAAAGAACGTAGAACATGGCAAATGTCCAGTTTCTAAGCATAGCCACACAACCCATTAATCCTTGGGGAAGGATAGATTGTAATCTATCCGCAAAATCCGTTGGGTGTAATACGTGTCGGAATGGATAGATTACTGTTGGGAATAAAGCAAAGAATACGAGAAATGGGATAGTAATTGCATAGAAGAGGGATTGCTTATTTAAAATGTTGCTCAGCTTGGCATAGATAAGCATGAAGACAACAGCGCAAGGAACGACGAGCCATAATTTGATGAAGGGTATAGCTTCTGCACCAGAGCCGGGAGCCGTTACAATTAGAGTGTCTTTTGTATCTCGCAACACGGTATAGTTGAACGAAATACAGAAGAACATTAGGAACATCGGCAGCACTTTTTTTAGCTCATGCATGTGTATTGGCCAAAGAAAGGAGCGCAATTTTCCAAAAGGTTTTTCCGCTGTTTGTGTCATATTTGCCCTCTGAAATAGCTTAGTTTATAAGTTATTAATAATTTGGTATTTAAAATGATTAAAATTGAGTTTTTTTAGCTTTCTAGCATACCAACTTTTTTCTCTGTTGACAAGAAAAAAGGAGGGGAGAGGCTCAGAGTCTCTGCTACGTTCTCGAGAGATTGAGGTAAATCGGCTAAAATATTTGTTTTACTTAGCCGATCATAAAGCTTTTTTTTTAAACGAAAGATTGAGGAGAATCTATATTTGAAGAATTAGTTTTTACAGCCTCTACATAGGCATTCCACAGCTCAACGCTAACTATGCCGTTGCGGATAGATCGAATAAGCTCTCTTTTTAAAGAGGGAAGGGGCTTTTTAGGGCTAAAACGTGCCAAAAGATCTTTATCTCCCACTTGTCTGGCTAATTCTAGAACGCGTTCTATATCAGTTTTCGTGAAGTTAATAAAGTCCCTTCGTTTTTTAGACCCTCTAGGTGCTCGAGGTTTTGGATTAATGGCTCGTGGTGAATCAGATTCCAAGATAAATGTCTTTAACATTTTTAGAAATTGTTCGGGAGCAGCGCTTTTCATCTTTTTTAATGTAAAATGGTGCATATAGCCACCACTCGGTCCTGGAAGATAGCGACATAAATCGTTTTCTTTATTCCCGCAGACTTTTCTAATAGCTTTTAAGATCAGTTTTTCTATTTCTTCATTTATATTCGACTGCTCTACGGCCATGAAACCACCTTTATAACTTGCTAAATCTTCGTAAAAATTAATCGATGTTTACTTTACAAATTTTATAAGAAAGAATTTGGCATACTTTCGATTTAACGTTTAGAAAAATAAAATTAAAGTTCTGTTTATTTAGAGACGTAATTTATGTTGGATTTTGCTTTTTTTCGCAATGTTATTTTCCAGGAAAAGATCGTTTTGTTTCATAAATAACTTTAAAAGAAACAATCATAAGGACAAGAAGACTTTTTCTGTAACATTTGTTTCTTTATAATTAAAAGCCATTTCATTGTCATGAAACTTGTTTTTGTTTTTTTTATAAAAACATGACAAGAAGTAAAGACTCCTTTTTCCGATTTCTTTTCTTTGTTCGATGTTTATTATCCTTCCACAAGGTTTTCTAAATAAATAACGAGATTTTTTTCTCTCTTTTATATACCTTATGCCTTTCGTTGTTCCGACTTTTATTAATTTCTCAAAACTAATCTCTCCAACGGAGGCATATGTTGTTGGCACATCTGTTCAAAAGAGTAAAACTTTCAATTTGCTTGGCTTTAATTTTTATTGTTTCTGGATGCTCTTCTTCTAAGATGCACAATAGCGATGATAGGGTTTATGTATTATCTATGAATCGAATGATACATGATTGTGTAGTTAGAATTGTGGGAGATAGGATTTTTCCATTAGTTCTCATCGAAGGATCTATAGATCCTCATGCATATGAGATGGTCAAAGGGGATGAGGATAAAATGGCTATGAGTAAACTTATTTTTTGCAATGGTCTTGGTTTGGAGCATACCGCAAGCTTGCGCAAGCATTTGGAAGGAAACCCGAAGACTATAAATATAGGGGAGCGATTAATAAAGCATGGAGTATTTTCTCCTTTGGAGGAAGATGGTTGTTGTGACCCACACATTTGGACAGACATGAGCATCTGGGCCGAGGGGGTGAAAGAGATAACCTCAGCTTTAATTAGTGAGTTCCCAGAGTATGAGAAAGAGTTTTCTGCTAATTCCAAAGAACTAGTAGAAGAAATGCTCATGTTAGATAGTTGGGCTAAAAGGTGTATAAATACAATACCCGAAGAATCTAGGTATTTGGTTTCCGGTCATAATGCTTTTAGTTATTTTACAAGACGTTATTTAGCGACACCAGAAGAGGTGAAGGCAAATACTTGGAGTAGACGATGTATTTCTCCTGAAGGCATAGCTCCTGAGGCTCAAATTAGCATTCGCGATATCATGCTTGTTGTAGACTATATCCATGAGCATAATGTTTCTGTCATGTTTCCTGAAGATACTTTAAATCAAGATGCTTTGAAAAAAATTGCTTCGTGTTTAAAGCAGGGGCACAGTATTCGATTAGCGAACCGTCCTTTGTATAGTGATAACGTTAAACATGATTACTTTAATACGTTTAAACACAACGTTAGTATAATTACAGAGGAACTAGGAGGAACTCTTGAATAGACAAAATGAAATTGCTTGGTCTGTGCACGATTTATGCGTGAACTACGATCACTCAGATGTTTTATGTCATGTGTCCTTCTCTTTAAGAAAAGGATCGTTAACTGCGGTTTTGGGACCGAATGGTGCGGGTAAGAGCACTCTTTTAAAAACCTCATTAGGATTAATACGACCCTCTTCTGGTTTCTCTTTGTTTTTCGGCAATAAGTTTAAAAAAGTGCATCAACGTGTTGCTTATATGCCTCAAAGGGCTAGTGTGGATTGGGATTTTCCCATGACAGTTCTAGATCTTGTACTCATGGGATGCTATGGGTATAAGGGGATGTGGGGTAGAATTACGTCTGACGATCGTAAAGAAGCATATAATATTTTAGACAGGGTAGGTTTAACTGCTTTTGCAAATAGACAAATAGGGAAGCTTTCCGGTGGACAGCAGCAGAGAGCATTTCTAGCTCGGGCTCTTATGCAAAAGGCAGACCTCTATCTTATGGATGAATTGTTTGCAGCCATAGACATGGCTTCATATCAGACTGTAGTGGATGTATTAAAAGAACTGCAGGAACAAGGGCGCACTATTGTTGTGGTGCATCATGATCTCAGTCATGTGCGACAATTATTTGATCATATTATCTTATTAAATAAACATCTTATTTGTTCCGGTCCTGTTGATGAGTGTTTAACCAGCAAAAATATTTTTCAAGCTTATGGTTGTGAGTTAGAACTATTAGATCGCACTCTTAAATTATCTAGAGGAAAGCAACAAGGAGCGTATTAGATGCTCAATTGCGTTTTTATTGATTCTATTTTTTTATCAAGTTTCCTGGCGGTTACTTTAATTTGCATGACAACAGCTTTATGGGGAACTTTGCTTCTTGTGGGCAAACAGCCTCTTTTAAGTGAAAGCCTTTCGCATGCTTCGTATCCAGGACTGCTTTTGGGAGCTTTATTGAGCTATAAAGTTTCTTTCTTCACAGACTCGATTATTTTAGTTATTGTTTTTGGTTGTCTTGCAGCTATTTTAGGCTATGGAATCATAGTTTTTTTAGAAAAAATTTTGAGAGTCCATAAAGACGCCTCTCAATGTTTTGTTCTTGTTGTTTTTTTTGGTCTAGGTGTTATTTTAGCTAGCTATGTGAAGGATTGTTGTCCTTTATTATACAATCGCATTAATGCTTATTTATACGGCCAGGCTGCTACACTGGGTTATACAGAAGCTAAACTCGCAGCATTTGTTTTTCTTATCTCTTTAGCGACTTTATGGTGGTGGTATCGTCAAATTGTTGTGACAATCTTTGATAAAGACTATGCTTCTACTTGTGGGTTAAGCACGCGCGTTTCTGGAAGTATTATTCTTATATTTATTTCTCTTGTTATTGTAAGCGGTGTGCGTTCTGTGGGTATTGTATTAATATCTTCTATGTTCGTTGCTCCGTCTTTGGCAGCGCGTCAATTGTCCGATAGATTACATATCATTTTTCTTCTTTCTTGTTTGTTTGGGGGGATATGCGGTGCTCTTGGAAGTTATGTTTCTGTAGCTTTCAGTTGTCGTGTTTCTGGACATGTAGGTGCAATTACTTTACCTACAGGGCCTCTAGTTGTTGTTATCTCAGGATGTTTGTCTTTTCTTTGCTTAATGTTTTCTCCCAAATCGGGATGGGTGATACGATCTATACGTAGGAAACGTTTTTCCTTCTCCAAGAATCAGGAACATTTGCTGAAGGTATTTTGGTATTTATTAGAAGATCAATTGTTTGAAGTTGGAGCACGAGATTTTGTTTGTTCGCGTAAATATCAAGAGTATTTTGGCCCCAAGCCTTTCCCAAGATTTAGACTTTGGCTTCTTGAGCGTCAGGGTTTTTTAAAGCATAGAAATTATCTCTGGAGTCTTAGTGAGAAAGGAAAAACTAAAGCCAAAAAATTAGTTCGAGCTCATAGACTTTGGGAATGTTATCTCGTGCGTTCTTTAGAGTTTAAGGAAGAAGATGTGCATAGTTTTGCAGAGGAGATGGAGCATGTTCTTACTGATGAATTAGATCATGCTATTACTGAGATGTTAGATAATCCTGATTACGATCCACATGATAAACTAATCCCGGAAACAGAAAATAAGAAAGAGGAGCTATGATAGGAGCTTTTTCCCCATATCACGGGGTGTCCTTTATTCAATTTTTTATTGTGTTTTTCTCAAGATTCTTCTCAGGAGATCTGTTTCGCAGTCATTTGTTTGTTGACGACATTCAAGTTATTGTGTTCTTGGGTATAGCTTTATCTGGAGCATTTGTAGGGAGTTTCTTAGTTTTAAAGAAAATGGCAATGTATGCCAATGCTGTTTCTCATACGGTATTATTTGGATTAGTGAGCATTTGCCTATTCACTCATCAATTAACCACACTGTCTTTAGGTTCTCTTACCTTAGCTTCTATTTCTACAGCTTTACTTACTGGTTTTCTTATTCACGCCATAAGAAATGTCTTTCGTGTCCCTGAGGAGGCTAGTACAGCTTTAGTATTCTCCTTATTATTTTCTATGAGTTTACTTCTTTTAGTATTTCTAACACGTAATGCTCATATAGGAACCGAACTTATCATGGGTAATGCTGATTCATTATCTTGTGGGGATATTTTTGCGGTGTATGCAATCCTTTTAATTAATCTAGCTGTGTCTTTAATTGGGTTTCGTAGTTTTGTTTGTGTTTCCTTTGATTCGGTATTCTCTGCTGCGGTAGGAATTCCTGTAAAAATCATTGATTATTTGATTATTTTACAGTTGTCTGCAAGCTTAGTAGGAGCATTTAGAGCTGTCGGAGTGCTAATGGCTTTAGCTTTCTTACTCATTCCGGGGCTTATTGCTAAGATTTTTGTTGTTTCTGTGCGTGGAATGCTTTTTTGGTCTTTGATTTTTGGAGCCCTTGCCGCGCTAATTGCTCCAGCCTGTTCTAGGGCTATTTTAACATCCTACGATGTGGGATTATCAACTTCTGGGATTTCAGTTTTTGTATTAATGGCTTTTTATGTCGTAGTTTCTTTATTTCATTATGGTAAGAAATTGGCTTATAAAAGACTTTATTCTAAAAATAGCCAGAATACAGAATTGACAACTCTTTAACCTAGGAGTTATGATTTTTTCAACTTGTTAAGGTTGTTATTTGAAACATTTATCTATTTTTGGATCCACTGGAAGCATAGGGCAACAGACCTTGAAAATTGTTCGGTCTCTCCCTCACCTATTCAATGTGGTCGCTCTTGCTTCATACGGTAATAATAAAGATTTGTTTATTGAACAAATTCGAGAGTTTTCTCCTTCTATTGTTTCTGTTTATGATGAACAGCTTTATTTTGAAATTCGTAAGGAGTTCCCTGAAATTCAGGCATTTCTTCGTGAAGAAGGATTGATGGCTGCTGCTACAGCTGAGGAAATTGATATGGTTGTAGCTGCATCTTCGGGCGTTGTTGCTTTACCGGCAATCATAGAGGCTATGAAATCTGGAAAAGTCCTAGCATTAGCAAATAAAGAAGTTTTAGTTTCTGCCGGAGAAATCATCAAGGAGTTTGCTAAACAATATCAAACAGAGATTTTCCCTGTAGATAGCGAACACAATGCCTTGTACCAATGTTTAGAGGGGAGGAATGCTTTAGAAGTAAAGAAGTTATTGTTAACTGCCTCTGGAGGCCCTTTATTACATAAAACTAAAGAAGAATTGGCTCATGTAACTGTTCAAGATGTATTGAAACATCCTATATGGCATATGGGAGCCAAAATTACCGTGGATTCTTCGACATTAGTAAATAAAGGTTTAGAAATAATAGAAGCTTACTGGTTGTTTGGATTGGAGAACGCGGAGATAGACGCTGTAATTCACCCTCAAAGTTTAATTCATGGTATGGTAGAGTTTCTGGATGGGACGGTGCTTTCTGTAATGAATCCGCCTAATATGCTCTTCCCCATACAGCACGTATTAACCACCCCCAAACGTTATCCAGCGCCTCATAAGGGGATAAATTTTTCTATAAAACAAACGTTAGAATTTTTCCCTATAGACGAAGAGCGTTTCCCGAGTATTGGTTTGGCACGACAAGTGTTAAAAAATAAAGGATCCTCGGGACCATTTTTTAATGCTGCTAATGAGGTCTTGGTTCAAAGATTTTTAGCAGAGGAAATTGCTTGGTGCGATATTTTAGATAAGTTAACAAGGCTTATGGAAAATTATAGAGTTTTTGCATGCACCTCGTTAGAAGATGTCCTTGCTGTTGATGAAGAAGCTCGAGCCCTTGCTCAGGAGATATAACCCGGTACGTATATGACAATAGTATATTTTATTCTTGCAGCCCTTGCTTTGGGGGTTTTGGTATTGGTCCATGAATTGGGTCATTTACTGGCAGCCAAGTCTGTAGGTATGGCTGTTGATAGTTTTAGTATTGGTTTTGGTCCGGCTTTATATAAAAAGAAAATTGGAAACATCGAATATCGTATAGGTATTTTCCCTTTTGGGGGCTATGTTCGCATTAAAGGTATGGACAAAAGAGAAAAGGGAACAGAACAAGGTTCTATTTATGATGTTCCCCAAGGGTTTTTCAGTAAATCTCCTTGGAAAAGAATCATAGTTCTTGCCGCAGGTCCTATAGCTAATATTTTATTAGCTTTTGTTGCTTTTGGTGCTTTGTATATTTCAGGCGGTAGAAGTAAGGCTTATTCTGAGTATTCTCGTATTGTTGGTTGGGTCAATCCTATTTTAAAAGAGAAGGGGCTAAAACTCGGGGATGAGATTCTTACTTGTAACGGTAAGCCTTATTACTCGGATAAAGATGCAATTACCTCTGCTGTATTAGACAAACATCTATCCCTTAAAGTAGAGCGTCCTGCATACCTTTCAACTACTCCTAGCGAGTTTTCTTTTGATACGGAATTTGACGTGAATACAAACGGAGTTCCTCTTGCAGGGGCTAGCTATTTGTTATACCGCTCTCAGGAGCCCATTTTAAAAGAATCTCCTATGTATTCAGCTAATATCCTTCCTGGGGATCGATTAGTATGGATGGACGGGAAGCTGCTATTTTCTCCGATGCAAGTATCGCAGATGCTTAATGAAGCCTATGCCTTTGTTAAGATTTCTCGTAACGATAAGGAAGTGTCATTACGTATTCCTAGAATATTAGCAAGCACGCTGTATCTATCTCCTTACGTAAGGAATGAACTTATTGATAATCAGTATGAAGCTGGGATTAAAGGTAAGTGGTCTTCTTTATATATCTTACCTTATGTGATTAACAGCTATGGTTATGTAGAAGGAGAGCTACAGCCTATAGATCCTGAATCTCCATTTCCTTCTATGGAAGAAAAGTTAGAATTAGGGGATCGTATATTGGCTATAGACGGCACTCCTGTGAGTGGTAGTACAGATATTTTACGTTTAGTCCAAAGCCATAAGGTATCTATAATTGTTCAGAAAATGGCTCCCGAGCAATTAGAGAAAGTAGATTCTTCGATTGCTGATGACCGATTTATTCGCTCTTATGAGGCTAAGGATCTATTAGCAATTATTAATTCAATAGGCAGTGCTCAAGAAGTGCGCGAGTCGGGACAATATCGTTTGCTGCCCCCAGTACAGCCTAAGCCTTGGATTAGCATTTATTCTGATGATCTTTTAAATAAACGTCGTGAAATAGCGAAAAAATTTAAGAATCAAGATCAGAGGCGCTATTATTTAGATAGAATAGAAATAGAAAAGCAAAGATTATCCCTTGGAATTCCTTTGAAGGATATGACTATAAAATATAATCCTAGACCCGATGTCTTAATTGCTAATATTTCTAAAGATAGTCTACGCACCATGAAAGCGTTAGTTGTGGGCAGACTGAGTCCTCAATGGTTATCAGGACCCGTGGGTATTGTTCAAATGCTACATAAAGGATGGTCGCTAGGGGTTTCAGAAGCTCTATTTTGGGTTGGGCTAGTAAGTATCAATTTAGCTGTTTTAAACCTTCTTCCCATTCCAGTATTGGATGGAGGCTACATTGTCCTTTGCTTCTGGGAGATGATTTCAAGACGGCGTTTAAATATGAACCTTATTGAGAAGCTGTTAATTCCGTTTTCTCTATTATTGATAGCCTTTTTTATTTTTCTAACGTTTCAAGATTTGATTCGTTTTTTTGCTGCGAGCTAGGTTACCAAGTTTTTGGAAAACCATAGAGGTTATAAGGATGAGAGCCAAAACAATGGATAACGTAAATATCCTTGTTTTTGCTTGTATTTAACCTAGAGCTCTTTTGTTTGTTTTCCTTTACTTTTTGTTCTATTTCCTCAGGGACCTGTTCTATAGCTTCGGTTTTACTTCCGTGTTTTAGAAACTCTCTCATGAGGAAAATAGATTTCTTATTATTGATGATATAAGTGTGATTGGTGTTAATCACATATCCTTTGTGCGGAGTATCTAAACAGGTCTCTACGGTGCATACTTTCCCATCATTTTCACACTCTAAACGGAAAGGAAGAAACCTGCTACGTTTGTTCCCGCTAAGTATAAGAACATCTACTGTTGAAGGAAGTTTGGCAACACTTAGCATTTTTTGAGGTCCGTAGGTAAGTAACTGTCTACCTAGCTTTCCTCCAAAAATAAACTGCACGATGGCTAAGGATCTATAACGTCTTGCTAATGTAGATCCTGCATTTGGGGGGGCCATGAGTATAGCTTTCCCACATTTTGCTTCTTGAGGGCAGTCTGGCTTAGCCAGGGCAACACGGACTATAACTCCTCCAACAGAGTGCGTTACAAAGTTAATAGGGACTCCAGGTTTTAATTCCGCAATTTTTTTAATAAGCTTAACAAGATGATCTGCGTGTCTTTCTAATGTAAACTTTCGGGTTTCGTAGTTCCAAATAAATACGTCGTAATTTTCTTTTTCTAAGACATTACCAATAGGTTTTAATGATCTGTAAGATCTTAAAAATGCGTGAACACAGATTACGGACTCTTTTTGTTGAGATGTTTCTTTAATTCCACCAATTCCTGAAGGAAGTGTTTGAATTATAGAGGTATCTGCTAAAAGCGACGTCCCAGATATTAAGAACAGTAAAATTAATAAAAATTTATTCATTTGCACACCGATATAATTATTTTAATAAGTTTTTTATTAAAAACCAGCGCGTTAATTAACTTATTTTAAAAAATAATTAACCGACTAATTATGAATTAATAAAAACACGACTATTTAATAATGGAATGCGAATGAATAGATACTTGAGCTTGATTAACTAAAAATATCCGACTATTTTTGGATAATGTTTGATGAGGAAGGTGTGTAGACGTCATTAGAGTTTGTCCTAGAGTAGGAGCTAGATCTAATAATTGAGAGATTCTGTGATTGTCCAATCCTGAATGAATATCATCCATACAGAATAAGGGACATACGTTGTGAATGTTTTTTATATAGAGACATTCTGCGAGTCTAAGAATTGCAAGCAGACTATGTTTTTGACCCTCACTGGAAAATTGTGATACGGGAAGGTCATTAATCATTAAAGTAAAGTCTTCTCGATGTGGGCCAACAGATGTGCTTCCTAATTCTAAATCGCGATGAAGAGAAGATGTTAGCTGTTTGCGAAGTTCTTCAATAATAGATTCTTTAGAAAGCTTGTCCTGTTTAATTAGCGAGCTTTTAAATTTTATACGTATATGTTCGGATAAAGAATTATTCCATAATTTTTGAACTAACTGATTCAGTTGTTCGCAACAAGTAAACCGACTTAGTGTTAGATAAGCACCTAGAGTGGCAAGTTGCTCATCCCAAACGGATAATGTAGAGATTTGTTTAGTTTTAAGTAGGGAGTTTCTTTGTAGTAAAGCTCGATGATAATAAGAAAGGGTATGCTTATATTGGGGATCGCATTGCGATAAAAGCAAATTGAGAAAAAGCCTTCGATCAGAAGGAGATCCAGAAATTAACAAGCGATCTTTGGAGGAAAATAGAACTATAGGCACCATGCCTATTAATTGTGACAGGGTTTTTATGGGGGATTGATCGCTGAGGATTTTTTTCCCGTGCTTATCTACATAGATGGATAATTTATGGGAAAACCCGTCTTTTTCACAGGTCATTTCTAAAAAGAAGTATGCAGAGCCAAAGGAAATCGCTTCCGTTAGATGGGAAGTCCGAAATGACCTGCCTAAAGACAAAACATAAAGAGCTTCAAGAAGATTAGTTTTCCCCTGAGCATTTTCTCCAAAAATATAATTCATATTTGGAGATAAAGAAATCTTGGCTTCTTTATAATTTCTGAAATTCTTAAGACGCAGGGAAAGAATATTCATTAATCATCATGCAATCTCATTGGCATAATAACGAATAGGCTGCGTGTGGAATCAGTAATAATCCCAGGATTATAAGAGTCTGAAATGCCTAATCGAACTAACTCATCTTTACTATGCTTTAAGATATCGAGGAAGAAGAAAGGATTAAATGCAATTTCCAGTAATTCTCCGGAATAATTTACTGCCATGCTGACCTTCCCTTCGCCGACTTTCGTACAGTTAGCTGTTAGGGTGAGCTCTCCAGGAGTAAAGGTGAATTTCACAGAATGAGAAGACTCGTTAGTAAATAAAGCTACCTGTTTTAATAGGGTAATGAGTTCTTCCCTATGAAGATCTAGCTGCACACTGCTTTCTGTAGAGATTACAGGAGAGAAGTCAGGAAATTCTCCAGAAAGTAATTTTGTAATTAACAATGTATTGCCGCATTCTACAGCAATTTTGGCTTGATCTAAGAAGATTGTAGCTTCAGAGTCTTCAGAACAGAGCTTAATCATTTCTTCGACAGCTTTAATAGGAACGATATAGTCACCAGCAAAGCTTTTATCTAAAGAAATTTCTGTATCAGTTTTTGCTAACCGTTTCCCGTCTGTACCCACTACGGTAACCATTCCATCCGCAATCGTTAATAAAACCCCAGTAAGAACATAACGACTTTCTTCTCGGGAAACAGCGAATGAAGTACGCTGTAGCATTTCCTTAAGCTGTTCTGCGGGGAGAGTAAATCTTATAGAATTTTGGATGTCAGGAAGCATAGGGAAGTCTTCTTTCCCCATACTTAGTAGACGGAAGCAAGAAGATCCCGAGGTAATTTTTGCCATTTCTCCGGTGGTTGCAGAGATTTCAAGATTCGCCTCTGTTAATTCCTTCACTAGCTGGAAAAATCTTTTAGAAGGAATAGAAATAGCTCCTGATTCATAAACTTTTGCTTGGGCTACACAGCGGGTGCTTACAGTAAGATCCGTAGCAGTAAAAACGAGCTCGTCATTGCATGTTTCAATAAGTACATGAGTAAGCACAGGGATAGGAGTATTTTGAGGAACAACGCTTTGAATTTTTTTTATAAGGTTTCCTAACTCATTTCGGGATACGACGAACTTCATATTTTCCTACAACTGTAAGCCATTAAATTCAATCTTGCCCCTAAGAGAATAGGGGGATCCTCGGGATCTCTTCGCTGGAGCCTCCTTAGGATAAAGCAGGATATTACTATAAAGGGATTTTATGGTCTTCTAGATATTTGCTAGGATTTTTCTATGATAGTCACTTGCTAAGTTCAAGAAAGAAAATCAGTTTTTTTGTTATACTCCTGCTCAACTCTCTAGGTGGGGAAAGGGTAAAAATTATGTCCAGTAAGGAAATTGTTTCTAACCGCAAAGCCTTACGTAATTATGAGGTTTTGGATACTGTAGATGCTGGTGTTGTACTTACCGGAACCGAAATTAAGTCTTTGCGTGATCACGGAGGAAATCTCGGTGATGCTTATGTGACTATCTCTAAAGGAGAGGCTTGGTTATTGAATGCTAGTATTGCTCCCTATCGTTTTGGGAATATTTATAATCATGAAGAGCGAAGGAAGCGCAAGCTTTTGCTTCATAGATACGAAATTCAAAAATTAGAGAGTAAAGTTTCTCAAAAAGGGATAACGATTATTCCTTTAGGAATGTTTCTGTCTCGAGGTTATGTGAAAATTCGTCTTGGTTGTTGTCGTGGTAAGAAAGCTCACGATAAGCGACAAACGATTATAGCGAGGGAGAAGCAACGAGAAGTCGAATCTGCTATGAAGCGTTATCGTTGATAAAAGCTTCTATATTATTTTTTTGAGCCCAAGCTAAAGCTTCCGCTTTTGTTGAAAATGTCATGAGTACTGTCGCCATGGCATCTGCAAAAGCGCAACTGGAGTGAATAACAGTTGCGGATACTATGGGATAATCGTGAAGTTCTAGGGGTTTCCCTGTACGAGGATCTAGGATATGAGTATAGATCTTCCCTTCTATAGACCATTGTTGGTGGTAGTTTCCGCTTGTAGCAACTGCAGTGTTATTGAGTTCTATGATTTTTGTTGTTGCAGAGGAAGCTATACGCCAGGGTCTTCCTGTGGGGTGGCGTCCAGAGGTTTTAATTTCACCTCCCCACTCAGCATAACTATTCGTGCAAAATCTCTGACAAGTTTCTAATAGACAGTCAACAGCGAAACCTTTTACGGCGCCGCAAAGGTCAAGCTGTATATCAGCATGTTGTTTCGTAATTGTTTGGTTAGTAAAATCTATTGAGATATGCTCCCACCCTGTGTTTTCATAATAGGTTTTCCAAGTTTGCTCATTGGGGAGAGAATGTTGTTTAAGATGCAATAGCCACAGATTTTTTAATGGACCCAAGGTGGGGTCGAATCTTCCTCCTGATAATTGGTAAAATGTATCTACTTGTTTTAGGAATGCTAATAATTCCTTAGAGAGGGGAATCGCTACATTTGCAGGAGATCGATTGATTTTAGATAATTCTGATTCCCTATTCCAGTTATTATAAATAGTATCGATGACATGAAATACTGTATTGACTTCTTTTTTTAACTGTTCTGTCTCCTGGTTTGATAGACGTTTTCCTATGACGATGCGGTAGGGTATGGTCATCCTTTCGCCTTCTAAAGTTGTAAGCTTAGGAGAACATCCCTGAAGAATCCAGGATAAGAGAGTTATGAGGAGGATTTTTGATAACTTTCCCATGTATTTTTCATTAGCATGGCCACTGTCATAGGTCCGACACCTCCGGGAACAGGAGTGATTGCTTTACACTTGGTGACAACATTATTAAAGTCTACATCTCCGACTAGCATGTAGCCCTTATCATTATTTGTTGCGACCCGCGATATACCTACATCAACAATGACAGCATTAGGAGAGATCATATTCTCTTGAATAAATAGGGGCACCCCAACGGCAGCCACGATGATATCAGCTGTTTTTAAAATTTCCGTGAAATTTTGTGATTGACTATGAAGCAAAGTCACTGTTGCATTCGTAGTGGGGTGTTTTTGCATCAACATTGCAGCTAATGGCTTGCCAACAATATTACTTCTTCCCACAACAGCAACATGACGTCCTTGAAGCGGAATATCATAGTAGTTGAGTAGCTCAATAACCGCAGCCGGAGTGCACGGAGAAAATCCACCTAATTGTCCCAATAAAAGTTTTCCCATATTTACGGGATGGAGACCGTCCACATCTTTCTCTGGAGAGATTGCTTGAATAATTACATTACTATCTAAATGCTTTGGCAGAGGGATCTGAACTAGGATACCGTGAATTGTAGGGTCGTTGTTTAATCGTTCGATGAGCTTAAGAATGTCTGTAAGGGTTGCATCAGAAGGTAGTCTATGTGCTTTAGACACCATTCCTAGATTCATAGCCTTTTTTACCTTCATTCCGACATAAACTTCGGATGCAGGATCATTCCCAATGAGTACTACTGCTAGACCTGGAGGTGTTGGACTTTGAGAGATTTTTTGTTTGAGTTTTTCTAAAATCCTCTCGGCAACGGGGGTGCCTTTTAATAACATGAGCGACTCCTTAGATAGCCTCTGGTCTCTTGGATCCCTTGAGTGAGTATGCAGGGGAGGAGGTAAATTATTCCGCTATAAATGAAATCGATTGTGAAGGCGTGCTTTGCATCTAATAGAAGAGAATAGAGGCTACAGTTAATTTTATGATTAAAGAAGGCAAGTGTTGGATAGGAGAAGTAAGAGAATAACAGGGCGAACACAGAATTAATGAGGGGTATCGATAGCCATTTATCCTTAAGGAAGATCGTATGCATTCTATAGAGAAGAGCAGCTGTTATAACGTATAAAAATGTATGAATCCCAAATAGATACGAGGATCCAATATCGCAAAATAGGCCAATAACTAACGCGTGAACCAAGACTCTTTCTTTGGATAGTCTATAAAAACTTGCCACTAAATAAGGTGAGAAGAAAATCGGGCGTAAGTCAGGACTGTATTGAGAACAGATAAAGAAACTCAATATAGAGAGACAAAGGCATTGAAAAGATACCGATTGGTTCATGAGCTGATCTAGGATAAATTCACTAAGGTTCATAGCAAGATTTAAGATTTTTTGCTCTTACTTTCTTAATGTTTTCTTTATTATTTTAATTTTTTTCAAATCATTTGTTAGCTTGCACCTTCTATTAATCGAATTAAATATTTTGTTTAATTATAAGTTTTTAACTAAAATTAATTTTAGGGTTTAATTAGAAAAGTTTTATTTCTATGAGTGGGACAAAGAAGAAAAGAAATAAAAGAGATTTGTCTCGGTTGATTCAAAAAAAGACCGAGCAGTTTCTGAATAAGCCCAAAAAATTAAAAGAAAATAAATCTAAGTTCCTTATTTCTAAGGATCAAAAGCAACTTCGTCATCGCGCTGAAGAGTATGACAATTTAGTACGTTCCCTATTAGATAGACAAATTCATGATTCTAATCATGTATTAATTTTTAACTATCAGGATGGCTTTGTTTTTACTGATATTAACAATTTTGGAAGATATTCCATAAAGCTATGAGGTTGAACTTTAAGAGCTAAAAAAACTTGCAGAACGGGACAAACCCGTAATAAGGGTTGGGATGGCCTGGGCTAATTTTTAGCGTTCCAGAAGCTGTGGCAATATAAGATCTCCACAATCTTAATATTGCTGTATAGTTTGGTACGAATACCTGTCTGGAGCGATAGCGATGCACTTTCTTGCATCTACCCGCTTTTTTCCCTTCCCCTTATCCTAGTTTTTTTCGCAAGGTGCCGCCACCTTGCGTTTTTTTTGCCATTTTTTTGTTTTAATTGTTTCTTAAGTTCTTTTTTTTGAATTAATTATTTTTTATTTTAAAATTAGAATGTAACTAGTGGTGTTTTTTATAAAAACTCTGAGAATAAATTATGGCAGTTTCTGGAAATAGCAATATTTCTCCTTCTGGACCTAGTAAATGGGACCCAACGATTATGGGGAAACAACCGGAGTCGTTGTCAGGTCCCAAAGAAACGGTTTTTTCTGAGACAAAGGAGACCTTTTCTAAGAAACTAGAGAGCATGACTCAATCTGGGGTTGCAGCGAATTATGAGACAGAGCTGCAGATTAACGAGGGAAAGTATAAAAAAACTCAGGAAAAGGCTTCTACATCTCCGAAAGAAAAATTGAAAGGATCATTTTCTAAAGTTCGAGCGAGTCTTCAAGGATTTCTCTTAGGGTTTGGAACAAGAGCTTCGAGAGTTTCTGCTCGCCAAGCAGAAGCTAATGGTGAGGGGAGATCCATGTTGCCTAGCGATATGGAAATGGTCAGCAGGAAGGGTAATCGTATTTCTCCAGAGATGCAAAGTTTTTATCTAGATGCCTCAGGGATTAGTGATTCTTCTTCGGATATTTCCAAGCTTTCCCTAGATTCATTAAGATCCACATCCTTACCTTCCCTACAGGTAACAGGGGAGAATGTCAATGCTGCGGCAAAATCTGCACTAGCTTCATTTAGTGTATTTCACATGGATAGGGCTGTGAAAACAGAATCCGAAGTAGCGGCTTGGACAATAAATCGCCTGGGCGGGGAGATGGTTAGTACTATTTTAGATCCAAATATTGAGACTTCATCTTTATTGCGCAGGGCATCTCTTGTTGGCAATGAGGGCATGGTAGATCTGTCTGATTTGGATAATCGCGGTTTGAGTACGGATACGAGAACTGAGAGTTCCTCAAAAAATACAAAAATTATTGATTCGGGACGTAATGCAGGCAAGGTCGAAGTTTTGGATGTAGAGGGATCCGGGATTTTACAGAATTCTGCTAAAGAGGCTGAGAAAAAGGAGAGTCAAGAAGATCTGTTAAAAGAGCAACTTGCTTTGGCAAAAATGATGGAAAGTTTGCTCTCTTCAGGAGTTTCTGCTTCTGTTTATGCCCCTATAGGGGCATCCGTTTGGGCTGGAGGAAATACGAGTTTTCCTCCTCCGAAATTTTCTGGAACTCTTACGCTCAGTTATAATGATAAACCGGAGCACGCCCCCATAGGAATCTCTAATAATGAATCAAATACAAGGTTTGTTTCTGTGGATAAAATTGGCGGAGAGGTAAAAACTTCTTCTTTATCCGTGGATCATAATGAGAATCCCTACCGTTTTCCCGCAAATCCCACTCCTAGTGATAGTATTCCAGATGTAAGTTCTGAGAAAGAGACAAGCTTTTCTTCTTTATCCAATAGTGATTCTGTATTTTCTCCGGTTCCTGAAGAAAATCCCTCTCCTAAATACGGTGCCTCTGCAGGATCTGCTGGATACGATACTGTAAGTTCTGCTTATATGTTTTCCCTACAACAGGGAGTGTCTTTGCTGGCACCTTTACCTCGTTCTTTATCAGAATATAAACAAGAGGTAGAGGATAAGAAAGGTCCTGGAGCACCTCCAGATCCTTTGATTTATCAATACCGTAATGTTGCTATAGACCCACCTCTGATTTTTCGTAGTCCGCAACTTTTTGCAGCCTCATCGCGTCTTGGAGTACAAGGAAAGCCCGAGGCAGCTTCTGTGCATGATGATGGAAGCGGAAATAGCGGCGGAGGATTCTCTGGACAGAACCAGGGGCAAGACAACAAACGTTTTTCCGTCAAAGACGAAAAAGGCAAATCTAGAAAATTAGATTAGGGGGATTAACGTGCGCATAATACCTTTTGATCCTTATGGAGCTTTTCCCCCGCAGGGAACATGCAAAGATCCTCACAGCCAGACACCTTTAAATCAGAAGATCTCTGATGAAATAGCCAGGAATGAGGCAATGCGTTTGGCGTTGTTGGCTATTGCTGATCAAGAAAAAGGAGAAAAACAGAGACAGCACCGTATTAAAATACTTAACCGCAAACAGGCGCGGGTGCTTTTGTCTCAACTACGCCATGTGGATTTAGATTTTAGAAGATTGAAAAATAAAGGATACAAAGAAAAGGAAGATCAGGAGGACGATAGTCAAGAGTCTTCTAAAAAAGAAAGGTCTTTTAATGTTGCCAAAAATAAAAAGACTGTGAAGATAGGAGCATCTGCGGCTCAGGCAATTGCTAATGCCGCAGAAGCTTGGGTTATAGCTCGCAATAGGGGAGTGTTAGACATGGCCTCCCTATTGTTCTGGCATAAGGATGATGAAAGTTAGGCCGCTCGTTTTTCCTTATATAGATCGATGACTTTTTCCTCTTCTCCTCCGGACGGATAGGTTAGAACGCTTTGTTTTTCTAAATCTTCCCAGATTTTATTCAGCTTCTTTATCTGTTTGTCTGTAAGGTTATCAAGAATAATCATATCTTCGGAATTTATGCAAAATCCAGATTCCGACCAGTTTACTGATCCAGCTATCAGGATTTTTTGATCTATTACCGCAAATTTATGGTGTAGGCGGTAGCGTGTTGTTTTCGTATGTAGTGTTAAATTAGAATCTTTTAAAGACTGTATTTGCTTTATGGATAAATTCTTATAGTCTTTATCAATTAAAATTTTCACGTCTACCCCACGTTTTTTTGCCTCATTTAATTCATGAAAAACCGGGGGATAGGTTAGGGCAAACATCGCTAAACGCACAGTCTTTCGCGCAGTTCTTAGAATTTGTAATACTGGTGATAGGGCCTGACCTTGATCTCCAGGTAAGGAGAAATACCGTAGATTCTGATCGTGAATAACGCATGTTCCTGAAGATTCATTCCTGATATATCGACACAACTCTTTGCTTTTCAAACCAATAATTAAGTTGCTGTCTTGAAGAAAAGAGGAATGGGTATAGTTTGCTGATCCTAACCAGGCGTATTTGTCATCTATAGCGAGGGATTTTTTATGCATAAGCCTTCTTCCTACAGAAGGATGCTCGACAAGTAGTACATTATGATTTTTGGGAAACTCCTGAGATTTAGCCATTTTTTCGTAGTGAATAGTAACATTAAGTTGAGCATTAGCTTGATTAGCAAGGCTTGTAAAAATTTCGGGGGCACTGAGACGATAAATACGAAGAAATATGCTTTTCTTTGCAGAGTCTATAGCATCACAGAGCACTTTAAGAGAATTATCCCCGCATTGTTTGGAATAAATTACAGGCTCTTGTGAAGAGATAAAAGTTTGAAATGTGTCGGGAGTGTGAGATTTTGTAAGTACACCGAAGAAGAATAGTGATCCTAAAGTGAATATGATTTTTAATCTCGAATTAGTTTTCTTTTTCACAAGTTTAATTATCTTTGTTGTTTTTATATTTAATTTTAGTAATAAAATTTGTACTATAAAATCATAGTTTAAAATAAAATCAATAAATCAGTCGGAATAGAATGGATCAATTTTTAGGGAAATACTCATTCCATCTGGAGGAAACTTTTTGTATGGTTTCTTCATCAGCCCTAACTTCTTTAGGGTAGTGGGGCTTCATTAGAGAATTGAGTATGATGGGGAAACTATAATCTGGCCTATGATTAGAGACCTTATTGAAACGTACGTGTAGATCTGTTGCTGGAGCAGCACGAGTGAAGGTTCTCCATAGAAAATCTTTAGAGCTTGCTAATGTTTCTTGTAGATTTTCTGTAAGAACAATAAACGGCCATGAGTGCAAATCCCGGTTATTGAGTAGCGCATTTATATTAACGTGGTGAGAAGTTTCAAGGACGAGACAACCAGGACAGAAACTTCCTATATTGGTGACTTCATGAATAGATCTTCCTTGATATTTATGTGGGAGATCTCGAATTTCCGGACCTATTCCCATGAAAATTGCTTTAGACCCTTTATTTAATCTAGGCCCTGTATAATCCAACGTGTCATTGGATGTTTCTGAAAATATTACTAAATCACGCTCAGGAACCATACGGGATAACAATACTTGTAGAAGTGCGGGGAAGTTCTCTAGATCTACATGGTGATCTGTGACTATAAGGAATTTGGTTAAAGATAGCTGACCTTCTCCAAGAATTCTTAAAGACGAAGCTAGGGATTCTTTCCAGTAGCGCTCTTTAACCACGGCCGCTGTTAGTGCGTGAAAACCAGCTTCTCCATAGCTTTTTAATTGTTTAACTCCCGGCATGACCATAGGAAATAGTGGGGATAGGTATTCTTGAAGCTTGTTCCCTAGATAAAAATCTTCTTGATAGGGTTTGCCAACAATTGTTGCGGGGTAGATAGCATTTTTTCGATGATAGATTTTCCGACATTTAAAAATTGGGAAGTCGTGCTGAAGGCTGTAGTAGCCAAAATGATCGCCAAAAGGCCCTTCAGCTCTGCGCTCACCACAGATACCCTCTCCTGTTAGGATAAACTCTGAATCATAAAGTAAGGGATGGGTGGTATCGGGATCTTGTTTGTAGAGTAGTTTTGATCCCTGTAAAAAGGTACAAAAAAGGAGCTCTGAGATATTCTCAGGTAATGGAGCTATTGCAGAAAGTATCAGGAAAGGATTGCCTGATAACAATACCGTTACCGGAAGGTTTTGTTTTTTTTGTTCTGCCTCATAAAAATGCATTCCTCCACCTTTCTGGATTTGAAAATGCAAGCCGAGAGTTTCTCTATCGAACCTTTGCATCCGATACATCCCTAAATTTGGAATTTTAGAATTTGGGGATTCTGTATAGACCAAGGGAAGGGTGAGAAAAGCTCCGCCATCTTCAGGCCAGCTTGTCAGCATAGGTAATCGGTGTAAATCAACCAATGGCATCTTTTTATGGGGAAGTTTTGAGAAACGAGCTTTCCGTAAACCCAAAGATAACCCTCGAAACAACAGGCTACGGTTTCTCCATAATTGAGATAGTTTAGGTGGGGAAGCAAGCAAATGAATAACTTGGGGGATTAAGTCTTCGGGAACACTGGAAAAGATTTGATCCACTCGTTTTTGAGTGCCAAACAGGTTTGTAAGAACGGAGAAAGAGGCCCCGTGAACATTGTGGAATAAAAGGGCTGGCCCATGGCCTTCGATAACCCTGCGATGAATTTCAGGAAGCTCTAAATAAGGATCAACGGGAGCAAAGACATCAACAAGGTCATTTTGGGAACGCAAAAGGGAAACAAGACGTCTCAAGGAAGACATAACTATTTCCCCTTGTTTTTAAAGATTAGAAGCCTTTGCTTTTAGCTCTTGCTATTACTTTTTCTAAGCCAAGTTTATCGATAAGACGCAGGGCTGAAGCTGAGATTTTAAGTTTAAGAAATTTATTTTCTTCGGTAGACCAAAGCCTTTTGGTAACCATATTAGGGAAGAAACGACGCTTAGTTTTCCCTGTAACCTTTAAACCAATTCCCTTTTTCTTTTTTGCAATACCTCTGATGGTGTAGCTATTGCCACGGCGAGGTCTTTTCCCAGTAAGTGGACACTTTCTTGACATGATTTCCCTACATTAACTTCGTCGTTATCGCAAGAATAAGACATATATAATTGAAAAGAACCTATGTTAGACATTTTCTGATATATCTGAAAGATTTTTTCTTCAAAATTTTTTAATTATAGCCACTTAAAAAGAATTTTTTCTTGAATTTACTTAGAATAGTAAGACCGATCTCTTAAAGACTAGATAAAATATCAGCTATATTTGCATTTAAAGCGTCGTGAGAAAGCATTTCTTCAATAGAAGGCTTTACTCTGTACACCCAATTATTTTTTGACATTGTGCCAGGCATATTTATGCGTTCGTATTTTAGATTATCGGATACTAAATCAGGACAGAGAGCAAGGTAGTCGTTAATTAAGTTAATATGAAAGATCGATGAAGTTTTATGAGATAACTTGAGAATATGTTTTTGATCCTCTGTGGATAAAAGAGGAGTGAAAAACATTCCTAAAAACTTAGCAAATTTTTGAGCTTCTTTGGGAGCGTGTCGCCACCAAAGAGCAAGTGTATCCGAATCATGAGTGGATAATGATGTTACTGAGAGAGGGGAGTATTGGTCTAGGGGGATGAAGCTTCCATCTCCTTCCCAGTTGCGCTCCCAACGAGGAATGCGTGTTCCACATATTCCTAGTTTTACTAAAGTACGTTTTACATCATTAGGCACACTTCCCAAATCTTCTCCTATGGGAAGCATACGAGAGGAACGTAGAATCTGCGTAAGAATGTTTGTCCCTTGGCTAATGTATTCCTCTGGATTTTCCGGTTTAAATTTTCCATTTCCAGAAGAGTCCCACACCCAGAGGCGAAAAAATCCCACAATGTGATCAAGTCTATAAAGAGAGTAAAAGTTTTCTGCATACCGTAAACGCGCTTTCCACCAGCTATAATTATCTTGGGCTAAGTTGCGCATGTTGTAGATAGGAAGATGCCAGTTCTGCCCCTCTGTATTGTAAATATCAGGAGGAGCGCCTGCGGATCCTGAGGAAGCAAAGAACTGCCTGTAGTACCAAACATCGCAACTATCTTTACTAATAAGAATAGGGAGATCTCCTTTAAGGAAAATCTGATTGTCATCAGCGTAGGCTTTCACTTGTGACATTTGCTGAAAACAAAGGAATTGTAAATAAGAGAAAAAGTTACATTCGTCTTGGAATTGTTTCTCAAATTCTGTGAAGTTTTTAATGTCTGTATAGGCTTTTGGCCAGTTATTTATCGGAGCTCCTTTTAGGTGATGCTTTATGGAACGAAATACTGAATAGGGATGTAGC
This sequence comes from Chlamydia felis Fe/C-56, assembly GCF_000009945.1. Taxonomy (NCBI): domain Bacteria; kingdom Pseudomonadati; phylum Chlamydiota; class Chlamydiia; order Chlamydiales; family Chlamydiaceae; genus Chlamydia; species Chlamydia felis. The sequence continues at coordinate 648,885 of NC_007899.1, read as the reverse complement.
CAATACTTTTCCTTTTCGCAAAAGATCTGAAAATCTTCTTCCTTCAAGACTCCTATTTTTATTACATACTGATAATAATCTCGGAGGAATTCCCATTTTGCGGCTTTGACTTGAGGATAGTGTACATAAGGAAGCTTAGATAGCTGTTGCATAGTTCTTATCTTGGCATCAGCATAGGGAATAGACCGGGCGTGGGGAAGACTTGATAAGGAAAGGTAAAGAGGATTAAGGGCTACTGAAGATATGCTATTATAGGGGCTGCAATCTTCTCCACTATCATTGATAGGAAGAATTTGTAAGATTTGGAATTTGTGTTTTCTACACCATAAAATTAAAGGAATAAGGTCTAAAAATTCCCCGATTCCGCAGCTATTTTGAGTATGTAGGGAAAATAAGGGAGTACAAATACCATGCTTTGGCATGGTTCCCAGTATTTTCCAGCTATGCTTAGCAGGAGAGTCTTGGATATAGCGTATAGCTTTAGAAAATGGAGTCATAAATCATACGAGCAGGCGCACATGTGGAGACAAATGTCCACTATATTGGTAATATTATAAATGATACATACCTAGGACGTGTAGATCAGGAAGATTGCCTGTTTCTAAAGCTGCTATCCAAATTTTTGCATGCATTGAAAATAGAGTTAAGTAATGAAAGAGCTTATCTCCATTTAGATAATTCATATTTAATACATCGGATAGGTACAACTGCTGGGAAATTTCTCCATAGCCGAGAATACCTTTGATATTAGATAGAGGAGCGGCGTTTACAGAAAGAGCGGCTTTGAAAATACGTTCACGAAATACGTTTTCAGGAAGTATGCCAAGAATTGTACCTACGGCCATATCTCCAGAATTACCATCCTCTTCAAGTTGTACAGGAACCTGTGTATCGCTAAAGCGAATCAAACATGCTTGGTTTTTATCAGGAACTAAAGTTGTGTTCAGTTTTGTTCCTAGAGATTCCAGAAGTTGTTCGAATTGAGTTTGCATGTTAATCCGTAAAAATTAAGACCAGGGATAGGGTTTGGGAAAGTCCGAAGCTTTGGGATAATCTTCGTTATTGATATTCACAGTATCCAAAGCATTAGCCATCATGGTGCCTAATTGCTGACGCTTTTCTGCTGAAGCAAATAATCTTGGGGAAGTTCCTCTTAGGGCAACAAAGAAGAGGTTAAGCATCCCGGTAATGGCTTCGGTATCATCTCCAACAAGATCACGAACCCCACGCTCCATTTTTGAAGCAGTAGGGAACTTGTCGTGGATTAACTTAAAGAAAGTGTCCGCGACCTTATCAAATTTAAGATCTTCAGGAAGCGTCACTCCATCAGCTTTTAAAGAAGCAGTAAGGACGGGTAATTTTGCTTGGAAAAAATCATAACCAGTAATCACCGCTTGAAGATTACGCGTTTCTGACATCATTACTTGTAATTTTGGTGCGGGAACAGAAGATCCTTCGGATTTTAAATCCGCGGACATACCTTTAAGAAAGAATGAGGTTACAGTCCCCATTTCTTCAAAGCTATAGCGGGATTGAAGCATTTGCAGTAATTGTTCGCAGGAATGAAAGTCAGAAGTAACTTGCAGATAAAGCTCTCTTAAACCTGGAGCCGAAGTATTCAATGCGGTTGCATATTCTTGAGAGGCAAATAGAACATTTCTACCCCCAACAACGGCTTGACGGTTCTGTTGTAAATGGCTTTGTTGAGCTTTAACTAAGGAGTCTTTTAAAGCTCCTTTAGAGGCAGGTGTTGTTTGGACTAAATAATCTAAGGCGATACTTTGAAGTGCGGGGTCAGAAAACTTGGATTTTACCAAGTCTAGGATATCTTCTTCAGAGGCGTCATCATGTAAGGAATCTCGGATACTACGTAAATCTTGACCAGAGATTTCGGCATTGTTTTCAGTGTACTTATCAGAAAGATCTGCGTCGGATTTATCCTCAGTGCCTTCAGATTTCTTCTCTGTTTGAGTGGCGTTCTTTCTTCTAGATTCTAGGGTTTGGAATTTTTCTTCCTTTTTTTTGGTGCGTGTAGCTGCCTGAGGATTTGATAAATCCTGGGAATCCTTAATCATACTGATATCAGATTGCTCTTGGCTAGCTACAACTTCTTGGGCATCAGCTTTCGCTGCCGCAGCTTGCACTTGTGCAACGTCAACAGCTTGTGAGCCTCCTAAGCCCCCAGCTCCTCCGGATGCTGACATATATCCTCTTTAAGAATCGACAGATACTTAGAAAATCTGAATTCTTCCTAATGGCTGGATACGAATCTCTGGGAGAATCTCTTGATAAGAAATCACAGCAATATCAGGGAATTCTGTCTCTATTAATTTTCTTACATATCGTCTTACGTCAATTGCTGTCAACAGCACAGGGGGTTGACCTCCTGGAGGTGTTGGCGTGATCGTATTCCTCATAGATTTTAAGATGAGGTTTACAGAATCTGGATCTAAAGCAAGATAAGATCCTGCAGAAGTTTGCTTAATTGCTCCACGGATCATCTCTTCGATTTCTGGATCTAATAAATAGACAGAAATTGCTGACTGCCCTTGAGAAAATTTAAAGCTAATATAGAGTTTGAGAGAGGAACGTACGTACTCGGTAAGCAATACGGTATCTTTTTCTGTCTGAGCCCACTCACTTAAGGATTCTAAAATGGTGCGCAAATCTTTAATAGAAATTTGCTCTTGTACCAAACGTTTGAAAATTTCAGTAAGTTTTTGTAGAGGAATAAGTCGCGTGACTTCCTTAACAAGATCTGGGAACGAACGTTCCATAAATTCAATCATAGAGCGTACTTCTTGAATTCCTAAGAACTCTTGAGAGCTTCTGTGGAAGAAGTAAGATAAATGAAGAATGATCACCTCTAAAGGAGTCCAGTACTTAATGGCTGCTTTTTCTAAAATGGTTTTAGCATCCTCACTAACCCATGCAGAAGGTAAGCCTGCAGCATTTTTATACGTAATGAAAGGAAGATTGTATCTCTTAAGATTTTCCTCTACTTCATTAGTCAAGACGTGGTGCGGAGGAATTTTTCCTCGAACATAAGGAACTTCGTTAAGAAGGATCATGTAATCGAAACCTTCTAAGGAAGGAGAGTCGGTACGTACATGAATTCCTGGATAACGAATACCAATATCTTGATATAAAGCTTGACGCATTTTAGGGATCATATCGTCAATGAAGCTTTGGCCTGATTTCGTTCTATGCTGAATTAGAGCAGAGAGGTCTTTTCCTAATTCTAAAATTACCGGCAGAGTAAGAGAGTAGTCGTCAGGATTGTCTCCAGCTGTAGCGGCGCCATCTGCAGCAGCTCCGACTGTTGTCGATGCACCGGAAGCCCCCTTTTTAGCTGTGCTATTTTTCTTAGCGAGAAGAATAACTCCAAGAAGACCAAAGATAAAAGATAGAATTGAGAATGACCACAGAGGGAATCCTTTAAAGAAGCCCACACCTAAAGTTGCTGCAGAGGCTAGGAGCAAGGCTCTAGGTTCTTTAACTAATTGAGAGGAAATCTCTTTACCCAAGTTCGTGTTTTTATCACTAGAAACTCGAGTTGTAACGATACCAGCAGTTAAAGAGATGAGGAGCGAAGGAATCTGAGAAACTAATCCGTCACCGATAGATAAAAGAGTATACACGTGAGCAGCTTGAGCCAAGTCCATGCCATGCATAGCTACACCGATAGTCAAACCACCAACGATGTTAATCAAGGAGATCACGATACCTGCAATAACGTCCCCTTTAATGAACTTCATGGCACCGTCCATGGCTCCATAAAGTTCACTTTCCTTTTGAATCATGCCTCGTTTATCGCGAGCTTGTTGCGCATCAATCATGCCTGCACGCAAATCAGCGTCAATAGCCATTTGTTTACCAGGCATAGCGTCTAATCTAAATCTCGCAGCAACCTCAGCAACACGCTCAGCACCTTTGGTAACAACAATAAATTGAATAATTGTAATGATTAAAAAGATAATAAATCCGACAACGTAATTCCCTCCAACAACGAAGTCTCCGAAAGCTTGAATAACGTGACCTGCATAAGCTTTGAGAAGAATCTGTCTCGAGGAAGAAATGTTAATTCCTAAGCGAAACATTGTTGTAATTAAGAGTAGGGACGGGAAAACTGATAATTGCAGAGCACTGGGGATATATAAAGCTACCATTAACAGGAAGACTGAAACAGCCAAATTGATCGTGATCATCAAGTCGACAATAGTCGGAGGTAGGGGCAAGATGATCATTAAAACGACACCAATCATCCATAAGGCAAGGATGAGATCACTCGATTTATTGATCATATTTAGGGCGGCATCTCCCCCAAAGGTTCTACTGACAAAATTGAGTAGCTTGTTCATTATAGATTATCGTGTTGGTTAATGTTTTTGTTGTTAGGATTTTGAGCATTAAGAGAAGTGATGTAGAGAAGGATTTCTCCAATAGCTTCATAAGTCGATTCTGGAATAAACTTCAACTCTTTTCCTTCGTCCCAAAGCTGATGCGCCAGAGGAACATTTCTCATTATGGGAATGCCGTATTTCTCAGCTTCTGTAATGATTCTTTTTGCACGCAAATTAATTCCCATAGCAATAATCCACGGAGCTTTATATTTTTCTGGCATATAACCGATAGCCACAGCAATATCCTTAGGGTTTGAGACTACCGCGCTTGCATGTTTGATTTGAGAAGAGGTATCTTCATAAGCGATTTCTTGTGCGATTTGGCGACGGCGTCCCTTAATCTCGGGATTACCTTCTGTATCCTTAAATTCTTGTTTAACCTCAAACTTTTCCATTTTTAGTTCTTTCGCGAAGTTCTTTCTTTGGTACACTAAGTCAAGAACTGCAACGACTAAGAAAAAAATACCAATGGATGTAACTGCTTTATAAAGTATCTGTTTAAAGATAGCGGCAATGACGAGAGGAGATACACCCGCAGTTTCTATGATCAATGGCACGCGGTTTTTTAACGTAACATACAATATCAAGGCCGCGCCAAAAATTTTCAAAACAGACTTTAACAATTCAATCAAAGTCTTCATCTTGAATTTTTGTTTGAGGTTTTCAATCGGATTAAACTTTTTTAAGTCTGGTTTGAAAACTTCTGTAGAAAAAGTCGGACCAACAACAAGAAATCCGACAATAATACCAACAAATCCTACTGCTCCAAGCAAAGGTAAGGAAGTCGTTAAAATAAGAGTTAAACAGTTTTGTAAATAATATAACGTGACTCTAGGATCATGATTTATTGGGGCTTCTTTAAAAATAGAAACTAGAAAACTTCCAAGATGTTTAGCAAAAAACGACGATAGGTAAAATGTTGTGAACATCGAAACAATAAAGGTGATTGCGGAAGGAAAATCTTGAGATTTTGCCACCTGGCCTTTTTTCCTAGCGTCTCTAAGACGCTTCGGGGTCGCCTTTTCTGTTTTTTCACCCATCGCTTGGCCAAAGTTAGATAAAGAGCTATTAAATAGGAATAATCTGCAAATTACCCTATAAGCGTGTTTTTCACAAGAGAGAAGCCTAGAGGATTGAGCCTTAATTATTATAAGTTGGTCTTATTGTGATGAAATAGCTTTTCTAAGATAGAATTTAGAAAGATCTAATAATAAGTTGCTAAGAAAATATTAGTCAGGAAACACTTAATCCTATATTGTCTTTGGTGATCACACTAAAGGTGCTGGGTTCAAAGTACTAAAAGAATTCGGTACACTCCCACAAGCGTAGGGGTAATGACTCTAATGTTTGTGGGATTTCTTGCCTGCTAAAGGTGAATATTAAAATTATCTACAAAAGATGACATATGGGACACACAGAGTGTGGGATCATAGGACTTCCTAACGTAGGTAAGTCTGGGCTATTTAATGCACTTACTGGAGCACAAGTAGCTTCTTGTAACTATCCCTTTTGTACAATTGATCCGAATATTGGTATTGTTCCGGTTATTGATAACCGCTTAGATATTTTGGCTAAAATGAGTCAAAGTCAGAAGGTTATTTATGCCGATATGAAATTTGTTGATATAGCAGGTTTGGTAAAAGGAGCTTCGGATGGTGCAGGGTTAGGAAATAGATTCCTCTCTCATATTCGCGAGACTCATGCTATAGCTCATGTTGTTCGTTGTTTTGATAACGATGACGTTACCCATGTGTCTGGGAAAATAGATCCTAGAGATGATATTTCTGTGATTAATCTAGAATTAATCTTTGCTGACTTTTCTTCAGCAACAAGTATTCATAGTAGATTAGAAAAGCAGGCCAAGGGGAAAAAAGATCTTGGTGCTATTTTGCCTTTGTTAGATAGGGTAATAAAGCATTTAGAAAGCGGTCAACCTGTACGTACGTTAGACTTGTCTCCCGAAGAGCGTATACAGCTAAGGCCTTATCCCTTTTTAACAGCAAAGCCTATGCTTTACATAGCAAACATAGGCGAGGATTCTTTAGAAACCATGCATAATGAGTACGTTGCTACTGTTTTGGAGATCGCTAAGAAAGAAAATGCTCAGGTTGTTCCTATTTGTGTACGGCTAGAAGAAGAAGTAATCTCTCTTCCTGTTGACGAGCGAGAGGATTTTTTAAAGAGCCTTGGACTTCAGGAATCTGGATTAAATCGGTTAGTGCGCTCTGCTTACCATACACTTGGGTTGATTTCCTATTTTACAACTGGGCCTCAAGAAACTAGAGCTTGGACTATTCCTATAGGATCTACAGCAGCAGAGGCTGCAGGGCAGATTCATACTGATATCCAAAAAGGATTTATTCGAGCGGAAGTTGTCACTCTTGAAGACATGATAGCTTATGAAGGACGCGCAGGAGTTCGTGAGGCTGGTAAATTACGAGCAGAAGGTAGAGACTATATTGTTCAAGACGGTGATATTATGCTTTTCTTGCACAACTAGTAGAAAAAAATGCTTTTGCGTTGTTAATGTCTGTACGAATAGCTTGTGATAAATCTTCTTGAGAAGGGAACCTTTCTTCTTGACGAAGGAACTTCTTAGGAATTACAGACACTATTTCTCCATATAAGTCGCCGGAGAAGTCAAAGAGGTGTGCTTCTAAGCATAAAGAATTTCTTTCTACTGTAGGAGCTTCTCCGATATTCATAATACCTTGATATACCTTGGCTTGGTGTTCTATTTCGCATGCATATACTCCGTAAGGAAGTAAACATTGCTCCTGGGGAAGGTTAATTGTGGCTACTCCTAGCTGGGTTCCTAAGCCATAACCAGTCTCAATTTTTCCTACATATTTATAGGAATGTCCAAGATGACGGTTAGCATTATCTAAATCACCTTGAACTAGAAATTGACGAATTCTTTTGCTGGAGACAATCTCGTTATCTATTTTGTAGGGGGGGACTTCTATAATTTCTATTCCCAGGGAATCAGCCAGAGGTTGCAGCGTTTGTGCGTTTCCTTCTCCTCCTTTGCCAAGTCTAGAGTCATACCCTAATATTAGACGTTTACACCCTAACGTTTGATGAAGGGAAAGTATGAAGCTTTCTGCGGATTTGTCAGCAAAGCTCTGTGTGAATGGAAGAATACAAAGGTAGTCTATGGAGAAATCTTGTAAAAGAAGGATGCGTTCTTTTGTGTTCGTAATTAGTTTAGGGGTGGGGGACTGTAAAATTGCCCGAGGATGTGAATCAAAGGTAATAATTCCCGATGATCCGGGATAGGATGACAATACAGAGAGTAATTTCTTATGGCCTAAGTGGCATCCATCAAAAAAACCTATAGTTATAGAATCCACGGAAGAATGGATCGATGTTAAACTATAGAATGTTTCCATTGAAATCTCTTAAATAAGGAGATACATCGAAGTCTGGCCGATCTAAAAGACACCCGTCAATACATTGATCTATAGAAAAACTCCCACTACGTAAACGTCGAAGTTCTTCTAAATAAGCTCCACACCCTAACATGTTTCCTAGTTCATGAGCAATACTACGAATATATGTTCCTTTACTACATTGTACAGAAAAGTATAGCAGGGGATACTCGTATTTTGTAATTTGTAAGCTTACCTGAACCGTAGATTGGCGACGTTCTATGGATAATCCTTGTCGGGCATACTCATAGAGCTTTTTTCCGTTAATTTTTTTCGCAGAAAACATTGGGGGAATTTGCTGGATTTCTCCCTGAAAATACAAAGCTGCTTCTAATATTTCCTCATAAGTAGGAACTTTTTTGGATCTCCCCACAATTTTACCATCACAATCGTAGGAATCTGTGGTTGTCCCTAGATGAGCAATTGCAGCGTATTCCTTATCCTCAAATAATAGAACATCAGAAAGCCGTGTAAATTTACGACCGATTAACATAACCATCACGCCGGTAGCAAAAGGATCCAGGGTCCCTGCGTGACCGATTTTTTTGACCCCGATTAACTTTGTTAAAGTGCGAATGAGACTAAACGAGGTTCTACCCTGAGGCTTATCTACTAGAAGAATTCCTTCTTTAAGTTCTGTAGCAAGTTCCATAATGATGTCGTTAATGTTAGATCTTTCTAGGCAGATGAATTAATTTTTATCTTGCTCGCGTATTTTCCAAAGCAAGTTTTCTATATGATCCTGTGGAGAAAAAATGTCTTCGAGGTAAAAACTTATCTCAGGAAAATACTTAAGAAAAACACCTTTAGAAGCCCTATAAGCAATAAATCCTGCGGACGCTTTCAATGCTTTTAAAGTTTCTGCAGAGGTGTTTTCGTGAGGCATAATCGAAACATAGACACGTGCGGTATGTAAGTCTTTAGATAAACATACCCTAGTAACCGTAATCCAACGATTGGAAATTTTAGGATGTTTTACATCTTTTAAGATCACATTAGCAATCGCTTCACGAATTAGTGAATTAACTTTTTGTATGCGTCTGTTTTCTGCCATAATCCTTTAAAGCTTTTGTGGATGATAAATCACTTCATAACACTGTAGAATATCACCTACTTGAGCATTCTGATATCCTTCTAATAAAATACCACATTCAAGTCCCTTCTTAACTTCTTTAACGTCTTCTTTAATACGTTTTAAAGAAGATAGGGTGCCTTTCCAGAGAACATCGTTGTTGCGTACAACACGAACTTTTTGATTTCTAGTCATAACTCCTTCAGAAACCAAGCAACCATAAATCGTACCTAATTGTGAGGACTTAAAGGTTTCTTTAATTTCAGCAGAGCCTAGATTTTTCTCTTCGGCAATAGGATCAAGCAATGCTGTCATCATTTCTTTAACAGCATCTACTGCATGATATATAATGTTAAACAGTTGTACCTTCACTCCTAAACTTTTGATCAGAGATTCGGCGTGACTTTCTATTCCCGTGTGGAAACCAATAATAACCGCTTTAGACGCTGCAGCCAAACGGATGTCTGACTCAGAAATTTCTCCAACACTATTAGAAAGAATTTCCGCACTTACTTTATCGGATACTATCTTTAAGATGGAGCTTGCTAAAGCTTCAATGGAGCCTTGAACATCGGCTTTGATAATAAGTTTCAAGATCTTTTTATTTTGCAGCATAGCGTCGAAATTAGGACGTTTTTTCTGCAAAGCAAATTTCTGCTGACCAGCAAGTCTAGCACCAATGATGTCCTTTGCTATTTTTTCGTTTTTAACAACAACGAAAGGATCCCCTGCTTTAGGCATGCTAGATAATCCAGTAATTAAAGCGGGAACAGAAGGGCTGGCCACTTTCATTAACCGATTGTGCTCGTCATGCATTGTTTTAACTTTACCATAACAATCATTGAAAACTAATGCTTCGCCAAGGTGTAGGGTTCCGTTTTGCACTAAAATAGTTGCAACAGCACCTAGTCCTTTATGTAACTCGGATTCAATAACAATTCCTCGAGCACGGGCTGATGGATTGGCCTTAAGTTCTAAAACTTCTGCTTGTAGCGCGAGCATTTCTAATAACTCAGGCAAACCTTCGCCAGTTTTTGCTGAGGTATTAACTGTTACTGTTGTACCACCCCATGCTTCTGGCAACAAATTAATCTCGGAAAGCTGCCTATAAATAGTTTCAGCGTTGAAGTTAGGCTTATCGCATTTGTTAATGGCAACAACAATGGTAATGTTTGCAGCGCGAGCGTGCTTAACAGCTTCCAGAGTTTGTTCTTTGATACCTTCATCACCGGCAACGACAAGAACAACGATATCGCAAACTTCTGCTCCACGAGCTCTCATTGCAGAAAAAGCCTCGTGACCGGGAGTATCTAAGATAGTGATATTTCCCACAGGTGTAGAACAACAGAAAGCCCCCATATGTTGGGTAATAGCTCCAGCTTCTACAGCTGCTATGTTACTTTTTCTTAATGAGTCAATCAAAGTAGTTTTTCCATGATCGACGTGACCCATAAAGGCTACAATAGGGGGGCGAATGATAAGCTTACTTGGGTCAGTTTCCTGTATTTCTTCTTTAACAGTATTACTTTCAATACAAAGCTTATCTTGTTCGGATGAATCAATATCGATAGTGCAACCAAACTCTAAACCAATAAACTGTACCGTTGTTTCATTATCCAAAACATCGTTCACAACATAAGTCATACCGTGAATAAACATTTTCTGGATAAGCTCAGAAGCTTTTAATTTCATTTCTGCTGCAAGATCTTTGATCGTGATAGGCAGAGGAACTTTAATATGTGTAGGACGTTGTATAGTGTGTTCGTCATAATGTTTTTTAGTTTTTTGAACGCGTTTTTTTCTCCACTTATCGTCGTCGCTGCCGTCATTTAATCCGTAACGATCCCTTCCAGTAAAGGCTTTAGGGTTGTCGTCTTTTTTCGCACGATCTCTAAAGTCAGATCCAGGTTTCTTTGACGTATCTCTACGATAAAAAGGTTGAGATGACCGATTGTTGTTTGGAGAATGCGGTTTGTTTTCACTTGAAGCTTCAGAAGACTGCTGAGGTTTTGCCTGAGCTTGTCCAGAGCGTTCTTTTGGCGCAGGTTTATCTTCTTTTTTGGGAGCCTTGAATGTTTTGGCTAACAAATGATTAATGTGTTTCCCCGTAGGGCCAAAGTTAGACTTTATGCCTACAACACTTTTAGGCGGGTCTTTTTTTACTACGACTTCAGGCTCTTTTAGAGGAGTTGGAGGGACCTTGGTAACCACTTCTGATTTTTCTTCTATAGGGGGCTGCGTTACTTCTATGACTTCAGGTTCAGAGTCCGTAGAAGAAGCAATTTCTTCTTCTACAGGAGGCATAGAAGAGGTTGTGTCAGAATCTACAGGAACCGGAGAGGAAACCTCTAAATCTTCAGATACAAACGATGAACGATTTTTAGCTCGAATTCTACGTGGAGAAGTTTCTGAAGAGACTGATTCAGGCGTAGCAGACACGCTAGGATCTACAACACTTTTTTTCTTTACAACCTTTTCAGCAACCTTAGCAGAAGGCTTTTCTGAAGAATTTTTTGTGTCTGAAGATCCTGCCTGAGCTAATTTTTGTTTTAACTTATCTAATCCAGCAGCTTTCGTTAATTGAGCGTTTTTAATCTTCAATTTTAGGTTTTTCGTCAACTTTGCCTTCTCCATATTTGCTGACTTGCTCAAGGATCTTATAAGCAAGTTCTAAACTGATTCCAGGAACAGAAGCAAGATCATTAGCACTGGCTAACAATACCTTTCTGATCGTGTCGTATCCTGCGTGTACAAGATTTTGGACAACCAACTTACTAATGCCTTCCATATCCAGCGGTTCATCTAACTGAGGATTATCAAATTCCGCTAACTGTAGGCGTTGAATTTCTAATAGTTTATTGTACTCGCTCATACGTTGAACTTCGAGCTCATAGTCTAAAATTTGACTAATCAATCGAGCATTAATTCCACGTTTGCCAATTACTGTTGCGTAATCAGCGTCATGAACGACTATAGCAATAACCTTGTCATCTTCTAAGATCGCAATCTTTTGAATTTCTATGGGGCAAAGCAAATTTTGTAATAATTCTGTGGTTACGGGAGAATAGTTTACAATATCTATTTTCTCGTCATTTAATTCTCGGATGATATTCTTCACTCGAGAACCTCTCATCCCAACAAACGCTCCTACAGGATCTGTTTTGGGGTCGGTTGAACTTACAGCTAATTTAGTTCTATAACCAGCTTCTCTAGCAATTTTAATAATTTCTACAGAGCCATCTTCTAATTCAGGAACTTCTTGTAGGAAAAGTTGTTTAACGAATTCTGGATGGCTGCGGCTAAGAATAACTTCAGCACCACCATTTTCAGATTCTTGAACTTCATATAATAAGGCGTAAATTTTATCGCCAACCTTATGCTTCTCTGTTTTAGGATAGTAACGAGCAGGTAACAGACCTTCAACTTTCCCTAAATCTATGACTAAATTTGATCCTTTGGCAAAGCGCTTGACAACACCAGAAAGGATTTCATTGACCCGATGCCGATATTCTTCATAGATAACATCCCTTTCAGCATGACGTAATTTTTGACCTATAATTTGCCGAGCCGCATGAGCTGCAATTCTGCCAAAATGCTCTGAAACAAAGGGAACATCCATGTATTGCCCAATTTGGCATTCAGGATCGTACTCTCTAGCTTTGTCTAAGGGAATCTCTTTGCTGGGATTTTCACATACTTCTACGATTTCTTTTTCGCAAAAGACTTCTATATCGCCAGTTCGAGGATTAATATTTACAGAAACGTTAGCATCATCTCTTAGTGTTTTTTTTGCTGCAATTTTTAAGGCCGATTCAATTGCGCCTATGATAACAGGACGTTGAATTCCTTTTTCTTTCTCCATGTAGTCAAAAATAGCTACAAGATCTTTATTCATTATACTCCTCTTATAAATAAGGAAACAGACAGAGTGCTAAACCAAGGCGAGCTTATGTTGCAAGAAACATAAGCCCAACCTCTTGAGTAATATTATTTCCCTTTTTTCTTTTTATCTGAACCAACTAAATCTTCTAGGTCCAAATTATTTAAATCTGCATCCGTTTGATCGTTTTGTTTGTCAGCAAGGTATTCTTTTACAGAAAGAGATACTTTTTTGTGATCAGGGTCTAGCTTGATAACTTTTGCAGATACAGAGTCGCCAATTGAGATAATATCTTCGATTTTTGAAAAAGGTTTTTCTGAAAGTTCTGAAACGTGAATCAAACCTTCAATACCGTTTTGTAGTTCTACAAATGCACCAAATGCAGTGATTTTAGTTACCACACCAGAGATGTTGCTCCCTGTGGGGAACATTTTTTCAATTTCATTCCAAGGATTGGAACTTAGTTGTTTGACTCCAAGAGTGATTTTTTTACTTTCTTTATCGACAGATAGAATAACAGCCTCAACGGTGCTGCCTTTTTTGAAGAGCTCCGAAGGGTGAGAAACCTTTTTAATCCAACTCATATCAGAGATGTGAATCAAACCTTCAATACCGGGTTCTAGTTCAACAAAAGCTCCATAATTGGTTAGGTTTTTGATTTCTGCATGTACATGCAAACCAATAGGGTATTTTTCTTCGATATTGTCCCACGGATTGTGTTCTGTTTGCTTTAGACCTAAGGAAATTTTACCTTCGTCTTTCTGAATGGATAAAACAATAGCTTCAACCTCATCGCCTTTGTTTACAACCTCGCTGGGGTCAACAACATTTTTCACCCAAGACATTTCAGAAACGTGGATTAACCCCTCAATGCCTTCTTCGATTTCAATAAAGGCTCCGTAGGGAAGAAGCTTAACAATTTTACCGGAGACACGTTTTCCTGGAGGATATTTCTTCTCAATGTCTTCCCATGGATTGTGCTCTTTTTGTTTAAGCCCTAAAGCAACACGTCCCTTTTCTTTGTCAACGCTTAAAATAATGACTTCTAGTTCTTGGTTAAGCTCTACCATTTCGGATGGGTGACGAATACGTTTCCACGTCATATCTGTAATGTGAAGAAGACCGTCAATACCATCTAGGTCTAAGAATACACCGAAATCGGTGATATTTTTAACAACACCTTTGCGACGTTCACCAATGGTAATTTGTTCGATAAGTTCTGCTTTCTTCGAAATTCGCTCTGCTTCTAGGAGTTCTCTTCTTGAAACAACAACGTTTCTTCTGTCTATGTTGATTTTGAGAATTTTAAACTCACAGACTTTGCCCACATAATCGTCCAAGTTTTTAATTTTCTTGTTATCGATTTGTGATCCGGGTAGAAAAGCCTCCATCCCAATATCAACAATAAGACCACCTTTGACTTTGCGTATAATTTGTCCCTTGACGATAGATCCTTCTTCGCAGTGAGCTAAAATATGTTCCCACTGTCTTTGACGAGTAGCTTTTTCTCTAGATAAAACAACCTTTCCTTCTTCGTCTTCTGCTTGGTCTAAATACACCTCTACTTCAGCTCCGAGAACCAAGCCTTCAGAAGATTCTATGAATTCTGACATTGGAATGACCCCTTCGGATTTCAAGCCAACGTCAACGACTACAAAGTCCTTATTGATATCAACTACAGTACCTTTTAGGATGGCGCCAGGTTGTATCTCACTGGTAGGTTCCTCGTCGCTTGAAGTAATTCCGTGTGTTGAGCAGAGAAGATCTTTGAATTCAACAACGTCTTCCGCGAGGCAATCTATAGTATCAAGAATTTTTTTGGATCCCCAAGTGTATTCGGATTGTTTTGGCATTTAATGTTATTCTCCTAAAAACTACAAAGTCAAAAAAGATAGTGTAAATATAAACCTTAAAAAAGGCAAGATCTCCCTTGCAGCAGTTTTTTATTCTAAATTGTTGCTTAAAAATTTTTTATTTGTTTTAGATTTGACTTCTAAATTATTCAGTAGGGTAAAAATAAATGACTCACACCAAAGTAATTATTATTGGTTCTGGTCCTGCAGGTTATACTGCGGCGATTTATGCTTCAAGAGCACTTTTAAGTCCTATTTTATTTGAGGGTTTTTTTTCTGGTATTTCCGGAGGTCAATTAATGACTACTACTGATGTAGAAAACTTCCCTGGGTTCCCTGAGGGCGTATTAGGTCAAAAGTTAATGGATAATATGAAGGCTCAATCTGCACGTTTTGGAACTCAGATTCTTCCAAAAGATGTCACTTCGGTAGATTTCTCTGCACGTCCTTTTGTGGTAATGTCCAATGAAGAAAAATATACCTGTGATACATGTATTATAGCAACGGGAGCTTCTGCAAAACGTTTAGAAATTCCTGGAGCGGGTGATAACGAATTTTGGCAAAAAGGCGTTACAGCTTGTGCTGTATGTGACGGAGCTTCTCCTATTTTTAAAAACAAAGATTTGTATGTGATCGGAGGGGGAGACTCTGCTTTAGAGGAGGCGATGTTTTTAACTCGATATGGGAAGCGTGTGTATGTTGTTCATAGAAGAGATGCTTTAAGAGCTTCTAAGGTCATGATTAAAAAAGCAGAGGCCAATGAAAAGATCTTTTTTCTTTGGAATAGTGAAGTGATAAAAATTTCTGGAGATTCTGTTGTTCGCTCTGTTGATATTTTAAATAACGTTTCGAACGAAATCTCTACCCATGATGCTGCTGGGGTCTTTTTTGCTATTGGACATAAACCAAATACAGATTTCTTGGCCGGTCAATTAGCTTTAGACGAACATGGATACATTATTACTGAAAAAGGAACGTGCAAAACTTTTATTCCTGGGGTATTTGCTGCTGGGGATGTTCAAGATAAATATTACCGGCAAGCCATCACGGCAGCGGGAAGTGGCTGTATGGCAGCTTTAGAAGCTGAGCGTTTTTTAGACTAGAGCTACAGCCATGGCTGTAGCGTATTCGCGGCTATGGCTGATTGATAGTAAGACTTTGGAAATTCCTAGTTCTTTATATACTCTTGGGGGTAAATGGACTTTGGGTTGTTTGGGTGATGTAAGAATCTCTATATCTTTCCAGCCAATGACTTTTCCGATTCCAGTCCCCAAAGCTTTGGCTACGGCTTCTTTCCCTGCGAATCTTGCAGCAAAGGAGGGGTAGGGGTTTGTTAGCCTTAAACAATACTCCTGTTCTTTTTTAGTGAAAATTTTATTTAACATTCTTTGGTTGTGGGTCTCTATTGCTTTGCGGATTCGAGCAATTTCAATAATATCTGTTCCAATATGAGCCATTTGCATAATGAATATCTGAGGTTAAAGGCTTTCTAAGAGTGTTTTGTGGGATTTAGCGAAGTAAGTCAAAGCTGTTTTAATAAGAGCATAGCCTATAGTGGAGCGAATAAAGAATAGGGTGGCAGAGTTGTCGATATATCTACGTAGTAGTAGTGAGAAGGCTATCATTGTAGCCATAACTAAGAAGCGTTTGGAAAGAAAAGATTTTTTTATGTAATTTTTTTTTGATACAGCTTCTGAGAGTAATTGGCGGGACAATTCGTTTTGAGAAGACACGGATTTTAACAATAAAAAGCGGTACTTCAAAGAAGCTACCACCCATGCTCCCATAGCTAGGGGAGCAAAAACTGTGAAAGAAAAGTCTGGTTGATAAACAACCGCAGAGGCTTTTAAAAGTAGTTTAACTCCTGCAGATAACCAAAGAAGGCCTGGGAGATGAATAAGTAAATGGTTTTTATTATTAGTCATATGTTTTTATCTTGTGCAATTTAGCCATTCTATATGGAATTTAGATTTTTTTCTATTTTGGATTGAATAATGAGAGTCTTCTTATCAGCAATATATTGGAATCATTCAAAATTTTTGTGGGGTTCAGATAAATGGCTTATCCGAGTTCCTTGGTACGGGGTATGTTTTTCCATGGGCATTTTGCTTGCTTCTTTGTTGGGAATTTATCTTGCTCTATCTTCCTATAGTGAAAAAGATAAAACAAGATTTTCTAAGGAGCAGCTTCGTGAGGCTCTAGAGAATTTTGCTTTGTATTCTCTCTTATTTATCATCCCCGGATCACGCATAGCTTATATTTTGTTTTACGGCGGTGATTTTTATTTTAAACATCCTCAAGAAATTCTCAAGATTTGGAATGGTGGATTAGCAAGCCACGGAGGCATGGTGGGCTTGATTTTATGGTCGGTCATTTTTTCTTGGAGATATAGAAAGAAAATTCCGGTGTTAACCTTTTTATTTCTCTGTGATCTTTGTGCTTCCGTGTTCGGATGTGCGGCTTTTATGATTCGTATTGGTAATTTTATGAATCAAGAAATCTTAGGAAAACCCACGAGCTTGCCTTGGGGGATCATTTTTTCGTCTCCAGCTCAAGGAATTTTAGGGGTGCCTGTGCATCCCGTACAACTCTATGAAGGAGTAAGCTATTTATTGCTTTCTGCAGTTTTGTTTTTTTTAAGTTATAAACGTTACTTTCGTTTAGGCTCCGGTTGGTCCACATCCCTAGGGCTAGTAGGTATTTCATTAATTCGTTTTTTTGCTGAATTTTTCAAGAGCCACCAAGGTAAAGTCATAGGTCCAAATTGTTTATTAACAATGGGTCAAATATTGTCATTGCCTTTGTTTGTCTTTGGTTTGTCTTTAGGAATAGCGTGTTTTATTAAAAGTAAAAAGGATGCTTCTTCAACTTCTTCCGTAAAATAGAAAGAGACTCGTACGTATTTAGGAATCTTTTATGGGAGATAAATAGATGCTATGGTATTTTAGCTTTTTAGTTTAATTTTTCAGAGTTTATCAGATGAATAAACGTTCATTGTTGTTTGTTTCTTTAGTTGGCGCAGCTTTTTTGGGATGTCAAATCTTTTTTGGTTATAATGATTTCCGCTCTTGCAAAGCTCTTACGGAGAAACAAAAAACAATAACGGAACAAGTATTACCTGCAACAAAGTCTATGGGGTTAAGTGTTGCCCCCTGGACTACATCTCTTGGTGAAGAGACAAGCAAGAGTCAATATGCAGTGCGCGTTGGAGATAGGCTACTCCTTTTAAACCAAGGGGGATCGGCTAATTCTATTTATTCTTCAGGAACTCGTTGGGATTTTATAGAAGAAACAACGGCTTGCGATAATATTCATGTGGCTTTGTATCGCGAAGCTGGTGAGTCCTTAGCATCATTAAGTACAGGAAAAGTATTTCTTCCTGTAACTAAAGAGGGGCTTCCTGTTTTAGTCGTGGAGTTTCGTAATAATCAAGAGCCTGTAGTTTTCTTGGGGCAGTATAAACAAGATCAGGGGAAGATTTATAATAAGGATAGCGTTGTTTACGGAACATCCTTAGTATTTTGGAGATCAGGTAATGAATACCTTCTTTTAGGTATTTATAATTCACGAGAAGAAAGACTAG
Organism: Chlamydia felis Fe/C-56; assembly: GCF_000009945.1. Lineage (NCBI taxonomy): Bacteria > Pseudomonadati > Chlamydiota > Chlamydiia > Chlamydiales > Chlamydiaceae > Chlamydia > Chlamydia felis. The sequence continues at coordinate 630,663 of NC_007899.1, read as the reverse complement.
AATCTTTAGATCTTCCTATTACAAAAGCTGCTATTTTTAGAGACTCTCAATCAGCTAATGTAGATACAAATTCAGGGCAATGTTTTGTGTTGTCCAATGAATATATGCAGTTAGTGATTTCTCAAGAAAGTGGGTCTATAGAGGGAATCAACCTTCCATTTTCTTCTGAGAATAATAGAAGCATAGTAAATGAAATTGGTTTTGATAGAGATTTGAAATCCCAGGTGCCTAGTGAGGCATCCTTCCCAGGACTTCCTTCTATAGGAGCAAATAATCAAGCTATTCCTGACTCTGTAGGGGGATATTATCCCTTATTGCGTAGGGGGATTCTTTCTGATTCTAAGAAGCAAACACCTATGAGTTATCATGCTTTAAATGTTGTTTCTGGTAGAGATCTTGTAAATCCAGTGGCTTCTGGATACAGAGTTTCTGTTTTCAACAGTAATATGCTAGAGCTAGAAAGCAATGACGGCTCGATTAAGAAAACCTATAAATTACCTGAGCAGCAGCCTTACTCGTTTGAAGTTTCTGTCGGTTTAACGCAAGCTAATGAAGACTTATGGATAACTTCTGGAATTCCAGAAGTAGAGATTATGTCCAATGCATTTACCCCAGCTATTAAGTATCACGTGATTAAAAAGAATAAAGGACAACTGGATAAGGTGAAATTGCCTAAGCCTAAAGATCCTTTGGCATTGCGTAGTGGAGTATATCCTCAGTGGATACTGAATTCTAATGGATACTTTGGCATTATTTTATCTCCACTTACAGATATTCCTGCAGGATACGCGGCTTCCTACGTTCCAGGAAGTTCTGTTCCCACACGTCTATCCTTACTATCTCCTAAGAATCAGGCGTATCCTGCGTCTAAGTATCCTGGATATGAAACGTTACTTCCTTTGCCTAAGCAAGAAGGAACGTATCGTTTTCTTGTTTATGCAGGACCTTTAGCGGAGCCTACTTTACGAGCTTTGGATCAAGCTTATACGAATTCTAAGGGAGAAAGCCCTCAATATCTCGATTGTATCACTTTTAGAGGGATATTTGCTTTCATTACCGAACCTTTTGCAGCTTTGCTTTTCATTATTATGAAGTTTTTCAGAATGATAACAGGCTCGTGGGGGATTTCTATTATCTTGCTTACAGTATTTTTAAAATTATTACTGTATCCATTGAATGCTTGGTCAATACGTTCTATGAGACGTATGCAAAAACTATCGCCCTATATTCAGGAGATTCAACAGAAATATAAGAAAGAGCCTAAACGAGCTCAAATGGAAGTTATGGCTTTATATAAGACGAATAAAGTGAATCCTATTACTGGCTGTTTGCCTTTACTGATTCAGTTGCCATTCCTTATAGCTATGTTTGATTTATTGAAGTCTTCTTTCTTACTGAGAGGGGCATCTTTTATTCCAGGATGGATTGATAATTTAACAGCTCCTGATGTTCTATTCTCGTGGACTACACCAGTGTGGTTTATTGGGAATGAATTCCATCTTCTTCCTATTCTACTAGGGATTGTGATGTTTGCTCAGCAAAAGCTTTCTGCTTTGAAGAGGAAGGCACCTGTTACAGATCAACAAAGACAACAGGAAGCAATGGGGACGATGATGGCTCTATTGTTTACCTTTATGTTTTATAATTTCCCCTCAGGTTTAAATATCTATTGGTTTTCTTCTATGCTTCTGGGATTAATCCAGCAGTGGGCTACTAATAAGATTTTAGATAGTAAACATCTTAAGAATGAAATTTCTATAAGTAAGAAAAAGCAACGGTAACAACTGAAAAAAAAGCTTTTTTATACTAAAAAAGATATAAGAAAACTATTTAGATGAGATAGTTTTATGCGGGCGTGGGAAGACTTTCTTTTGCTGCAAGAAAAAGAAATTGGTACAAGTACTGTAGACAAATGGTTAAGGTCGTTAAAAGTCCTGTGTTTTGACGCGTGTAATTTGTATCTTGAAGCCAAGGATTCTTTTCAAGTGACCTGGTTTGAAGAGCATATACGTCATAAGGTAAAGACTAGTTTAGTGAACAATAATGGGAAATTAATTCGTGTTCACATAACTTCTGTTGATAAAACTACTTCTTTTTATAAAGAAAAGCAGATGCAGCAGGAGAAAACAGCCTACTTCACTATGCAGTATGGCAACGTAAATCCTGAAATGACATTCGCTAATTTCCTTGTAACTCCAGAAAATGATCTGCCATTTCGTATTTTACAGGAGTTTACTAAGCCCGCAGAGGATTCTTCAGGTTTTCCTTTTAATCCTATATATCTTTTTGGACCAGAGGGTTCTGGCAAGACCCATTTAATGCAGGCTGCTGTAAGTGCTCTTCGAGAATCTGGAGGCAAAATTCTTTACGTTGTTTCAGATTTATTTACTGAGCACTTAGTTTCTGCTATACGCTCTGGAGAAGTACAAAGATTTCGTTCTTTTTATCGTAATGTTGATGCCTTATTTATAGAGGATATAGAAGTATTCTCTGGTAAAGGAGCTACTCAGGAAGAGTTTTTCCATACTTTTAATTCCTTGCAAATGGAAGGGAAGTTAATTGTTATTTCCTCGGCATATGCTCCAGCAGACTTGAAGGCAATGGAAGAGCGTTTAATTAGTCGTTTTGAATGGGGGGTAGCTGTTCCTATTCATCCTTTAACCAAAGAAGGATTAAGAAGTTTTCTGAAGCGACAAGCTGAACAGTTATCTATTCGTATTGAAGATACAGCATTAGATTTCTTAATTCGCGCGTTATCTTCGAATGTAAAAACGTTAATTCACGCATTAACATTACTTTCAAAACGTGTTGCTTATAAGAAATTGGCCCAGCAACTATTATACGAGGACGATATTCAATCTCTGCTTCACGATATATTGGAAGCTGCGGAAAGTGTCCGTTTAACTCCTTCAGGAATTGTTCGTGCTGTTGCAAAATACTATGGAGTATCTCCTGAAAGTATTTTGGGGCGTTCTCAATCTAGAGAACATGTATTGCCTAGACAGGTAGCTATGTATTTATGTCGTCAGAAATTGTCTTTATCCTACGTGCGCATAGGAGATGTATTCTCTAGAGACCATTCTACGGTTATTTCATCTATCCGAGCTATTTCCCAAAAGGTGGAGGAAGGAGGACATGACATTGGCATTGCTACGCAAGACTTAATGAAGTATTTAACTTCGGCATATAAAAGTCTTGAGTTCTTTCCAGAAGAAGAAATTCCCTGCTAGAATCAAAATTAATTTAATTGCAGAAGTTGGACGCTATTGCTTTTCTATGCTTAATAATCAAGCATACAACAGATACAACGGCCAAAACTATTTGTACGACTAGCGCAACTATAAGTACGGGAACAGAATGATATCCGCTTTCCAGTATGCAACAAGAGGATAGCGTGGCGAGCAATCCTAAAACCACCCATAGAGCTGAGGGAGCCGAAAGAAATGAGAAGCGAGAGGAACCTCCACTTACTGTATGTGAGGAAAAGGTACACTCTTGAGATTCAGAGTTCGTAGAGGTTTGAATATCGCTTAGAGTAAAAATATTTCTACCAGGCCGATGGGAAAATTCACCATATTCATGTGCTTTCATAACATTCTCGCAAGCAAAAATACTTAGAAAATCTAGCACGTTGCTGTTTTTACATCAAAATAAACAGGTTTAATTCTCTGGTTATCAATTTTTTATAATAGGATGTTTTTGTGGTCGATTGAAAATAATTTTTCGAAACAGAATTTCTTGTGTGTTTTCTGGTTGCGATAAGACTTCTTTCTAAACTCTTTCTTTTTTTTTAGATTTTTCTTATGGAAACACAAAAATCCCTTCCTACTTTATTCCCTTGATTCGGACGACTTATGAGTTTTGATAAGAATTTAGTAAATATAGAAACTATGAAGCAGGCGATTTTAAATCGTCTATATTTTGGTGTGGTACAGTCTCCAGAATCGGCTTCAGCCAGAGATATATTTACAGCAGTTTCAAAGACTGTCATGGAGTGGTTAGCTAAAGGCTGGCTAAAAACTCAAAATAGTTATTACGAACAAGATGTTAAGCGAATCTATTATATTTCAATGGAGTTTCTACTTGGTAGAAGCTTAAAGAGTAATCTTTTGAATTTGGGAATTCTGGATCTTGTTCGAGAGGCATTGGCGGAGCTAAACTATGATTTTGATAGTTTAGTGCAAATGGAAGCAGATGCCGGACTGGGTAACGGAGGCTTAGGAAGACTTGCCGCATGTTACCTAGATTCCATGGCAACTCTAGGAATTCCTGCCTATGGATATGGAATTCGCTATGATTATGGTATTTTTGATCAGAAAATTGTCAATGGATATCAAGTAGAAGCTCCTGATGAGTGGTTGCGCTACGGAAGCCCGTGGGAGATATGTAGGGGGGAATACTTGTATCCTGTTCGTTTTTATGGCAGGGTGATTCATTATACCGATGCTCGCGGGAAGGAAGTAGCCGATCTTGTAGATACTCAAGAAGTCCTGGCTATGGCTTATGATGTGCCTATTCCAGGATATGGAATAGATACAGTAAATACCTTGCGTTTATGGCAGGCGCAATCTCCACAGGGGTTTGAATTCAACTATTTTAATCATGGGGACTACATCCGTGCGATAGAAGATATTGCATTAGTAGAAAATATTTCTAGAGTGTTATATCCCAATGATTCTATTTCTGAGGGACAGGAGCTTAGATTAAAGCAAGAGTACTTTTTAGTTTCTGCAACGATTCAAGATATCCTCCGTAGATATACTAAAACACATATTTCCTTAGACAATCTTCCTGAAAAAGTATCGGTACAGCTGAATGATACTCATCCAGCACTAGGCATAGCGGAAATGATGCATATCCTTATTGATAGAGAAGAGCTGCCTTGGGATACTGCTTGGGATATGACAACAAAAATATTCAATTATACGAATCATACCATATTACCAGAAGCGCTAGAGCGTTGGTCTATAGATCTTTTTTCAAGATTGTTACCAAGGCACTTAGAGATTATCTATGAGATTAATGCTCGATGGCTCGAGAAAGTTTCTCATAGATTTCCTGGGAATGATGATAAACGTCGAGCATTATCTATTATTGAAGAAGGAAGCGATAAACATGTAAACATGGCAAACCTTGCTGTTGTAGGTTCTGCTAAAGTTAATGGTGTATCTGCTTTCCATTCTCATCTGATAAAAACAACATTATTTAAAGATTTCGTAGAGTTCTTCCCTGATAAATTTATTAACGTGACCAATGGGATCACTCCTAGACGATGGTTAGCATTATGTAATCCGCGTTTAAACGCGTTGTTAGATCAGACAATTGGAGATGCACATATTACAGATCTTTCTCAGATTCATAAGGTCATACCTTTTGCTGATGATGCGAGTTTTAGAGAGCAGTGGCATAAAATTAAGCTCAATAATAAGCAGGACTTCGCATTAAGAATCAAAAAAGAAGTTGGAGAGAAAATAGATCCTAACTCGCTCTTTGATTTTCATGTAAAACGTATTCATGAATATAAACGTCAGCTAATGAATATCCTTAGGGTTATCTATCTTTATAACGACCTTAAGGAAAATTCTTCTTCTAGTATTGTTCCTACAACAGTGATTTTTGCAGGGAAGGCTGCTCCGGGATACGCATTCGCAAAGTTAATCATTAAACTTATCAATAGTGTTGCGGATCGTGTAAATAATGACCCTCAAGTTAACGAGGTCTTGAAAGTTCTTTTTCTGCCAAATTATCGCGTGACGATGTCAGAGATGATTATGCCAGCTTCAGATCTTTCTGAGCAAATTTCTACAGCTGGTATGGAAGCTTCCGGAACAGGAAATATGAAATTTGCTTTAAATGGTGCTCTAACGATAGGAACTATGGATGGAGCCAACATAGAAATGTCAGAATATATTGGTAGGGACAATATGTTCATTTTTGGCTTGCTAGAAGAAGAAATCGCAAAAATACGTCGAGAATACTATCCACAGGGAGTGTGTGATAGTCATCCCAAGATAGCCCATGTATTACAATTGCTAGATCAAGGATTTTTTAATACTTCAGATAAAGACCTCTTCAAACCCATAGTGCATAGATTGCTTTATGAAGGGGACCCCTTCTTTGTTTTGGCAGATTTAGAATCTTATATTCAAGCTCATGAATCTGCCGCAATGTTATTCACTCAAACTGACGAGTGGGTGAAAAAATCCATTTATAATGTGGGTGGTATGGGCTTTTTCTCTAGCGATAGAGCTATTACAGATTATGCTAAAGATATATGGAACGTCCCTACAAATGACAAATTTTAAGAAAAAGGCGCTTCTTTTTGCGAGAGCTTTCCTTGTTAGAAACGCTTTTTCTCATTGTGCATAGTTGCAGAGGTGTTTTTTAATTTAATAAAAGAACGGAAGGTGCTTCTAAGATTTTCTGCAACCGTTTCATAAACATTGCTGCAGGATATCCATCAACTACACGGTGATCTATGGATAATGTCAGCATGCATGTAGAGCCGATGACAATTTCTCCATTAATAACTGTAGGCTCTTCTTGTACACTACCTACAGCAAGAATAGCTGCCTGAGGAGGATTAATAATTGCTGTGAATTCTGTAATTCCTGTCATGCCTAGATTAGAAACACAGAAAGATCCTCCCGTGTACTCTTCTTTTTTTAAAGATTGAGACTTAGCTTTGGATGCTAAGCTTTTTATTTCTGCGGAAATCATTCCAATGTTCTTACGGTCAGCACATCGTACAATTGGAGTAATTACACCGTCGGGAATAGCTACAGCAATAGAAATATCTATAGTTTCAAAACGTACAATTTTATTGTCGACGCTATTAAATCCAGAATTGACTTCTGGAAATTCTTTTAAAGCTAGGGCACATGCACGAACAATACAATCATTAATAGAAAGCTTTATTCCTTGGATTTGCAGCTCTTTAAGCAAAGCTAATAATGGTGAGGCGTATACTTTTTGTCGTACATAAAAATGGGGAATAAAAGTTTTAGCTGCTTGTAATCTTTGAGAAATGATTTCTCGAACTGGGGAGAGAGATTCTTCATGATATGATCCTGGATGCACCTCAGGAGCTTCTGGATAGCCAAAACCGGCGATACCTTTAGGCGGTGCTTTCGCAAGATCTTTTTCAACTATACGTCCGCCTGGGCCGCTACCTTTGATTCCTGAGATATCAAGATTCTTTTCCTTGGCTAAGCGTTTAGCTAGAGGAGAAATTGGAGATTTTGAAGAATCTTGTTTTAAACATAGGGGTTCGGAAAGAGGGGGTTCGGGTTTAAACCCGTAAACTGCTATAGCTGGTGACTCGCAACGAGGCGCGCTTGATGCAACTTCTTCTACTTGTTGAATATTTTCTGCAGAAGGTTGAGGTTCAGGAGATTTAGGAAGTAGTTCCTCTAAATTAAAAGATTCATCTTTTTCGGAAGATATCACAGCTATAGGTATGCCTATTTGTACTTTTGTTCCTTCTTTAACAAGGCTCTCTCGGAACCAACCATCTTCAGTAGCCGTATGTTCTAACACAGCTTTGTCTGTGGATATTTCTACGAGAACATCACCAAACTCTACCTTATCGCCATTGTTCTTATGCCATTTTACGATTGTTCCTACTTCCATTGTTGGAGAGAGTTTTGGCATTTTTAATAAAGAAATCACAAATTTACCTCATGATTTTTTCGATAGTGTCTAAAATACGATGCACGTTCGGGAGAGTTGCTTGCTCTAGAGTTTTGTTATAGGGCATAGGAGTTTCTCTTTGACACACTCTTAAAGGAGGACTATCTAGGTAATCAAAAACATGTTCTATAATTTCAGTAATGATTTCCGCTGAAATTCCTGCAAAATAGTGACCCTCTTCTACAACTATACAGTTTCCTGTTTTCTTTATTGAAGAAAATATTCCAGAGATATCTAGAGGCTTAATTGTTCGCAGATCAAGAATTTCTATAGAAAGACCATAGCGTTGTTTAGCTATGTTTACAGCTTGTTTTACAATAGAAACCATACGACCATAAGTAATGATCGTTAGGTCTTTACCTTCCTCGATAATACGAGATTTGCCAATAGGAACCAGGTACTCTTCAATGGGGACTTCACCCTTGAGATTGTACTCCAACTCATTTTCTAAGAAGAGTACGGGATTATCATTCCTAATTGCAGATTTTAATAATCCCTTAGCATCGAAAGGATTAGAGGGGGAAACAACAATTAAGCCGGGGATGTTAGCGTAGAGAGCTTCTACACAGTGAGAGTGTTGACAAGATACTTGGGCCGCAGCTCCGTTGGGACCGCGAAATACAATAGGAACAGAAAATTTTCCACCAGTCATGTAATGCATTTTTGCGGCGTGCGAGATAATTTGATCCGCAGCAACTAAAGAGAAGTTCCAGCTCATGAATTCTATAATTGGACGAAGACCTGTTAACGCAGCTCCAATGCCAATTCCTGCAAATGCAGCTTCGCTAATGGGTGTGTCAATAACCCGTGATGACGACCATTTGTCTAAAAGACCTTTTGTTACTTTATAGGCACCGTTGTACTCGGCGACTTCTTCTCCCAGTATGCATACATTAGGATCCCTGGCCATCTCTTCGTCTATGGCTTCTCTAATAGCTTCTCGGATTTCCAATGTAACGTGCTTAGGCATAAACACCTTCTTCTAATGTGGCAATCGTTGGTTCTGGATCTGATTTTGCTTCGGTGAACGCTTTCACGACCTCACTCCTACACTCTTGTCGCATCGCTTGGAAATTCTCTTCTGAAAGCACTCCTAAACGGATTAACCAGTTTTTTACAAAAATAATGGGATCTTTTTTTATAAGGCATTGCATTTCTTCCTTACTTCTATAGAGGTTAGGATCTGAAATAGAATGGCCTCTAAATCGCGAACATAAACATTCAATAATAATTGGTCGGCGAGTCTTTAACATATATTCATAAGCATCCTTAAAGCCTGTGAGACAGTTAAATAGATCAAAACCATTCAAAGTAAAAGAGCGTATTCCGTAAGAAGACCCTTGAGATTCTCCTATAGACAGTTTAGCAATAGCACGCTTAAGAGCTGTTCCCATTCCCCAGCCATTATTCTCTATAATAAGCATAAGCGGAAGGTTATGAAGCGAAGCAAAATTTAACGTTTCGTGAAACACTCCTTGAGCAACGGCTCCATCTCCAATAAAACCTAGAGAAATTTTATCCTCACCACGATATTTTATTGCAAATGCGGCTCCAGCTGCTAGGGGAATTTGTCCTCCTACAATACCAAAACCTCCAGGGAAATTTGGACCACACATATGCATAGATCCACCTCTGCCTAAAGCACAGCCCGTTTCTTTCCCTAATAATTCCGCAGCAAGTGAACGCAAGGGAATGTTTAGTAATATGGCTAGAGCATGACAACGGTATGAAGAAAAAAACCATTGGTCTAATCCTGTGTTGGCCAAAGCTGCGGTGGCAACAGCTTCTTGACCACTATAGGAATGATAAAAACCTCCAGCTAATCCTTCCAGATAAGCTTCCTCACCACGAGTTTCGAACTCACGAATCAATAACATTTGTTTTAAGAGCTCTAAACAGCGAGGGGCGCCGAATACATCAATAATATTTTTTACAGAAGATTCATCTGATTCTTTAGAGGCTATATTGTAATGAAAAGAGTCGGGCATATCTTGATACGTGAGTTGCGTCAAGGATTAAGTTCCTCCCCATTATAAAATCATGGATTTGAAAAGACAAGACCAAAAAAGTAATTAAGTTTTTAAAAAAAAAAGAAAAATCTTTAATATCTTCCTACTTGTATATTTCCGAGCAAGAAGCAAAGGACTGTGGACACATGGACGTTTTTAGCAGACTAAATTGTCGGGATAGTTTTTATGTGGAACAGATAGATGGTGTCATGAAAGATCCAAGATCTTTTGATGACAACAATAATAAGAAAGGTAATGAACTTAAAAAAAAGTTATTAACTATAACTAAAAGGGTTGTTGCCTCAGCTCAAGAATTCCAACGAGGGAGAGAAGAGGCGTGTAATTATCTAAAAAAAACGCAGTGGATGCCCTATAAAAATGAGGAGTTAGAAGAAACCAAGGAGCTATTTTCATTACTTACTTCAATAGAAAGAAAATTGGCTCAATTATTTTTTTTTGTCCCTTCTTGTGGATTAGAGGGGGATGATTTTATAACAGCAGTTGTTCAGCTTGAACATAGTTGTGGTTTAGGCGGGGTACTATTTTCTTGTGGTTCTTTTGAAAAACAATGTAGATATATTCGCGATTTCAACAAATCTCAGACAATCCCCCTACTTTTAGGATGCTCTGTAAGCCATAGTTTACAGTTTTATTTATCATATCAAGATTTGTCTTTGATGGATTGCAAGAACTTATATGACTTGGGGATGGGCTTAGGGAAGCTCCTTAAAGATTATGGAGTGGTTATTTCTTTAATTTATAAAGAAATAGTCGATATGGATATGAACAATTATTCTGAATTTGTTAGGGGAGTGAAACATGCAGGTAGTATACAGGGCAAATTGCATCATTGTGATTTTGCTTCTACGACGACCACACCCCTCCCTATAGCTTTACGCTACAGCCTAGCAAATACTATTCGAGGTCTAGCAATTGACGTAGACTTTTCTAGTATAAAGTTTATAGGATGTTCAATACTTGCGAATGTTGAGAATACAATTAAAGCATTAAACTACGGAGTTGATTGCTTTACTTTTTCTAATCTTAAAGAACTTAAAGAAGGAATAAAAACTCTAGCTCAATTAATTTCAGCAGGGAAAATAAGCCCTGCAATCGTTAACAAAAGCGTAATCAAGGTTTTAACCTTGAAAAGGCGTTTTAAATCCGTGTACGTGTAATTTGATTAAGGGGTTATTTGAGCTTCTTCGGATTGTGCAGATAATCCCTTAACTTTTTCTTCTAGCATTCCCAAACGTTCTTCTAATTTAGGTAGGCCGCGGATTTTCGCAACTTGACGATGAATCTCTTGATAAGGACGAGCAGGAGCTCCTCCATAGATTCCTGGAGAACTAATCGATTTTGTAACCCCTGTTTGAGCCATCATGATTACGTGATCTGTTATTGAAATATGACCCGTAATTCCTGTTTGACCTCCAATAATTACGTGGTTTCCGATTTTCGTAGAACCAGCGATTCCTGCTTGAGCAACAATCATGCTGTGTTTTCCAACCTCCACATGATGAGCTATTTGAACTTGGTTGTCGATTTTAGTGCCCTCACGTATAACACTATTCTTGAAGCGGCCCCTATCTATCGTAGTGTTTGCTCCAATCTCGACATCGTCTTCAATGATTACCTGGCCTAGATGTTTGAGATGTTTATGACGCCCAAAAGCATTGGTGATATAACCAAAACCACAAGCGCCGATAATAGCTCCGGGTTGAACGATAACACGCTTACCTATTACCACACGTTCGCGAATTACTACTTTAGGATGAACATAGCAATGTTCCCCAAGAGTTGAAAAAGCGCCTATAACACTTCCTGCTCCAATATGAGAAGAATCTCCAATTTGCGCGTGTTGGCATATTACAGCATAGGGTTCAAGAAAAACATCTTTGCCAATATGTGCTGTGGGATGAATAACTGCTGTAGGATGAATTCCCGGGAATCCTGAATCAATGGGAGGAATAAATAACTCTATACATTTTTGAAAAGCTATTGAAGGGAACTCAGAAACTATAAGAAAGTTCTTATTTAAATGACCGTACTTTTGAGCCTGAGCTTTTGATAGAATAATCGCTCCAGCTTCGGTATTTTTTATAAAACGCGAATACTTTTCGTTATCCAGAAAAGTGACGTGATGAGATTGAGCCTCACTTATTTCTTCAACTCCAGAAATAGGAGTTTCTGTATTTCCTTGAACTTCAACTTTTAATAAGTCTGCTAACTGTTGAAGAGTATAGACCAGTTCTTGAGGCATACAAAACTCCTTGGTTCTTGAGGTATCTTAATTATTTTTGAAAGATTCATCAAGAATTTTGATAATTTCATTAGTTATATCAGCGCTAGAATCAATAGAGAGAACCACTTCATCATTCAAGACTGCTGCTAAACCTGTTTGTTCTCGTACTATATTAGAAGCTTTTTTTACTTCTTTTATGAGCTTTTGAACTCTTTTCATATTGCTTTGATTCAACATCTGATAATATTGAGACTGCAAAGCATTATATTCTGAAGAAAGATTTTCGAATTTCTTTCTTAGTTCATCTGAAGCTGAAGTGGAGAGACTCTCCATGTAATCTTCGTCTTGTAGCTTATTATAAAGTGCTGACAGTTCTTCTTCCATTTTTTCGGAATTTTTTGAGAACTGTTCTTTCATGTTTTCGAGTTCTTCTGTTTCTTTTTTCCCAAAAGCAGATTCTTCTAAGCAGCGTTTTAAGCTAACAACACCTAAACCACCCTTAAGATGGTCGTCATCTGCAAAAGCTTGCTGCGTACCCGCTAAAGTTAAAAAAGCTAGAAAGACAGGGCGTAATGATTTTTTCATATTAACCTTTATAAGATCTAAGAGATGAAGAACTTTAGATTAGCAAAAGCCCTCTCTGAAGACAACCAAAGATTTAGAGCTTCGCTTACTTTCTTTCCCAGTTATACCTAGAAGACACCTCCTAAGGCAAAGAAGAATCGTTGAGAAACATCGATCTTTTCACCGTCAAACATTTCTGTGGGACGGAATGGCCAGCCAAATCCTAACATAACGGGGACGTTGTTCATTACATCAAAACGTAAGCCGAATCCTGCGCTACTGCAAAGATCTTTTAAGCGGATAGTGTATTCTTTAAGTCCAATGAATCCCGCATCTAGGAAGACAAAAGCACTGACACTAGGCTGATTGATTAAAGGGTACTGAAACTCTTCAGTAAGTAGAAGAGAGGATAGACCGCCCTGAGGTTCCGTAGGAGAGAATTTGGGACCAATAATAAATGGCTTATATCCACGAACAGTAGTTTCTCCACCCAAGAAGAAGCGCTCGCTAATGGGAATACCCTCTATAGTTGTATTACCAAATGGTTTAAGGAATTGAGCTTCTCCTTTGATTTTTAAAACGCCTTTTCTTGTTAGTTTTCGATATATCGAGCTGTTTACTGAAAGTTTTGTAAAATGATATGTGCCGCCAAGACCAGAAACTTCGAAGTTTATTCCACTACGTACTCCTGTAGTGGGATTTCTTGGGTTATTTATGGAGTCGAAATTTAAGTTTACTCCAGCAGCTGATACGAAACCTTTATTGGCTGCGATATCTGGTCCCTCTTGATCCTTTTTCTTTTTATGTAAACTGGTTTGAGTGCCACGGTAATAGATTCCGTATTTCAGTTGTTGATTTAAGATATATGTAGTGCTGACATTTCCACCATAAGTCTCAACGGAATAATCTTTAGAAAGTGCTCTATTGATAGATTTATCAAGTTCCACACCTAAAATCCATGGAGTATTTAAAAAGTGAGGTTTGGTCCATTTTAGGGTATAGTCAGTGACCTTATCCCCAAAGTTGGCTTTTAAGAATAGATATTCTCCACCGCCTCTTAAGCATTTAAATCCCTTAGAAAACAAGTGTCTGAAACCTAGAAGATCGAAATTGCTTTCAGAAAGTTCTATTCCCCCGAATAAATTGTCTAAGGAACTAAATCCTAAAAACAATCCCAAGTTTCCTGTTGTGGTTTCCTTAACTTCTACAAAGATATCACGGTATTCTTCAGCATTATCCAAAGGATCTAATTGAGAACGTGCTGTGTAAACACTAACGCTTTGAAAATAACCAGTATTTCTTAAACGTTGTTCTGTATCCTCCAGTTTTAACTTGTTAAAAGTATCCCCTGGGAAGAGACTGCTCTCATGTAAGATAACATCATGCTTTGTATGAGTGTTTCCCGTGATTTTGATTAAACCAACTTTATAAGGGGACCCCTCGCTTACTTGGTAAGTTATATCATAGACAGAACGTGATGCATGAGGGGAGAATGTTATGTCAACGTTGGTGTTGATATAGCCATATTTAGCATATGTATTTTTAATTTTCTGAGCACCGTCCCAGATGTTTTCAGGGCAATATATGTCATTAGGACCTGCCGACAATTGTTTTTCTACAAGTCGTCTAGGCAAAACATCAAATCCTTCAATATGTACGTGGCCTAAGGTATAAAGAGGACCTTTTTCTACATCCATGTAGAGTACAATATTTCCACACTCATCGACTTCTCGTCGTGGGGTAACTGTTGCATCTGCATAACCTAAGTTATGTAGATAGTTGGTGATGGCTAGAGCATCCTGTTCAACAATATCAGGATGATATAAGCCGCTTCCTGTAAACCAACTTGTAGTTTTGGAATGCTGCTTGGTGAGAATGATTTCTTGGACGTCAGCCTTTTCACTTTTGCTGAGGCCATTAATTTTAAATGTTTTAATCCTTCCGCAAGAACCTTCCTGAACCCGAACAGTTATGTCGATATAGCCCTGATGTTCATTATGATCTAGGTCATAACAGAGATTAGATTCAAAATAGCCACGTTTAAGATAGTAAACTCTAAGTTCATCGAAGTTTTTCAAGAACTTTTCTCTGTCGAATACGCTATTTTCGTAGATTTGCAGAGTTTTAAGAATTTTGTGATTAGGAACGGCTTCATTTCCCGTAATGCAAATCTTTCGAATGCAGGGCTTGGCCACAAGAAGTAGGGAAATAGTGGTCTTTCCATTGGAAAAATCAACTTTTGGTTCTACTCTATCGTAATCCTTGGATAGATTGCGTAAGTCTTCATCAAAATCTGCTTGAGAAAACAAAGCTCCACTTTTCGTTTTTAATTTCGGTAGTGGATGTTTGTTTATAGAATTTTCACCCTCTGTTGTAATCGTAATAGATTCAACTATTGTGTATCCTTCTTTAACTGTTTCTGTAGCCTTAGCTGTTAGAGCTATTGGGGCTTGGATTAGAGCCAAAACAGTAAATCGCAGAATAACTTTATTTCGCATTATGAACATTCGAAAGAATTTCCCCTAGGACAGAAAAATTAGTTTTTTGAAGTAAGCACAAAAATAAGGAGTAGGATGTTTTTTAACAAGATCTTACTATCTTGAACATAGACAGAGCTTCTAGAGATTGCTTATATTTTTACAACCCCAAAAAAATTAAAAATAGAAAAAATTTATTTCAAGTTTAATATGGATTTCTTCCAGAAAATGCTCTAGCAAGAGTTCCAGAGTCTATATAATCAAAAGACAATCCTATTGGCAAACCTAAAGCCAAACGTGAAATAGAAGCTAGGGAATAGGCTAACTCTTGTTTTAAAAAAAGAGCAGTGGCATCTCCTTCCAAAGTGGCATCCAGAGCTAGAATTATTTCTTTGGGGTTTAAAAATTCTATGCGTTGTTTTAATAACCGCATTCTTTCTTCTTCAATATGTTTTCCTGTTAAAGGTGATAGCAATGTCCCCAGGACATAGTAATGACCTTTAAAAACTTGAGAACGTTCTAAAGAAAAAATGTCTTTAGGACTGGCTACGATACATAATGTGGAAGTGTCGCGGTTGTTTTGACAAAATTCGCACTGACTTTCTGGAAAATTTTTTAAGCAAAAACAACAGGGACAGTGACTACGTGCTATAGATAATTCAGAAAAGGCTTTACCCAATGCTTCTAATTGATCTTGCTCCCAGTCTAAAAGTTCAAAAGCCAACTTTTCGGCTGTTTTAAATCCTATTCCTGGAAGTTTCCTAAGAAAAGAGATTAATTTGGATAGATAATCTGGATACTTTAACATTTTAGAACTTATCTATATTTTTTTTGTTATGCTGTAGAGTTGCAGAAGGAGCCTAAATACCTAAAATAAAAGTTAGGGTATAAACTCTTTGAATAGTATACTAGCTTTTTTCTTTATTTATGGTTGTGTGTGAAAAAAACAAGAAAAGCATCTATTTGGGCCACGGGTTCTTATTTACCTGAAAAAATCCTGTCTAATTCTGACCTAGAACAGATGGTTGACACTTCTGATGAATGGATAGTAACAAGAACCGGAATTAAAGAAAGGCGTATTGCTGCTGCTGATGAGTATACCTCTATTATGGGAGCGAAAGCAGCTGAAAAGGCCATAGAAAAAGCAGGTCTAACTAAAGACCAAATAGAATGTATTATTTTTTCTACCTCGGCTCCCGATCATATTTTCCCTTCAAGCGCAGCTTTGGCTCAAGCTTATTTGGGAATAAAAGAAATCCCAGCATTTGATTGCATGGCTGCTTGCACGGGTTATTTATATGGTTTGTCAGTGGCTAAGGCTTATGTAGAATCTGGAATGTACAATAATGTATTGCTGATTGCAGCAGATAAGCTTTCTTCTTTTGTAAACTATCAGGATAGAAATACATGTGTTCTTTTTGGTGACGGAGGCGCAGCCTGTGTTGTTGGAGAGAGTCGTCCTGGAGCTTTAGAAATCACTAATGTGAATTTAGGAGCTGATGGCAGTGTATCGGATTTATTGAGTCTTCCTGCCGGAGGCAGTCGTCTTCCTGCTTCTTTAGAGACTCTAGAGGCTGGGAAGCATTTTATTTCTATGGAAGGTAAAGAAGTGTTTAAGCATGCAGTAAGACGCATGGAGTCTGCTGCTAAAGCATGTATTTCTGATGCTGGGATAGCAGAAGAAGATATAGATTGGTTAGTTCCTCACCAGGCTAATGAAAGAATTATTGACGCAATAGCTAAGCGTTTCGAAATCGATGAGGCTAAAGTATTTAAAACTTTATCAAAGTATGGAAATACGGCGGCTTCTTCTGTGTGCATCGCCCTAGATGAATTATTACAATCACATGTAATTAATTCTGGAGAATATTTACTTATAGTTGCGTTTGGAGGTGGATTATCTTGGGGAGCAGTTGTTTTACAACAGGTAGAAGGTTAGTTTAATAATGAAGAAAAAAATAGGGTTCTTATTTCCTGGCCAAGGTAGTCAATATGTTGGTATGGGTAAAGATTTAGTTGAGAGTTATCCTGAGGCTGCAGAGGTGTTTGCTTTGGCGGATGAAACATTAAATTTTTCCCTGTCTTCTATTATGTTTGAAGGACCGGAAGAGAAACTTCTTGAAACAGCATACAGTCAATTAGCTATATATTTACATAGTTTAGCTATAGTGAAGATTCTAGTCTCAAGAACTTCTATAACCCCTGCAGCAGTTTCTGGATTAAGCTTAGGGGAATATACGGCTTTGGTTGCTTCTGGTCGTATTTCTCCGATTGATGGTTTTAATATTATTAGTAAACGCGCTCAGTTTATGAATCAGGCTTGTCAACAAAGTCCCGGAGCGATGGCTGCGATTCTTGGATTAACAGCCGATATTGTTGAACAGAATCTAGAAAGTTTAGGGGAGGGGATTTGGATTGCTAATTACAATGCTCCTAAACAACTTGTTATTGCTGGTTTGAGAGAAAAAATAGAAGAAGCTGTTAAATTATTTACAGATTTAGGAGCGAAAAGAGCGATTTTATTAAAAGTATTTGGAGCCTTTCACACGCCATTAATGCAGGTGGCAGAAAATGAATTGGCTTCTTATTTATATAATTTGGACATGCATGATTCAGAAGTCCCGTTTGTCTCTAATGTCGTGGCAGATTTTTTAATAAATAATGATGAAATTCGTCAGTGTTTAGTGAAGCAGATGACCTCTCCTACCTTATGGTATCAAAGTTGTTCTAAGATGGATTTAGAAGTTGATGAATTTTTAGAAATAGGCCCGGGAAAGGTTCTTGCGGGATTAAATCGTTCCATAGGGTTAACTAAACCTATTAAGAGTTTAGGGACAGTAGAAAGCATCAATAATTTTTTGACGGAGCTATAGATATGAATGCTGTGTTGTTTGGGAAAAAAGCGATCGTTACGGGAGGATCTAGAGGCATAGGATTTGCCATAGCTAAGCTTTTTGTTGAGCAAGGTGCTGATGTTGAAATATGGGGGATAAATGCTGAAGGAGGCAAGCAGGCTGCTGAAGAGCTATCCAAATTAGGAAGATCTGCGACTTTTGCTAAGGTTGATGTTGGTGATAATCATTCTGTAAAAGATGCTGTTCAGAATTTTATTTCTGTACATGGTAATATTGATATTTTAGTAAATAATGCTGGGATTACTCGTGACAATCTTTTAATGCGTATGTCTGAAGAAGAGTGGTCCTCTGTTATTAATACTAATTTAAATTCCCTATACTATGTCTGTTCAAGTGTGATTCGTTCTATGATTAAGGCTCGTTCGGGGTCCATAATTAACATTAGTTCTGTTGTTGGTTTAATGGGAAGTCCTGGGCAAACGAACTACGCAGCTGCAAAAGCGGGTATTATAGGGTTTAGTAGAGCTTTAGCAAAGGAAGTGGCAGCTAGAAATATTCGAGTGAACTGTATAGCCCCAGGATGTATTGATACCGATATGACCAAGGTGTTAAATGATAATTTAAAAACTGAGTGGTTAAAGAATGTTCCTATGGGAAGGATGGGGTTACCTGAAGAAATTGCTAATGTTGCGCTATTTTTGGCTTCTCCCTTATCTTCTTATATAACTTCTCAAGTATTGAGTGTTGATGGGGGTATGACTCACTAAATAGGTTACAAACGATCTAACTTGAAAAATTAGATTCAGGTTGTCCTTCTTTTTTCAGGAAAATTTAGATAAAACATAAAGGATATAGCAATGAGTTTAGAAGATGATGTAAAGTTAATTATAGTTGATCAGCTTGGCGTAGATGCAAGTGAAGTAAATGAGAATTCTTCATTTATCGAAGACCTTAATGCTGATAGTTTAGACCTAACAGAGTTGATAATGACTTTGGAAGAAAAGTTTGACTTTGAAATTTCAGAACAAGATGCGGAGAAGTTACGTACTGTAGGCGACGTTATCACATATATTAAAACACGTCAGGGTGAGTAGTTCTATTATCCTTTTGGGGTGCGTTTGTCTTCTTAGTGTATTATCTTTTCACTAAAATAGCGCACCGTTTTCTTTATATTCTTATATAAAACGTTTCTCTTTTAGAATCGGGTTTAAGATACAGGGTATCTGAAACTAATCTGCTTTGCGTAGAGTTCTAAAAGAGACAGAGCTACAGAAGGACACTCTTCAACAATACTAAGAAATTGTCCCTTACTTAAAATTAAAGTTCGAACTTGGGTTATAGCCTCAGCGTTATATTCTCGATGCTTATTGCTGAATAAGCTTTCTTCTCCAAAACATTCTTGTGATGAAATTGTAACGGATAGGGAAGAATTATTATCCGTAATTTTGACATAGCCTTCTACTATAATATATAGGCTAAAGCTTGGTTCATCCTTAGAAAATATTTTTGTCCCAGGCTTGAAAATCATAACTTCAGTTTTATCTGAAATAGCCAGGAGAACATCCATATCTAAAGAGTTGAAAATAGGATTTTTCTTTATAAGGAAAGCGCGGTCTATTAGATTCATCAAGAGACTCCTGGCTAAATAGTAAAGAAGTGAACTAGACTTGTAGAGTCGTTTTGATTATGATTTTCATTTTCTTCATCTAAAGTCGAATACGGTGGCGTGGGTTGAAAATCTGCATCACAGCTTGCTAGTTCTTCTTTTAGCTGTCTGGATGTAAGTTTACTTAAATATGATGGAGAGTTTTCCATCATATTCAATAACTCTTTTAAAGTTAAAGGAATAACCCCGCATTTTAAGTAATATTTTTCACTGCGATTGCCGGTATCGTTAATGAAAGGATCTAGCAGAGAAAATAAGTAGTCTTCGCAGCTCTTTTCTAAAGATTCTAGAGCTTGAGCTTTTGCCTTTTTATTTTTCCCAGTCAGAGCTCTTATAAGAATATCTGAGTGTTCTATGGAGCCTAAAATTCCTAAGAATTCAAACATGAAGTTCACTTCTGATTGATAATTGGATTCTAAAGTATTAACTAATAGGCTGAGATTGTACTTTGGATAGGATTTTTGAATATAATTTTTATGATAGTCGTAAAAAATAGCCTTCAAAGCTTTGGCTTTTACAATTCTATAAGCGTGCTTCTTAAATAGTTTATTATCGATTTTACATAGAGCTTTTGCTGCAAGAATACGACAACGATTGTGTACGTTATTATCAGAAAGAATCTGAAGAAGTGAGGAAGCTGTTTCTTTAGGAAGATCTAAGATGATAGACTCTGCGTATTTCCTAGAGGAACTTTTTAATAATGATGTGGTAATCAGGAACTCTTTAACTAATGAAACGTCTAAGATAACTGCGATGGTTTTTAATAGATAATAGCAAGCTTCCTCGTTATGAACGTGATGTTTTAGAATTTGTATCAGTCTTTTGCAATAGGGTTTATGAGAGGCTTTTACTGATGCCTGTAGAGCTTTACATGTTTGAATAAAAATCTCATGACTTGCGTTATCCAAAAACTCCATTAAGAAGGGGAAATTATCTGGATTTTTTTCTAGAGTTAGAATAGAAAGTCCTATGGATACTACTTGAAGATCTGGAGAAGAGAGCAATTCTTTGAGTCGTGAATCTGCAATATCACGATATTGTCCTGTAATTTCCTGGCGACGAACAGTAAGAATTGCTGCTAGAAGTCTATCACCGGGATCGTCATAAAGATCTTCAGAGATATCAGAAATTTCTAATAAGTCATGTTTTGCAAAATAGAGATGTATTCCTGTAGCTATTGAGGGATGAGGGGTGGTTGATGACCATCGCTTCAAAAGCTCTAGAGTAAGAAAATCCTTAGCCCAAAGACTATTTTTTAACATTTCCATAGTTTTTAGCTTGCTGGGCAGGCTAAGTTTATTCATATGGGATAATAAACTAGGAAGAACACTACGGCTGCCAAGATTAAGTAAGTGTTGGAAAGCCAAGATTTGATGTCTTTCGTGCTGATGTTTTAGATGAGAAAGTAGTAGAAGCTCGGTCTGTCTTTTCTCCTTTAAAGTCATAGCTTTTATCCATTCTACCATGGTCTTTTTCAGATAGATGGCTTGAGAAGACAGATTTCTTAGAATAGCTTTGGCGTAATATGAGCGCAACAAATAGGCTAGAACTACCGTAATAATGGATATGATAAGACAAACTTTATATTGGGCGGAAGTAGTGAAACACACGAGAGCCCATGTGAACATGCCTATGGGTTCAATAAAACACTCGATCCCTATTCTAATTTGGTTTCGGATTCTATTGGGAACACCGTAGATTAGCAGCTGCAAGTTATTATCATCTAGGGCGTAGGTAAGACCCTCCCTTGCTACCATACCTATAGTGGCAATTCCTACTGAAGTTTTGCAAGACCAACAGAGAAAAAGACTGGTGAAGCATAGTGGAGCAAAGAGAATAATGTTATTTACGCCGATATTTTTAACAATTCTGCTATAGGCAAATAGAGCAAAACACATATTTGTTAAAGAAATCCACGACGACCACTTGGTTATATGAGCTGTCAGTTCGTATGTATTCTTATCAGCGAAGTGCTCCTCGAAAATTTTTAAATAGTTGAACTCTGTTGCTATAGCGAGCAGTTGCATTAAAAAGTAAAAACATAGCAGGTAAAAGGTGTAACTATCCTTTAGACAAAGCTTAAAAGCTTTGGATATGGATGGGGGATGGCCCGTATCTAAGAAGTGGTCATGATCTTCCGAAAGTTCCTTTAGAGTTTTAGATACATAGTGCACTAGTGGGAAACAGCATAGTAGAATTACTATAAGGAGTATCAGAATTCTTTCGATTCCTATGTATTGAATTCTATTAACGATTCCTGAACCAATAGCATCTCCTAAAAATATGATAGCATTAAATACGCTAAAATGTCTTTTAGCATCCTGAAGGTTAAAGAACTGATCTACGAATCCCCAGAAATTCGTATACGCTAGTATGATTAAGTTCCAAGATAACATGCGATAAATAAGTAGTGGTGTAGGTGGAATTTCTGCGCACGTTGCTGCGTAACAAAGGAGGTAAAGGTTACACGCAATCATGCTAGTTATTGGTATTAAAAATAGCGTTTTTGGTGAAACTCTTTTTTTGAACAAATTGTAAAGAATTAGCGAGGAAAAGAG
The DNA here is from genome assembly GCF_000009945.1 of Chlamydia felis Fe/C-56. Taxonomy (NCBI): domain Bacteria; kingdom Pseudomonadati; phylum Chlamydiota; class Chlamydiia; order Chlamydiales; family Chlamydiaceae; genus Chlamydia; species Chlamydia felis. The sequence continues at coordinate 608,597 of NC_007899.1, read as the reverse complement.
GCACAGAATGGACGATGATCCCAGATAAAAAGATGGGAGCCCTTCCGTGCCTACATTTTCTAGAAAAAGCCCTTCGCTTAACGCAAGAGATCCGTAGCAACCAATACCCCAGATTAATCCCAAAATCAGGAATAAAAACGCTCTTCTCTCTTCCCCGTGATGTAAATTTAGTAGCAAACGAAGGGCTTTTCGCATGACAAACCCACCTAAGAAAATAATATATTAACTGATAAAATTAATTAATTTCAATGTGGGTGTGAGGGATTAAAGAATAATAAATTTTTTATATACTTTTATTTTTAATTTCCTGTTGACACGACTTCGATAGGCAGGGGCCTGTGATGTCGAATTAGGGTCACACAAAGTACGCTAACAAGGCAAATAACAGCGACTATAGAGGCGCTTACAATAGCCCATATAGTATTGGATGTATTGACTAAGAGAGCAGAGGCTTGGGGAAGTACACCGGCAAGACCTAGGGAAGCTAGAACAATAATAATAATAGCAACAAAGGATATTGCTAGAAGGAAAGCAGCTAGGGCCATAGGACCGCTACATACTCCAGTAGGGGAGGACAATCCCTGAAGTCTTGTCTTCATTGCTGTAACCTCGGTTCTTAATTCAGAAACCGTGCCAGAAGTCGCTGCCATATGAGACTGCATTATGCGCATGAGATAATTGTGATCTTGGCTGCTGGCAGAAGGAAGAACGGGGAGGTGTGCCCCCCAAGTTTGCTGTAGACCCATTAGACCTGCTTGAAGAGCAGCCAATTGCGATGAAAGATCACTAGCATTTAATAAAGGAGACGACAGCGTGGTATCGGCTGGATTTTCGTTTCTTACAGAGGTCATGATGCTTAACTTCTCCTAAACATTTTTTTGCAACAATTAAGTTTCTATTTAAGCCAAATTGGCCTTATAGATTGCTAACCTGTTTTTTAATAAAGAGGTGATAGATAGTGAGCAAAGAATCATTATGGAAACCGATGCGCACGAAATAATGGGTAAGGATATACAGGCGCCAACTGTGTACATATTAAGCACAGAAATAAATAGTGGGAAACCTCCGCAAACAGCAATGACGCAAATAATAAGCATTGTGATAGCGATTAGAGCTAAAATGGTTAATGCTATGGCTGTAAGCTTGGCACATGGAGAGGGTTTAGCACGCCCTATTACATAACCGGAACTGGCTGAATTAGAGGTGGATTCTGATTCTGAAGTTCGTTCTAAAGCTGATTGAATTGTCAGTTGTACAACTGCAGCTAGACTTTCTTCTAATTCACCTATTTTATCTTTTAAATGGACCATATCTGTTGCCACATTATTTCCTGTGGTAAGAGATAGGGAGGAGTTCTTCTCTATTTGATTAACTTTTTCTTCAAATTGTCGCACCTGTTTTTCTAATTTACTTATTCTTCCGTCGAAGCTTAATAAAACTCTATTTAACCCCTCCGAATCTTGGGGTTGGTTTGAAGAAGATAGTGGTGTTGACATGCGATTCCTTAAGTTGTCTGGGAAAAACAATAAAACTTAGGACAGAATATCTTAGATTAGGGAAATATATCAAGATATAAGATTTTAGTTTTCTAAGTTGTGCAAAGAAAAGCATTTAGAAAGTTTTTTATTAAAACACCATAAAATAATTAATCCCGTAGACCACTGTAAAATTAGACTAGAGAGACTGTAAACGGATATGGGATTCCACCAGTGACCGTCTTCTGGAAAAAGACCTTCATAAAAATACCAACACAATAAAACGATTCCTTCAACAGGAAGTAGGTATTTTACCATGAGATCAAAAGATTTGTTGAGGCGAATATCACCCGGAACAGAGTTAATGATTTTCTTTTTTAAATGAGAAAGTCCGTAGTGCATTGCGGCATAAATAAAAATAAGACCGTTAATAATTAGTCCTATTCCCCAAACTGTGTCTTGGTTAGCAAACACCGCAAGACTTAAAGATGAAGGCACTCCAAGGATAAAGGCAATAATTGTGGCTGATAGCTCTGCTGTACATTTTTTTATTCCAAATTCGGAAAGTGTTTGAGTCAATAGAAATAGCATTGAAATCATCGATGAAAGAGCTGCTGTTGCAAAGGCTAAGAAAAATATAGAACTGAAGACGGCTGCTAAATAGTCTGGCCCAGGCACTCTTGTAAATAACTCTGGCAAGTAAATGAAGGCTATACCAATGCTCGATGATCCTGCACCTTGCTGTAATTGTGTTGTCCCTAAGACATCCAGGGAAGCACAGGTGGAAAATACAATGATTCCCATAATTAGGGAAACAATGTTGTTCGATATTGCGGTGAGGGCCCCGTTGCTCACAACCCCTGTTTTCTTTGAGGCAAAACCTGAATATACCAAAAGCAATCCCCAACCGGCTCCTGTATCCCAAGCATTCTGAGTCAGAGCTTCCAGCCATAATTTGTAATTAGACAAAGATGCTAGATCAAAGGAGAAGAGTTGCTTGATCCCCTGCATAGCATTAGGCAAGGTAATAGCTCTAAGGAGTAGTATTAGGGTGCAAACAAAGAATGAGGGGATAAGAATTTTATTACATTTTTCAATTCCCTGCACGATACCTTTGCGAATGATCATGTAGGCTAGAAATAGGGATAGAAAATGAAACAATAGGGGGAAGGAGCTCTGATAGTGGGTTTCCCATAATTGAGAAAAATTATTTCCTGCGTAGATTTTCCCTGAAATTGAGTAGTAAAAATAGCTTAACCCCCATCCTACAATATTAGAGTAGTAGGCTAGAATACAAGTTGTTACTAGAGTGACAAATCCTCCTAACCAGGCGTATTTTGATCCGGCAAGCTTAATTAACGTGCCTATAGGGGCTTTTCTCGTTAATTTTCCTAGAGAAAGTTCTATAATAATCAGGGGAATTGACCAGATAAACAAAAACAAAAGCCAAATTAAAATAAATGCTCCGGAGCCGTTTTGTGCTGCAATTCTAGGGAAGCGCCAAATATTACCAGCACCGACAGCGATGCCCATCATAGAAAAAATAAATCCGAGTCTAGAAGAGAATTGGTTTTGATGTTTGTTCATTATACTTGTTCTAATTCAATAAATTTATTTGAAAAATATTTGTCGGTTACACTAACAACACAGCAATCAGACCAGACGTTTAAAGCTGTTTCAATCATATCTAAGACAGTATAGAAGGGTAGGATTAGCCCTAACAAATGTAAAGGAATGTGCATTGAAGTAATTAACGAGGATGCCAGGAAAAAACATCCCATAGGCACACCAGAATTTCCAATAGCACATAAAGTCGCAATGAATATCCAACTAATCATTGAAAAAAGAGAAAAACTAATACCATTTGATGCGGAAACAAAAAGCACGGTAATTAAAATAAAGGCAGCACAACCATTCATATTGATTACAGAGCATAGAGGAAAAGCAAGTCTGGATAGTGCGGGCTTGATTTTGATCTCCTCTTCAGCCAGCTCCATGGTTAGGGGAAGCGTAGATGCCGAAGATTTTGAAAAGAAAGCCGTAATTAAAGCTGGAGACATTCCCTTGGCAATTTTGATGGGTGAAAGCTTATTTGCTTTCAAAAGCCACGGTAGGACAATAAACCCTTGAATTAAGTTGGCCCCCACTACGCAAAGAAGATATTTACTAAAAACGACTAAGTTGTCTTGGCCCTGAGAGACTTCCTTATAAAATAGAACGGAGAAGGCCAGTGTTGCTGGAACAAGTAATTTAAGAACTCCTTTAGCCACATTCAAAAGTATAGAGAAAAAAGTTGAAAATAGGGTGTGGGTGAAGTTCTTTTCTTTTTCAGGAAGAAAAAGGGATGCTATTCCTAGTAAGGCAGCCAAAAATGTGGCTGAGATAACATTGTTGTCTAGAAAAGGCTCTAAAATATTTGCAGGAATTGTGTTTGACAATATCTTTAGGTAACCAGTTGAACAAACTGTTGAAGAAGACCCCACAGCGTTTTCTAATGGCATAACGGGATAAATAATAATAAATAATCCTAGGCCAACTGTTGCAGATATAATTGTAGTAAGTAGCGTATAGTATAATACTTTTCTCCCAACGGACAACATTACTTGAAAATTTTTGATAGAGGTAATTGTTGATCCGATAGCAAAAAATACTAGGGGAAGGCTTAAAAATCTTAACAACTTTAAAAAAATTCCTGATATGATTTCCGCGCTTTGAAATACCAGGGGAGAATTAAAGGAGGCTAGAGCCAACCCTAACAACATGCTTCCTAACAACAGGAGATTGTAATTCGATTTTGCGAGCTTCTTTTTCATGATTGGCACTAAAAATTTTTAATAAAAGCGTAATGCGAGTATACTAGCTCGAGCATTTCTTTTCTTTGAAATTGAAATAAAATAAAACTTTTTAAAAGTGTAACATGTCTTGTTTTAATTTGCCCACGGTTAATGAAAAATTAACCCCCGTAGGCCCCAGTAATTTTCCAGATGAAAAAGAGTGGAAAAGTGTATTTCAATCCAAGATCACAAAAAACGCTCGCACCCATTTGGATTTAGAGAAGTATCAAGCAAATCGTCAAACACGTGTAGCTTTATTAGCGTTGTCTGTATTGATAACTTTAATTCTATTGGCGATGCTTCTTGGGACTTTACAAATTCAAGCTTTTGTTATGACTTGGGTCTCGGTTGTTGTTGCTGTGGCTATTCCGACTCTTCTGCTCTCAGGAGGGATGTATGTTTTACACAGAATTAGTAAAAAAGTCGATATCCTTTCAGGTTCAGTAATTAAACCCTTTGGAAACAGGGTTTGGGCGCCTATGCCAGTATGTTATTACTCTAAACCAAAAGCTGGGGAAAAGGAGCGTATACAAGAAAGGGTTCAGGAAAGTCACATAGATTTGTCGACTTTAGATGAAACAGGATCTGGTGTGGCACTAGTGTATTACTATCCGGAAGGCGTAGATTATAGAATTCCTACTTTTGTTTTTCCTTTAATCGCTGCTCCTTTTCTAGTTCTTATTAAGATGATTTATAATTTGATCAGATTTATCGTGATTCCTTTTCATATACTTCTGCAAATGGTTATCCAGTGTTTTTCTCAAAATAAAATACCACAAGAAGACCGCTTTATTTTTAAAGATATTATTAGAGAGATGGCGAGGTCTTTGGTTAATTTTCTTAGGGCGCCTTTCTATGGTACGGCTTCAATGATGACAGTCTTTTATGGATTGCTGAATCCTTTAGGAGGTCGTGTTGCCTACGCCTGCGTAGAAAGAGATTGGAATGATGATATCATTCGTTCTCGTGGCTTATGGTTATGTGCTCCCCAACGCAATTTTAAATTTGAGGGTGGGGGTACACGACAAGGGCTAGGGCAGTTTAGTCAATATCTAATTGGGTGTTTTCAGCCTATAAGTATGTTCTTATTTAAAAATGGGCACATTGTTTCAGGAACCCATACATCTGCTCAATACTACCCCGATTTGAATCTGCCTGTTTATCCTGGAATAGCTGTCGTTACTGCTCCCAATTTGGATGATAGTGAGAATCCTGGGGAAGAGCCAATCAGCACAATATTTTAATTTGTACATGATGGTTTGTTTAGAACTTTCTCATGTAAAATATTTTTGATGAAAAACTTAAATGCGTTAGACTGGTCCCTAAGTTTTTCTGGTGGATACTTTAGTATTGAACATCTGAGTATCAGTTTCGAAATCCTCGGCTTTTTTCTCAGAAAATCTTAAACATAATATATTGCTTGGGATTGTATCCGGAGTTAAGGGTAGAATCTTAATCTTTTAGAAACTCCTCTGTAGATTATATGAGGAAAAGAATATGGCAGTAAAGCAGTCACAAGATGGGATCATCCTTACCTTTCATTTCTTCTAAACAATTCTATAGAGAATCCGAAACATTTGATGAATTCGGCTATTCTGAGGCTTCGATAAATTTTCTTATTTCTGAGTTGATTGATCTAGAAGAAAGTTCGGAGATTAGCGAGGGTTACCTATCAATATCTGAGAGCTTATTAATGCTTGCTCGAGACCATATTGTGGTCTTGAAAAAAGTGATTTTCTATGGAATGAAATACGGTATTAATAAAAAAAACTCTCAAATTTTGATTGATGTTTTAACCTACATGGATCTCTTGTTCAAAAAGCTGGGAATAAGCTCTTCGGATAGGGTCTCCCTGTGTTCTGCTCAAATATGTGCGAATTATGAATTATTTTCCCTAACCGGAGACGCTACATTTCTTGATAAAGTTGTCAAAAATGCTCACATTTTAGACCAATTGCTGAAGATTAATCCTCATTTGCATGATAGACTAGGTTGGGGACATTTTTGCGAGGGAGACAAACATGAGGAAGTTTCTCATTTAGTCTCTGCGTATGTATATGAAGCTCTAGGTAAGACGTATCTTACATTGTATTATAAGAGCAAAGAAACCGAAGTTCTCGTGCGCAGTTCTCAGTATTTTTCTAAGGTGTTAACCCTGGTTTCAAATCGAGCAAGTGCTCATGCAGATTATGCTGAATGTCTACAAATTTTTGGCTTACTATTTGGGAAATCTTCTTATATACAGCAAGCTATAGATCATTTGTCTCAGGCTATTTTTCTTAGTTTCAATCGCCGTTTTGATAATATCTCTTATGAGAATTACCGCTATAGCTATGCCGTAGCTGTAGTGCGATTATTCGATGTTACTTATGAGAAAGAGCATTTTCATCAAGCTAATAGGATACTGTATCAAACTGTTCAGGCGTGTCCTCATATTGCTGAATTATGGGTGGTATGGGGAGAGTTGTTAATTCGTTCTGGTTGGCTGAACAGCAATATGAAACACATAGAGATAGGATTGGATAAGCTGGCCACGGCTCAAAAAAAAGGAGCTGATCCCATTATGCTTTCAGCTCTTCTAGCTAATGGTATAGCGATATTAGGCCTATATTTAGAGGAGCCAAATTTATTTAGGGAAAGCCGTTCGCGACTAGTGATGGCCATGAAAACTTTCCCTGGAAATGCTTATTTAGTTCAGGCATTAGGGGTGATACAGCTTTGTTCTGCTTTATATTTTGGTGATGATGCGACGTTTGCAGCTTCGGCCTCTTGTTTTAAATCTTGTATTGAATGGGAAGCAGATAACATTAACAGTAGACAAAAGTTATTTGATGTATACTTTGCGTGGGGAGTAAGAAAAAAGAATGTGAGATTACTTCAGAAAGCTGTTAGTGTAGCAAAGGGACTGTGTTCTTTGCGCCCCGAGGTATTTTTATTTTGGAGTGATCGAGGCCTCGCTCTAAAATGCTTAGCTGAAGCATCTACTGATCTTGCTTATAAGGAAATTTATTTAGAAGAATCTTTGTTGTACTATCGTAGAGCTTGGGATCTTTCTCACCGCATGGAGATTTTAGAATTGTGGGGGCATTCCTGCTACTTATTAGCTGATCTTCAAGAATCCTTGGATTATTATGATAAAGCTTATGCTCTATTATCTAGTATAGATGAAGATAGACTGTCTTTTAGAGCTAAGATTATTCTCGCTTCCACTCTTTTAAGAAAAGGGAAACTATTGCAAGATGAGACCCTAGTTGAAGAAGCTTTAGTTATTTTAAATTCGTTAGTAGGCGAATATCCTGATCAAGAGGATTTATTACTCTTATTAGGTGAGGCCTGGCTATTTCTATTTTGGAAACGGCATTGTTTCGAATCCGAAGAATTAGTTAGGGTGTATTTAGAACGGGCTATAGTCCTGGGGTGTAGCGAAGCCTATTACACTCTAGGTAAATTTTACGCTGTTAAAAAAGATATCAGTCAAGCCTGGGCTATGATAATGCGTTCTGTAGATTTTGGATTTAAAATCACAGAATCACGATGGCAGAAAGATCCCTGTTTAGCAAATTTGCGAGATGGACATGCGTTTCATGAAGTCGTGGCTAATCAAAGAGGTAAACTATGGTGGGCGAGCAAAACAGAGGCGAAGAGAAACTAGACACGGCTCTTGGTTCGGGAAACTTAATGGATTCGAAAACTAGCCATTTAGATGATGAGCTAAGTTTTAAACTGGAAAAAGCGTTTACGTGTTTATCTACGGATATACATTCCCACGATCTTTCAAAGATTGTTAGTGAATATAATCCTATAGATTTAGCCTATGCAGTGTCTTGTCTTCCTCCAGACTCACGTGCTATTCTTTATAAAAATCTATCATGTATAGCCTCTCGAGTTGCTTTTATTATTAACACAGATTCGGCTTCTCGGTGGGCTATTTTCCGTAAGTTAACAGACATAGAAGTATGCGCATTAATTGATCAAATGCCTCCTGATGAAGCCGTATGGGTATTAGACGATATTCCTGATCGACGTTATCGTAGAATTTTAGAATTAATAGATTCTAAAAAAGCGTTGAAAATTCGCGATTTACAAAAACACGGACGCAATACTGCTGGAAGACTCATGACGAATGAGTTTTTCGCCTTCTTAATGGAAACTACTGTGAAAGATGTTTCTGCGTGTATTAGAAATAACCCCGGAATAGATTTAACGCGTCTAGTTTTTGTTTTAGATTTTAAAGGAGAACTTCAAGGCGTTGTTACTGATAGAAGTTTGATAATTAATCCCCCAGAAA